>NZ_JAGQBA010000011.1 GCF_024345395.1 Cyanobium sp. Tous-M-B4 | reverse complement strand
AAACAAGCTTTTGTTTAGAGCCTGAGTTTTGGTCAAGCCCTCGGTCTATTAGTACTCCTCTGCTTCACGCATTACTGCGCTTCCACATAGAGCCTATCAACGGGTGTTCTTCCCGTGACCTTACTGGCTAACGCCATGGGAATACTCATCTTGAGGTGGGCTTCCCACTTAGATGCTTTCAGCGGTTATCCTCTCCGCACATGGCTACCCAGCGTTTACCGTTGGCACGATAACTGGTACACCAGAGGTGCGTTCCTCCCGGTCCTCTCGTACTAGGGAGAAATCCTCTCAATATTCCTGCGCATGCACCGGATATGGACCGAACTGTCTCACGACGTTCTGAACCCAGCTCGCGTACCGCTTTAATGGGCGAACAGCCCAACCCTTGGGACCGACTTCAGCCCCAGGTTGCGATGAGCCGACATCGAGGTGCCAAACCTCCCCGTCGATGTGAACTCTTGGGGGAGATCAGCCTGTTATCCCTAGAGTAACTTTTATCCGTTGAGCGACGGCCCTTCCACGCAGAACCGTCGGATCACTAAAGCCGAGTTTCCTCCCTGTTCGACTTGTAGGTCTCACAGTCAAGCTTGCTTCTGCTTTTACACTCGTCGGCTGATTTCCAACCAGCCTGAGCAAACCTTTGCGCGCCTCCGTTACCTTTTAGGAGGCGACCGCCCCAGTCAAACTGCCCACCAGATACTGTCCAGTCCCCGGATAACGGGTGACTGTTAGAACCCTAGCTCTGAAAGAGTGGTATCTCACCGTTGGCTCACAACAACCCGCAAGCTGTTGATCAAAGCCTCCCACCTATCCTGCGCATTCAGAGCCCGGGCACAATACCAAGCTACAGTAAAGCTTCATAGGGTCTTTCTGTCCGGGTGCACGTAGTCCGCATCTTCACAGACAATTCTATTTCGCCGAGCCTCTCTCCGAGACAGCGCCCAGATCGTTACGCCTTTCGTGCGGGTCGGAACTTACCCGACAAGGAATTTCGCTACCTTAGGACCGTTATAGTTACGGCCGCCGTTCACCGGGGCTTCAGTCGCCAGCTTCGCTTACGCTGACCAGCTTCCTTAACCTTCCGGCACTGGGCAGGCGTCAGCCCCCATACATCGTCTTGCGACTTAGCGGAGACCTGTGTTTTTGGTAAACAGTCGCCTGGGCCTCTTCACTGCGACCACCTTGCGGTGGCACCCCTTCTCCCGAAGTTACGGGGTCATTTTGCCGAGTTCCTTAGAGAGAGTTACCTCGCGCCCCTCGGTATTCTCTACCACCCCACCTGTGTCGGTTTCGGGTACAGGCCATGATGCCTTAACGGGTATAGGGCTTTTCTTGGAAGCATGACGTCACCAACTTCGCTGCCGTAGCAGCTCGCACTCACGCCTCAGCTCAAACCGTTTTCGCCGGTTCTCAACGCCTCGAACGCTTGGACCAGTAACCAACATCTGGCTTGGCTAGCCTTCTCCGTCCCCCTTCCCAAAACATCACAGGTACAGGAATGTTGACCTGTTGTCCATCGACTACGCCTTTCGGCCTCGCCTTAGGTCCTGACTAACCCTCCGCGGACGAGCCTGCCGGAGGAACCCTTAGGGTTTCGGGGCATGGGATTCTCACCCATGTTTTCGCTACTCAAGCCGACATTCTCACTTCCATGTAGTCCACGCCCGCTTACGCTAACGCTTCACCCCGCATGGAACGCTCCCCTACCATTTAACAAGTTAAATCCGCAGCTTCGGTACAATGCTTAGCCCCGTTCATTTTCGGCGCAGGATCGCTCGACCAGTGAGCTATTACGCACTCCTTTGAGGATGGCTGCTTCTAGGCAAACCTCCTGGTTGTCTGGGCAATCCCACCTCCTTTATCACTCAGCATTGATTTGGGGACCTTAGCTGGCGGTCTGGGCTGTTTCCCTTTCGACCATGGAGCTTATCCCCCACAGTCTGACTGCCTAGTTACACACAGGGTATTCAGAGTTCGTATCGATTTGGTACCGCTCTCGCAGCCCGCACCGAAACGGTGGCTTTACCCCCCTGCTGGAGCACTAGACGCTACGCCTCAACGTATTTCGGGGAGAACCAGCTAGCTCCGGGTTCGATTGGCATTTCACCCCTAACCACAGCTCATCCGCTGATTTTTCAACATCAGTCGGTTCGGACCTCCACTTGGTATCACCCAAGCTTCATCCTGGCCATGGTTAGATCACCCGGGTTCGGGTCTATAAACACTGACGATCGCCCTATTCAGACTCGCTTTCGCTATGGCTCCACCATTTCCGGTTTAACCTGCCAGTGCCTATAAGTCGCCGGCTCATTCTTCAACAGGCACACGGTCACCCGATTAGTCGGGCTCCCATTGCTTGTAAGCTCACGGTTTCATGTTCTATTTCACTCCCCTCCCGGGGTTCTTTTCACCTTTCCCTCGCGGTACTGTTTCGCTATCGGTCACACAGGAGTACTTAGCCTTACGAGGTGGTCCTCGC
The DNA here is from genome assembly GCF_024345395.1 of Cyanobium sp. Tous-M-B4. NCBI lineage: Bacteria > Bacillati > Cyanobacteriota > Cyanophyceae > Synechococcales > Prochlorococcaceae > Cyanobium > Cyanobium sp. Tous-M-B4. The sequence goes on along the minus strand of NZ_JAGQBA010000011.1, from coordinate 3,408 downwards.
AGATTCACACGGAATTTCACGTGCTCCGTGCTACTCGGGATACAGCTAGGCCAACTTTGTTTTCGAATACGGGGCTTTCACCCTCTGTGGCGCGCCATTCAAACGCTTCTTCTAACTCTGTTGGTCCACGTTGCTGTCCCACAACCCCGATGCTCGGAAGCATCGGTTTAGGCTCTTCCCCGTTCGCTCGCCGCTACTCAGGGAGTCGTTTTTACTTTCCTTTCCTCCAGCTACTAAGATGTTTCAGTTCGCTGGGTTGGCTCGTGCCGCCCTATGGATTCAGGCGGCCGTTCTAAGGGTTGCCCCATTCGGAAATTCCCGGATCAAAGCGTGTTTCCAGCTCCCCGAGACTTATCGCAGGTAACCACGTCCTTCATCGCCTCTGTGTGCCAAGGTATCCACCGTGAGCCCTTTGTAGCTTGACCAATTTCAACTCCCAGTCCTTCAGGCTGTTGAGGCCTATTCTCTCTAGATTCACCTACACTTAATACTCAAATTTCTTTGAGTATTTCCTGCGGTTTGAATGCCAGGATCAAACTCCCAAACCCTCGGCGGGCTCAGAAGAAAACTGAAAGCTCTCGGCTCTAAAAACTCAATAGAATTTTCTTGATACCAGCCTTAAGCTCTACCCATTACTGGACAAAACCCAAGCTAGAATCAAGCATCCATGAGATGCTTTATTTCCAGACTTTACCTATGCAGTTGTCAAGGTTCTGCTGACATTCAAACAGCCCTGTCTCCAGGGCAGGGTTGAATCCAGCGTCTTTTCAACCAAACTAAACAACCAGCCATCTGGTTAGCTTAGGAAGAATGAAAAGAAGCTGAAATCTTCAGCGAACAACAGTCAAGATCACATACACAGCAAAACTCCTTACCGCAAAACTTGCAGTTACAGATTGAGGGATGAGCATCATCATTGGATGGAGGTTAGCGGACTCGAACCGCTGACATCCTGCTTGCAAAGCAGGCGCTCTACCAACTGAGCTAAACCCCCAAACACGAATGGGCCATCCTGGACTTGAACCAGGGACCTCACCCTTATCAGGGGTGCGCTCTAACCACCTGAGCTAATGGCCCAGGAGCTCTCGCCGCAACCTAGCTCGCCTTTCGGCTTGCCAGATCAAACACAAATAATTAAATTCATGCTCTCGGCTTTACCCGCTGTGGGGTGACCTAGACAAAGTTTAGGAACTGAAATTAAGACCTTCATCTCCAAACTGATTACTCAGCTCTTCTTGAATTCTCAAATTGAGGTACCGATCGACCTTAGAGATGACAGAATCATGGCCTGAGAATAAATTACTCAGACATCACAATTAGTTATTGTATCCCTGTTAGGAGGTGATCCAGCCGCACCTTCCGGTACGGCTACCTTGTTACGACTTCACCCCAGTCATCAGCCCCACCTTCGGCATCCTCCTCCACAAGGGTTGGAGTAACGACTTCGGGCGTGGCCAACTTCCATGGTGTGACGGGCGGTGTGTACAAGGCCCGGGAACGTATTCACCGCAGTATGCTGACCTGCGATTACTAGCGATTCCTCCTTCACGTAGGCGAGTTGCAGCCTACGATCTGAACTGAGCCACGGTTTATGGGATTTGCTAGCTCTCGCGAGTTTGCTGCCCTTTGTCCGTAGCATTGTAGTACGTGTGTAGCCCAGGATGTAAGGGGCATGATGACTTGACGTCATCCACACCTTCCTCCGGTTTATCACCGGCGGTCTCTCTAGAGTGCCCAACTGAATGCTGGCAACTAAAGACGTGGGTTGCGCTCGTTGCGGGACTTAACCCAACATCTCACGACACGAGCTGACGACAGCCATGCACCACCTGTCACTGCGCTCCCGAAGGCACTTCCAAGTTTCCAAGGAATTCGCAGGATGTCAAACCCTGGTAAGGTTCTTCGCGTTGCATCGAATTAAACCACATACTCCACCGCTTGTGCGGGCCCCCGTCAATTCCTTTGAGTTTCACACTTGCGTGCGTACTCCCCAGGCGGAACACTTAACGCGTTGGCTACGACACCGAGGGGGTCGATTCCCCCGACACCTAGTGTTCATCGTTTACGGCCAGGACTACAGGGGTATCTAATCCCTTTCGCTCCCCTGGCTTTCGTCCATGAGCGTCAGTTATGGCCCAGCAGAGCGCCTTCGCCACTGGTGTTCTTCCCGATATCTACGCATTTCACCGCTACACCGGGAATTCCCTCTGCCCCTACCACACTCTAGTCTTACAGTTTCCATCGCCGAAATGGAGTTGAGCTCCACGTTTTAACGACAGACTTGTAAAACCGCCTGCGGACGCTTTACGCCCAATAATTCCGGATAACGCTTGCCACTCCCGTATTACCGCGGCTGCTGGCACGGAATTAGCCGTGGCTTATTCATCAAGTACCGTCAGATCTTCTTCCTTGATAAAAGAGGTTTACAGCCCAGAGGCCTTCATCCCTCACGCGGCGTTGCTCCGTCAGGCTTGCGCCCATTGCGGAAAATTCCCCACTGCTGCCTCCCGTAGGAGTCTGGGCCGTGTCTCAGTCCCAGTGTGGCTGATCATCCTCTCAGACCAGCTACTGATCGAAGCCTTGGTGAGCCTTTACCACACCAACTAGCTAATCAGACGCGAGCTCATCCTCAGGCGAAATTCATTTCACCTCTCGGCATATGGGGTATTAGCGGCCGTTTCCAGCCGTTATCCCCCTCCTGAGGGCAGATTCTCACGCGTTACTCACCCGTCCGCCACTAACCCGAAGGTTCGTTCGACTTGCATGTGTTAAGCACGCCGCCAGCGTTCATCCTGAGCCAGGATCAAACTCTCCGTTGTAGTTCACGTCCTATCGACTTTCGCCTCAACATGAATTGCTTCTCACCCGCTTTGACCCACTGGCGCAGGTCTCACAGTTGGAGCCCCTTCCTCTGACAGAAGGTTTCAAAGAGTGCATTCAGAAATTTCTTTCCTCTTGACTTTCCCGAATCCCAGATCCGGTCGCGCTCGCCTCTCCCATCGGCACACCAGCTCCTGTTCCCTCGTGAGAAGGCATCAAAAACCAACCAACAGGCGCGTCACGCTTGTTCTTTTTTGACGGGACCTCACACCTTCACTGCTATTTCCGTCACTAGCTGATCTCTCAGCTAAAAAATCAAAGCTCCAACACCCTCCTTCTCAGGCGGTGCAGGCTCCTTTGATCCGTGACGCAGTGAAAGCGTCAGTTCCTAAACTTTTTAGTTGTCCAGGTGCTTCCGCTTCCTCCCCCTCTCGGGAGTTCTCGGCGGAACGTCGCCTCTCAGCGACTCAGAAAACTTACAACACCGTCGGCTCTCGCCTTCTTCGTCGTAAGCCTGCTCGCTTCCGGGGCTTCCCCCCTTGCGCGCAGTCCAAAAACATATCACCTCTGTTGCCCGGTTGGCAAGGA
>NZ_JAGQBA010000010.1 GCF_024345395.1 Cyanobium sp. Tous-M-B4 | reverse complement strand
AGCGACTCAGAAAACTTACAACACCGTCGGCTCTCGCCTTCTTCGTCGTAAGCCTGCTCGCTTCCGGGGCTTCCCCCCTTGCGCGCAGTCCAAAAACATATCACCTCTGTTGCCCGGTTGGCAAGGATCAGCTCACCAGCGCATCGGCCCAGGGCATGAAGCGGGCCAGGTTTTCCGGCCGATCGGCCGCCAGCACTGGAAAATCAGCTGCTGACAGATCGGAACCAGCATCGATCGACTCCGGTGATCGCACCAGCCAACGGATCGGGCAGTCCAACTCGCTGAGCACCAACCACGCTGCAGCCAGATCCCAGATCTTGGGCGTGGCCTCGAGGGCTGAGATCGTTTGCCCCATCGCCACACTGACAAGATTGAGGCTTGCCACCCCAAGTAAACGGATTTTTCCAGGGAAGCGTTGATTGGGCAGCTTTTGCAGCACTCCTATCGAACGGCTACATAAGGAAGCGCAGCCAGCAGGGTGGCTCTGCCCGGAGGGAGCCAGCAGGGGGCGACCATTGCGCCAGGCGCCCTGAGCGCGAATCGCCACGATCCGCTGCCGCAGTGGTGGTACGTCCAGCACGGCAAGCACGGGACGACCAGCCTCAAAACGCGCTATCGATATGGCCCAGTAGGGAATCCCAGCAGCAAAATTCGTGGTGCCATCCAGGGGATCAACCACCCAATAAGCAGAGGTCTTAGGGACTGTTTTGTTGCCTTCCTCGCTCAGCACCCCTTCACCAGGAAACAAGCGAGCCAATCCTTCAACCAGGGTCGCATCACTCCAGCGGTCACAGGCCGTGATCAGGCTGCCGTCTGATTTGAGATCGGAGGCCATGTGACCGAAATCGGCCCGCTGCCGTTCAGCCACAAGATCGATCAGCTCAACCAGGCCTGGATTGAGATCTGGGGAGGAAAGCACTGGGGGTTCTGGGTTCATCCGAGCTCTAGGGCCAGCACCTTGCTGAGGCTGCGACCCGTATCCTCCCTGAATTGGCGCAGGTTGACGCGCCGCAGCAACACCAGGGCACCAAAAGCAACCAGCACCTCCACGCTTAAAACCAGCGCATAGGGGAAATAAACAGACGGGGCAAGCTCGAAGGCCTGCTGTAGAGAACGGGCTAGATCAAGCAGTCCACCACCGAGCACTTTCCCTAAGGCCCTTGATAAGGCCTGGGCCAGACCCCATACCCCTACAAAGGTGCCCGCAGCCTCTGGCAAGGTGAGATCAAGCATCAGCACTAGGGCGCTGTTGGTACCAATGCCCGCCGCCAAGCCAAACAGGAGCATGACGACCTGCAGTACCGGCACACGGGGCGCCAAACCAGCGAGAGCCAAAAAGACCAGGCTGACCAAGATCAGCTGGCAACCCAGGCGTGCGGTTGCCAACTTGCCGTACTTGGGCACGATCCACAGGCCCGCCAGCAGCAAGCCCGTCAAAGTTCCCATACCCCAGATGGCGTTCAGGGATGCCGTAGCTGCAATCGGCATGCCGAACACGTCTGCTGCGTAGCTCTCGAGGATGGGGTCCTGTAGAAACAACCCCAGGGTGAACAGCACAAGAAAGGAGAAAAAAACCAGGACCTGACGGCTTGAGATAACAAGTGCCCAGGCCTGGGCGAGGGTGATGGCATCCTCCCGGCGCGGCCCGCCCTCAGCCAAGTCAAGTTGCTTGTTGCTGGGTTCAAGTCCGACGGTGGCCACAACCGTGAGCACAAGCACCACTGCGGCTACCCGGCCCATGAAGCCAAGCAATACAGGCTCCAAAAGGGCAGGATCGGTTATGCCATCAAGACTGCGCAAGCTCAGATTTATCGAGATTGCCCCGATCACAATGCCAACGGTGAGTAGACACCAAATCAGGCCCACCGCCCGGGGCCGCTCAGCCTCGCTGGTGCGATCAATTACAAGGGCGAGATAGGGTGTTGTAGCGAGGGAAATCGCCAAGCCATAAAGAGCAAACAGGCCGCAAAGCGCCGCGATTCCCAATCCCAGCTCAGGCTGGGAAGCGGCTTCAAGCAAGCGACCCACATGAAATATCAGGGGAACAGAGAGCACCGCCAAGCCACAAAACAGGGAAGTGCCCAGCCATATATATGGAAGCCGGTGACGACCCGCCCAGGGATGGGCATCTGAAATTTGACCGAACAACACCCTGGAGGGAGCAACAAACTGTTCAAATGCCAGCGCCCCACCAACCAGTAACCCGGGGAACTCAAGCTCGCTGAGCATGACCCTGTTGAGCAGACCAGCAAAGATGACTGCCAAACACCCCAAACAACCCTGAAACAAACCCAATCTGAAGGTGTTGGGCAGCCCAAGTGAAGGCTGTGGATCTACTGAAGACGCCACCACGGCGTCAGACTGCTCCCTGGGCAGCGGCCTGGCAGGCAGGAATCAGGGGCGTGGGTTCGACGGGAACATCTGAAGCGCCGGCAGGTTTGATTGCCGGTAGGGACTGAGGCGTGCAACCAGCCACTTGATCTAGGCCCGTGCGGCGACGCAGCTCAGCAAGACGCTTGTTGTAATCGGTGATGGAATTGGAAAAGCGCACCTCTGCCTGGGTGAGATCTCGCTGGTTGTCCACCACCTCTCGCTGGGTTGTCACACCAGCTTGGAAACGCAGACGAGCTAGGCGCAGGGATTCACGAGCAGAAATCACCTCCCTGGAAGTAGTCACAATGTTGCGGTTATTTTTCTCGAGTTCATAGAAACTTGTTTCAACCTCTTGGCGAATACCATCTCGGCGCTGGGCGAAGCGAAAAGTATTTTCTTGGGCAAGCTGCTTGTTTTGGCGTGATTGGGCTGCAGCAGCTCCGCCATCAAAGAGGCGCCAGCTCAAGTTGACGCCAAGAGTGGTGTCGTAATTGCTACCTTCAGCTCCTGGCTCTGCAACAATTATGGGATCATTACCATTGAAGATGCTGCCTGAGAATCCAGCAAAAATATTCAAGAAGGGCTGCACTGCGCCCAAGGCTGCGTTTGCCTGACTATTAGCTATAGAAATATCTAGCAATGCCTGGTCTAATTCCTCGCGGAAGGTGTAAGCAGCAATGATGCTCTCCTGCAGGGAGGGCTGCCAAATCCCAAACACTCTTGCCGGATCCTTAGCTGTTGGGGTTACGTTTTGAGGTAGATCCAAAAGCGCTGCCAACGTGCGGCGAGCGATTGCTTGGGCAGCCAGCGAATTGGTCAAGAGCTGCTGATCACGGGAAAGCTGGGTTTCAGCTTCAAGCACCTCAAGCTTTGTCGCCACACCAGCCTGAAATCGAGCCTTGGAATCTCTTAGGCTAACTATAGAAGCCCGCACTGACTCCTGACCAATACGGACTTGGTCGTCCGACTGCTGGAGATCAAAATATGAAGATGCTGCCTGTAAGCGCAGATCCCGTAGAGCAATAACGTATTGGAACTTGGCCTTCTCAAATTGATCGCGTGCCGCTGCGATCGTTGGCACCCGCTGGGGATTAATCAAGGACCACTGGGCCGTGATCGCAGCACCAAAGTCCCAGCGGTCAGTGGCGGCGTTAGTAGTTAAGCCATTGTTAGCAACAGACCTTGCCTGTCCAGTAGTGAAGGATGGCAGTGAATTTGCCTCCAGGTTGAGATTGGGATACCACTGGGCAATCTGGGCTCGAAGATTGCTCTGAGCCTGATCCACCTGACTAGCGATTGCCTTTAGATCAGGATTATTAACCTCGGCAAGGTTTTCTACTTCAACCAAGCCCAGCGGACGAAACTCTGTAATGCGCACCTGCTCGGGCTTTACCGGCAGGGCCAAGGAAGCTGGTGCAGGCAAGTTCTCAAGCCCTGGAGCCAGCTTGGTGGCTGCTGGAGTCACGAGGGTTGGGTTTAGGCGTGGCCGATAACCCCGCAGCTTGGTAGTCGAGTCGCCGCGAAGCGCTTCAGGCGCCAGCGGTGGAGGCATGGGCAAAGTCAAATCCGCCTGGGAAGCTGCAGGCGCCGGCTTCTCCTGAGCTTTGGCTGCAATGGACAGCAAAGGACTCCCTAGCAGGCAAAGCAGAGCTAAGCGGGAAGTGAAATTGAGCACGCCAAAAACAGCCTAATCCCACACATCTTAAGGAGATAAAGGAAACTTGGCTAAACATGAGGCCACAAGGTCGTCTGCACCCTGCAGCAGCTGCACAGGCACCGGCAGCTGGGCCTCGACCTGAGCCAGGCTGAGGTCGTCGAGGAATACCGGTTCGCCCTGGCGCAGCATCACCGCTGGCAGCAGCAAGGCCTCGCCCAAATCCAAGCCAGCCAAGCCGGTAAGCAGATCAGAACCGGTTAACAGGCCCGTAACTACCTGCTCCTGCCCCCAGTAAGGGCTTGGCAAGCCATGCAAAATCAACTCAAGCCCTGCAACCGCATTTAGCCTGGCCACCACGGGCTCGAGGGCTTCGGCCACCAGCTGGCCCACCACCCAGCTCAGCCGCCGCGGCCTGGCCAGGGCCTTGGGCAGCTTCCGAGTAGCGAGCTCAAGCGCCTCGATAAAGGCGCGAATGCTGCCCACGCCGTTTTCCTGCTGGGGAAGATCTTCGTAATCTGCCCGAGGGGGAAGCGGCAGCCCCGCCATGAGATACCACTCATCGGACAACCAAACGAAACGACTGCCCAGATCTCGCTGAAAGCCCTGCTGCAAGGGCTCCACCAAGGCGATTACCTGGCGGGCTGACTGGCGATCTACTGGTATGAGGTCATCCCCGTCGGGACGAAAACGGGTAAGCCCCACGGGCACCACTGCCACGGAGAGCACCGCGGGCCAATCGCCACCGCCAAATTGGGCCAAATCCTGCAAGGTGCGCAGTAAGGCCGGGCCATCGTTGATACCAGGGCACACCACCACCTGGGCGTGGATCTGCAAATCCCGCTGGGCGAACCAGCCAAGCTGATCCAGCAGCAGAGCGGCCCGAGGATTGACTAGCAAACGGCTGCGCAGCTCAGGCTCGGTGGCATGGACGGAAACGAACAAGGGCGAAAGCCGCTGTTCCTCGATCCGCTGCCAATCAGCAGCGGTGAGGTTGGTGAGTGTTAGGTAGGAGCCATAAAGAAAACTGAGCCGGTAATCATCATCTTTGAGGTAGAGACTGCTGCGGCGACCCGGTGGCTGCTGGTCGATGAAGCAGAACGGACAGGCGTTGTTGCACTGCTTGAGGCCATCGAACAAAGCTTCGGTGAATCCCAGGCCCAGGCCCTCGTCAAGATCCTTCTCCAACTCAACCGTATGCAGGGATCCGTCAGGATCTTCAACTTCCAAGGTGAGCTCTTCCTCTCCCACCAACATCTGAACATCGATCAGATCCCGTGGACGCTTGCCATTGATGCTGAGCAGGCGGTCGCCCGGCTGAAAGCCCAACTCCTCAGCGATCGAACCAGGCTCCACCGAGGCGACTACGGCAGGGGCCGGTAAGCGCACCGTCCCTGGGGAGCCGTCATCGAGGGCAGCCAGGGCAATCCCCGCAGAGGGCTCATTCCACACGGCGTCAGGGGCTGCTATTGATTCAGACTGCCATCCTGGCGGCAAGCCAAATCAATATGCCTACCCCGAAGACCAGGCGATAGGCGACGAACACCCAGGTGCTGTTCGTTTGCAGAAAGCGCAGCAACCAGGCGATCGCCAACCAGGACACCACCGCAGCGGCAACGATTCCCACAAGCAAAGGCACGGCGCCACCACCAGCTGGAGCACTGAATGCCTCCTTGAGGGACACCAGCCCAGCCAGGGTGATTGCCGGAATGCCCAACAAAAAGGAGAAGCGGGCGGCGGCCGGGCGCTGCCAGCTGTCAAACAAAGCGGCAGTGAGGGTGCTCCCCGAACGGGAAACGCCTGGCACCAGAGCCAGGGCCTGAGCCAGACCGACCCAGAAACCATCACGGGGCTGGACATCAACCAGCTCGCGGCGACGACTACCCACCAGCTCAGCCAGAGCCAGCAACAGGGCCATCACAATCGACACGACCGCAATCGAGGCCATGCTGCGCAGCGGCGAGTTGTCGTAATCGGGCACCCAAAGTTTCAAAGCCAAACCGGCAAAAACAATCGGCAGAGTGCCTAAGGCAATGGCGACACCCATGCGAGCGGAGGGGTCGCCCCACTGACCGTGACGGCAGGCCCGGCCCACGCCCCTGATCACTTCAGCCAGGTCTGAGCGGAAATAAGCCAACACCGCCGCGATGCTGCCCAGCTGTATCACCGCCGTGACCGCTACCCCTGGATCGCCCCAGCCGAGCAACACCGGCACCACCTTGAGGTGGGCGGTGCTGCTGATCGGCAAGAACTCCGTTAGCCCCTGCAAAATCCCCAACACCAGGGATCGAAAGCAGGCTTCCCAGAAGCCGATCACCGCAATAGGCAGGTTCGGCATGGCAGCGGACAACATCGCGGGCAACACGAGCTGCAGCGACCTTATGGCGCGCCTCCCCGCTTGAACCCTTAAGGTTGCGCATCTTTCTTCACAATTTTGGTGGTCGGGGCCCCTCCCAGCGCAATAGCCCCGGCAGGCCTTCCGGCCGTTCCTTCGCTGCGTGCGTTGCTGCAGGCGTGCCGCAACCCTGGGCTGAGCCTGATCAGCGGGGTTTTGGTCACCCTGCCAGTCTTCCTCCAGGCCCCATGGGTGCGGCTTGCACCTTTCAGTGCGGCTCTGTTCACTGTGCCCCTCCTTGGCCTGGCGCTGGCCTTGAGTCGGCACCCCAACCCCCGAGCCAGTCGAGCCGGGGAGTTGCTAGTTGGTTTCTGCGGCAGCTGGTTGGCAGGCAGCCTGTTTTGGGGCTGGTGCCGGCTCCATCCGGTGTGGCACCTTCCCATTGAGGCCTTTGCCCTGCCACTAGCTCTGACTGGACTGCAGAGCCGCTGGAAAGTTGCCTGCGGGTTTTACTTAGGGTCCCTGCTTGGTACGGCAGCCACTGATGCGGCCATAGCCGGAACCGGGCTGATGCCCTCCTGGCCCCTGATCCTCAATGCGGGCAGCACCGAGGCACCCCTGCTCCTGCAAGCTGCCGCCCAGCAAGTGCTCGCCCCCCAAAGCCTGGTTTTGGTTGTGCTCTGCGCGGCGCTGCTTGTTCAAGCCTGCCGCTGGCTCTGGGGTTTGGGCGAGGTGGGACGCATAACAAGCGCTGCCTTGGCCACAACCTTGGCGGTAGATGCCCTTTTCCTGCTGGCCTCTCTTGGGGCACCGAGCCTCAGCGGCCTGATCTGAAGAACTGCAAATCCTCGAGGGTTACAGGTAAAGCTTCCGGCATGGCTCTGTAACATTGGAATCCCGGTGACCCATGTCGCCTCCCTTCCCGTAGTTCAACGGAGTGTCGTGATGAAACGGCTGGTTGCCTGGCTGATTAGTGGGGTTGTGCTGGCCGGCCTCTTGATCACGTTGCTGATTCCACCCCCGGCTTATGCAGCCGATCGTCGCAACCAAGCCGACGACAAAATCGCCGAGCGAGCCGGCAAGGTGGATCTAAACAACTGTTCTGTGCGCCGCTTCCAGGATTACCCCGGCATGTATCCGACCCTGGCCGGCAAAATCGTCCTGGGAGGCCCCTACGCCAGCGTTGACGATGTGCTCAACCTCGATCTGACCGATCGCCAAAAGGAACTGTTCAACAAGTACAAGGACAACTTCACCGTCACTGATGCAGTCATCGCCCTCAACGAAGGCGACGACCGCATCAACGATGGCCAGTACCGCTGAGGCTTAAAATTCAATCCTCTTGAAAGCCGTCGGGGCCTTCCGGCGGCTTTTTTAGTGCCGACCTTTGTCGGAAGTCTTCAGCCGCCATGGCAGAGCAGTCCTGGGATGTGGTGGTAGTTGGCAGTGGAGCAGCCGGGCTCATGGCCTGCCTGGAGCTGCCCAGCCATCTGCGGGTGCTGTTGCTGAGCAAGGACATTGATCCCAGCAGCACGCCACGATCCGCCAGCCGCTGGGCCCAGGGAGGTATTGCCGCAGTAACAAGACCCAACGACAGCTTCCAGAGCCACATCGACGACACCCTGGTGGCAGGGGCTGGACTGTGCGATCTGGCGGCCGTGGAGCGTCTAGTGCATGACGCTCCAGCCTGCGTAGGGCGCCTGCTGGAGCTGGGCATGGCCTTCGACCGCGACGGCGAAAATCTGAGCACAACCCTGGAAGCCGCCCACAGCCACCGGAGGGTGCTGCATGCCCAGGACCGCACCGGCGGCGCCCTGGTGGAAGCCCTGGAACGGGAGGTTCTGCTCCGGCCCCGGCTCGAACAGCGCAAGGGCGTTGTGGCCTGGCAACTCTGGTTGGAGCAGGGCCGCTGTGTGGGCCTGGCCGTGCTCGAGGAGAACCGCCTCCACTGGCTTGCCGCCAGGGCGGTGGTGCTAGCAACTGGTGGTGGAGGCCACCTTTTCGCCCACACCACCAACCCCAGCCTGGCGAGCGGCGACGGGGTAGTGATGGCCTGGCAAGCCGGCGCAAAAGTGCGCGATCTGGAGTTTGTGCAGTTTCATCCCACAGCCCTCATGCTGCCGGGTGCACCCCACTTCCTGATCTCGGAGGCGGTGCGCGGCGAAGGCGCCCGCCTAATGGAAGAGTCGGGAGCCAGCCCGGTGGCCCAGCTGCCGGGGGCAGATCTCGCCCCAAGGGATGCGGTGAGTCGCGCCCTGGCTAGACGGATGCAGGCCCTAGACGTAGACCATCTGTGGCTGGACCTGCGGCCCGTGGGACTGCCGCGCCTGGAGCGCCAGTTCCCCACGATCCTGGGGCGTTGCCGTGAACTCGGGCTGGAACCCACCCGGGAGCCGATCCCCGTGGCCCCGGCCGCCCACTACTGGATGGGCGGCATTTGGACCGATCTACAAGCCGCCACCAGCGTGCCTGGCCTGTACGCGGTAGGCGAAGTGGCCTGCACGGGCGTGCACGGGGCCAACCGGCTAGCCAGCAACTCCCTGATGGAGTGCCTGGTGTTTGCCCGCCAGCTACGCACAATCGAGCTGGCGCCGGCCAGGCCAACCGCGGCCGACCCAGGGGAGCTAGCCACCACAACCCAGCTGCCCTTGCCCCCCAAAGAGAGCCTGGAGGCCCAGATCAGCGCCCTGCGGGATCTTTGCTGGCAGGTGGCGGGTGTAGAGCGCAATGGCCACTCCCTGGGTCCTGCCCTAGTGAAACTGCGTGGCCAGCGCCGGCAGCTCGAAGCCAGCCAAGCCTGGCGGCAGCTACAAGTCGTGGAGCCTGGCCAGAGCATCCAATTCGAGCCAGAGGCGTTGCCCGCACTGCGGCGGCTGCAGGAACTGCAGCAACGGCTGGTGCTGACCGAGCTGCTAATCGAAGCGGCCCTGTTCCGCAACGAGAGCCGGGGGGGACACCACCGCACCGATTCGCCCTATGCCCAGCCCTTTTGGCAGCGCCACACCGATCAACAGCGGCACCGATCCCCAAGCACCGCCGCTGTTCAGGGCACTGGGCCGGCGTAACCGGATAGCCGGGCGAGATCAGCTAGGGACTTAACCCCAGAATCGAGCTTGCCGTTGATCTCCCAGGTGGGGAAGCCCTCAATTGCCTTGGTGTCGCACAGTGGCTTCTGGCTGTTTTGGCCATCGGCAGCGCACTCAACCAGGCCCAACTTGGCGCTGGCTTCCTTGCCGAACAGCTCCTTCTGCTCATGGCAATGCGGGCACCAATAGGCCGTGTACATCACCGCGCCGGTGCTACTCAGATGCTCGGCCAGGGCAATTGCTTCTGGACTACTGGTGGCCACAACTAAGGGAGGGACCCCAGCCCCCCGCACCGCGGCGGGGCGATCCACAGAAGCCGCCCAACCCAGGCCCACCATGCCTACCAATAAGGCCACGATCACGGCCCGGAACACCAGCTGGCCGCGGTCTTCCCACTCACCACCCACGAGGCTGATCACTAACAAGCTCAGGCTGAGAGTCGCTGAGAGCACGCAGAAGAAACAGAAGGCCTGAATCTTCAGAACCATCAACCCCATCAACAACAGGCTGAAAACAGCCATGCCCGTGCTCAGCAGCAATAGGGCCCACCAACTGCGCTGGGCAAGGGCCGCTCTCGAATCGCCGCGCAGCACCAGCGGCAGCACAGCTAGGAGCAACACCGCCCCGTAGGCCAGCCAGCCAAACAAAGACAGGGGCTGGCCAAAGACGCTGCCCCAGGCGCTGTTCAGCACCTTGTCGCAGCCCTCTGCTCCGCCAGGGCAACTCAGCGGACCCAGCAGACCCCAACGCTTCAGGGTGATGGCGCCGGTATCGATGGCGCCGATGGTGGCCAATACAGCCATGGCCACCCGAGCCCAGCGGCGGGCCGGATCACTACGGCGCCGGCTGGAGCTAAGGCGCTGGCTGAGGCGGGTTGAGGTCACGGGTCGTAGCCCAGGCTGGCCTGATTGTGGCAGGCGCAAACCAGGGTTTCAGGGTGCCGTCAGAGTGCAACGTAGGGTGAATCTCTGCCCTGGTAAAACCGTGACCCAGGAAACCCACGCTCCTGCAACCAAGCCCACCGTGGCATTTGCCCACTTGGGCTGCGAAAAAAACCGCGTGGACACCGAGCACATGCTGGGTCTGCTAGCCGAGGCCGGCTACGGCGTCAGTGCCGATGAAAGCGACGCCACTTTGGTGGTTGTGAACACCTGCAGCTTCATCCAGGAAGCACGAGAGGAGTCGGTGCGCACCCTGGTGGAGCTAGCCGAACAGGGAAAAGAACTGATAATCGCGGGCTGCCTAGCCCAGCACTTCCAGGAAGAGCTGCTCGAAAGCCTCCCCGAAGCCAAGGCGATCGTGGGCACCGGCGACTACCAACACATCGTCAGCGTGCTGGAGCGGGTGGAGGCCGGCGAGCGGGTCAATCAGGTGAGCGCCAACCCCACTTTCGTGGGCGACGAGCACCTGCCCCGCTACCGCACCACCAGCGAAGCCGTGGCTTACCTGAAGGTGGCCGAGGGCTGTGACTACCGCTGTGCTTTCTGCATCATTCCCCACCTGCGCGGCAATCAGCGCTCCCGGCCGATCGAAAGCATCGTGGCTGAAGCGAAGCAGCTAGCGGCTCAGGGGGTGAAGGAGTTGGTGTTGATCAGCCAAATCACCACCAATTACGGCCTCGATCTGGCCGGTAAGCCCCAGCTGGCGGAGCTGCTGCGGGCCTTGGGGGAGGTGGAAATCCCCTGGATCCGCGTTCACTACGCATACCCCACCGGCCTCACCGAGGCAGTGCTTACGGCCTACCGCGAGGTGCCCAACGTGCTGCCCTATTTGGATCTGCCTCTGCAACACAGCCACCCCGAGGTGCTGCGGGCAATGAACCGCCCCTGGCAAGCGGACGTAACCGGTGGCGTGCTGCGGCGGATCCGCGAACAGCTGCCCGAGTCGGTGCTGCGCACCACCTTCATCGTGGGCTTTCCTGGCGAGACCGAAGAGCACTTCCAGCACCTGCTCGATTTCGTGACCGAGCAGCAGTTCGACCACGTGGGCGTGTTCACCTTTTCACCGGAGGAGGGCACCCCCGCCGCCGACCTGCCGGATCAGGTGCCCGCCGGGGTGGCAGCAGAGCGCAAGGATCGCCTGATGGCCCTACAGCAGCCGATCGCCGCCGCCCGCAACGCCGCTTGGGTGGGCCGGATCGTGGATGTGCTGATCGAGCAGGAGAATCCCAGCAGCGGTGAGATGCTCGGCCGCTGCGCCCGCTTCGCCCCCGAGGTGGATGGCGAAGTGCGGGTGCATCCAGGCGAGGGCGGACTTTGCGCAGCACCCGGCACCATGGTGCCGGTGCGGATCATTGCTGCCGACACCTATGACCTGATCGGCGAGGTGGTGGGCGCCAAGGCAATGGTGGCTGAGGCCGTTGACAGCCGCCGCCTAGGCGCTTGAGCTGGCGGACGCATCAACGCACCACCTTTCTGGTTGCCTCAGGACTGAGCACAGCTGGATCTTTCGCGGGCCTCACGGCTAAGGGCTGGATCCTGATGGATGGCAGCGGCAATGCGTTGGTGCTGGCCCTCCATTTCGCGGTGCTCGCCCTACCTGCCCTGCTGGTAAGTGGGCCAGCAGGGGTTGCGACCGACAAACTGGGCTGCGAAGCCGTGCTGATCCGCTCCCAATGGGGACTTTTCGCAGCAGGCATGCTCGGAGCCATTGCGATACCCCTGAGCAAGGGTGATCTGCAGGTAATCCTGTTGCTATTGAGCACCCTTCTAGTAGGCATCGCCAGTGCCTACGAACTCACTGCCCGCAACAAATATTGCGCCCTACTGGTGGAGGGTCCCCAGCAACTGGCTCCATACCTCACAAGCTTTTCGGTGGTGTTCAACGTGGGCAAGCTGGTGGGTCCTCCCCTAGGGGGCTGGCTACTGGCCTGGACCGGCGCGGGCACGGCCCTGGCGATCGATGCCGCCACTTACTTGATCCCCATCGCCTCAGTGCTGTGGCTGCTCCACCCCAATAGGGGGCTGGAGCAGCGCAGCGTGGCTGGAGCCAGCAGTGGGCTCAGAGCCGCCTGGCGCGGCAGTGGTCCGGTGCTGCGGCACGTGCTGATCTACACGGCTCTGGCTTGTTTACTTGGCTTCTTCCACCCCGGCCTTGCCCCCTTGATGGCCCGGGATTTGCTGGGCCCCTCCCCCCAGGCCCTTGGCCTATTCACCAGTGTGTTGGCAGCAGGCAGCATCAGCGGCGGCCTGGTTCTGCAGCGTCACAGTCGCTGGTTGAGCCAGCGGCCCGGCCTGCTGCTGGGTAGCTGCACCCTGATCACCGCAACAGCCCAACTGGTCATGGCCGCTTACAGCAGCCCAAAAACGGTGGGAATAGGTATGGCGGCCACCTTCGCCCTCGGTGCTGGCACCGCCAGCCTGCTGGCAGGGGTCAATTTGATCAGCCAGGTGGGTTCTTCAATGGCCATCCGCGGGCGCATGGCCGGGTTAGGCCAGATCGCCTTCTTAGGTGGGGGCGGCCTCAGCGGCCTATTGGCAGCTGCCATGAGCCTTACTCTCGGGCTACAGGGCACCTTTGCAGTGCTGGGGGCTGCGGGCTTCGCCTTGGGCCTGCAGGAGCTGATCAGCCGCAGGAGCCTGAGACTGAAGCTCAGATCAGTTTGATGCCGCGCAGCACGATCGATGCGGCAATGGCAACGGCAAGCCCACCACCAAACAAACCCAGGTAAATCGCGGCAGCCATGGGAGGCCATCATTGAAGGTGAGGCCATTACAGCAGAAAGCACGCTGCCTTCAGCACTTCCGCAGACCTCCTAAGCTTTCAGTCACTAACACCGCATAGCAGCGCAGAAAAAGCGCCCTGGTTTTCCCCGGTCATCAACCCAGTTCGGCTGTTTGCATGCGCACTCTCTTCGTTTACCCAGAGTTCCCGAAAACCTTCTGGAGCTACGAAAAAATCCTCGAGTTGATCGATCGCAAGGTGCTTTTGCCGCCCTTGGGACTGGTCACAGTTGCAGCCCTGCTGCCCCAGTCATGGGAAATGAAGCTGGTTGACCGCAACGTGCGCGAGGTCAGCGAAGCCGAGTGGGACTGGGCCGAGTTGGTGGTGATCTCCGGAATGATCGTGCAGAAGGCCGATATGGCCACTCAGATCGGCAAGGCCAAGCAGCGAGGTATCCCAGTCGCCGTGGGAGGTCCTTTTGCCAGTTCCACCCCAGATGCGCCCGAGCTCGACCTCGCGGATTTCAAGATCCTCGACGAGGGTGAAATCACCCTGCCAATGTTCATCGAAGCCATTGAGCGGGGTGACAGCCATGGCCGGTTCAGCTCTGACGGCGTCAAGCCAGATGTAACCGGAACGCCGATTCCTCGCTTTGACCTACTAGAGCTAGACGCCTACTCAGAGATGTCGGTGCAGTTCTCCCGAGGCTGCCCCTTCCAATGTGAGTTCTGCGACATCATCGTGCTGTATGGGCGCAAACCTCGCACCAAAAACCCTGAACAGCTAGTTGCCGAGCTGCAGTGCCTCTACGACTTGGGCTGGCGCCGCTCAGTGTTCTTAGTAGATGACAACTTCATCGGCAATAAGCGCAATGTCAAATTGCTGTTGCCGCTTTTGCGCCAATGGCAGATTGAGCACGGCTTCCCATTCAGCTTCGCCACCGAAGCCTCAGTGGATCTGGCGGCGGACGATGACCTCATGCAAATGATGGTGGAATGCCGCTTTGAGAGCGTCTTCCTCGGCATCGAGACCCCGGACGAATCAAGCCTGGAAACTGCCGGTAAGTTACAAAATACCCGCAGCTCCCTGGTGGATTCTGTCGACAAAATCACCTCCTACGGGTTGCGGGTGATGGCTGGTTTCATCATCGGATTCGACGGCGAGAAAGAGGGCGCGGGCGGCAGGATCGTCGAGTTTGTGACCCGCACTGGCATTCCCCACGCCATGATGGGCATGCTTCAGGCCCTTCCAAATACAGCTCTTTGGCATCGCCTCGAGAGAGAAGGTCGCTTGATCGAAGGCAAGGCAGCAGCAAAAGGAGTTAACCAAACCAACCTGCTTAATTTCGAGCCCACCCGGCCGATTCGCGACATCGCCAATGAGTATGTAGATGCTTTCGGCGCCCTTTATGAGCCTAACGCTTTCATTGATCGCGTTTATTCCTACTTCCTGAAACTGCCACCGCAGCAATGGAAGGCATTGGTTGTTCCAGGCAGTCGTCCGCCCAAGCCGACCAGCTGGGTTGACCTGCGCGCACTGGGAATAATTTTGTGGCGCCAAGGCCTCAAGCGCAACACCAGGGTGCGTTTCTGGAAAGCGCTCTACGGCATGTACCGCCATAACCCGAAGCGTTTCACTGGCTTCATATCGATCCTGGCTCACAACGAACACTTCCTCGAATACCGCGCAATCGTGCGGCGCGAGATAGAAGAGCAGCTCGCCACCTTGCCACCCGATCCCCCAAAGACCACAGCCGAACCGAGCCGCGAACTGCAGCCTGTTTAAAGGTGGCCGTTTAATCCAGTACTCGATAAGCTTGGCTAGGCCATTTAATCAATATTTTAAGTCTTGATTGGCTCAATCTTGATTTATTCAATCTTTATATATTCAATCTTGGACGTATTCAATTCGTTGCTCTAGGCACGCTTGAGCTCTTTGAAGCTCCCTGCCTAGATACAGGGCGTGGTCTAGGCAGGTGAGCGGGTGAGGGCCTGGACCTTCGGTCAGGTCAATACCCAGTTGCTTGGCACTGCAGCCCCGGAAAACTGCCAAGGGCTCGCGAACGCCGCCGCCACCACGGCAGCTCAATACCTCTCCGGTATCGGGATCGGTGGCTAAGCCCCGCTCATCGATGCCATTGCCATAGTGCTCAACCACCAGCTCCGCCGCCTCGCGATCGATGCGAATTAGGAAGTAGCCGGCTGGGTCTAAGGCGATGAACCGCTGGGAGAGCTGGTCATCGAGCTGTTGGCGGCTGGAAGGTACTTCAGGCATGAGGTGGATCGTAGGCAGCCGTAAAAGGCAGCTCCGCATTCATAGCCGCCATCAGCTCGGCCATCTCCTCATTAGCCCCAGGCAACCAGCGCTGCAGGATCGAGGCAAAGCGTGGATCGCTCCAGCGGTGCAAGCTGACGCGGGGCTGGGCCACGAAACCCCGACGGCGCTTGTGGCTACCGCCAGCGCCGGGATCAAAGGCGCGGATGCCGCGCTCGATTGCCCAGGCAATTGGTGCGTAGTAACAGACCTCAAAATGCAGGCAGTCAATCTGCTCATCACTGCCCCAGTAGCGTCCCCAGAGCTGGTCGCCGGCGTGGACGCACAGGGACATGGCCACCGGCTCGCCGGGATGGCCGCGATGGGCACTGAAGAGCACTATGTGGCGCCGCAACTCCGGATCGGCAGCCAGGGCGGCAAAAAAGGATTCACTCAGATATTTGCTGCCCCAAGCCCCCCACCGACTGCAGTGCTGGGCATAAAAGTCATACATGCGCCCAACTAACGCCGGCGGGATTGCCTCGCCCAACAGGGGCGTAACCGTGAGGCCAGCGGCTGCCACCGCCTGCCGCTCCCTCTTTATGTTGCGACGCTGGTTGGCATTGAAGCTGGCTAGGTAGGCATTGAAATCGTTATGGCCGGGGTTGATCCACTGGCTCTGCTGATTAACCCAGGCAGCACAGCCAGCCGCCTCAGCCAGCGGCTGCCAACCTGGATCCACATAAAGAAAATTGCAGCTGAGGATGGAGTGCTGGCGGCAGAACGCATCGATCAGCTCAAGCATCAAAGCGGTTAACTCCGCCTCGTCCTCAGCGGGATCGATCAGGAAGCGGTAGCCCTGCACCGGGCTCACCGGGCTCATGCCCACCAGCTTTGGGTAGTAGCGCAGGCCCAACTGGCCAGCGAGCTGGGCAAAACTCTGGTCGAAAACGAATTCGCCGTAGCTGTGGCCCTTCAAATAGAGGGGAGCCACCGCCAGCAACACCTCGCCGCGCCACAGGCCCAGATGACAGCCCTGCCAGCCCTCCCGCGGCGCAATGCTGCCGCTGGCCTCGAGCTGCTGCAGCCAGCGCCAGCGATAAAAAGGCAACTCCTGGGGATGCGCCGCGGCCAGCAGGGCATCCCAATGGGCTTCGGGAATCTCGGCCAGGCTTTGGTGCCAGCGGGCCTGCAACTCAGCCATGGCTGCAATGGGGGCTCGCAAGGGGCAAAACTAACTACAGCTGCGCCGCCTTGGTGCCTCAATCGTTCCGTGCCCTGGCAACTCCGGTGCAACTGTTCGCCCCCGTACTTTTTGGGCCCGTATTGCTGACGAGCCTGCTGCTGCCGGTGTTGCAGCTGGTACGCCCCCAACTGGAGCAACGGCTGAAAACCGTTTGCGTGGAAACCGCAGCCGCCGGCAATGCCAGCCTGGCCGCCAAATTAGAAGCTCCCTGCGCCCAGCTGGCCCGGCCCACCAGCCAGTGCCTGGTTGAGGAAACCGCCTCGAGTGGTCGGGGCCTGGCGGTGCTGGGCGATCTGATCCGCGGCGACTTCGGCGCCGACAGCGAAGTAGTGCTGAAACGCTGCCTGGCCCGCATGCTGGGCCTGCCCGCCGACACCCTCCAGCAGGTTCCCCTGCGGGAGCTGGCTCAGGGCTTCGCCAAGACGCGGCGGTAGCGCAGCAGCAACTCCTCACCCTCCAGACGCCGGTGCTCCTGCAGGCACCAATCCCCAGCCTGAACTGCGGCCTCCAGGGGCAACCAGGCATGGGGTCCGCCCAGCAGCCGAGGGCAAAGCGTCAGCTGCAGCTCATCGATCCAGCCTTCGGCCAGCAGGCTGGCGGCAAGGGCCGCACCGCCCAGCACCACCAGACTCTCCAGCCCCTGATCCGCCAGGGCAGCCAGGCCCCCACCCCAGCTCTCTAGATCCAGGCGACGATCGAAAGCCGGGGCTAGCGGCGATCGCTTGGGCGTCAGCAACCAGCGCTGCAACGGCTGCCGCCAGAAATGCAAATTCGGGGAAATATCGTTGCTACGACTCACTACTACGGCCACCGGCTGCTCAGCGCGGCCGCTGGCTGCACGCTGAGCCAGCAGGTGAGGCGCCCGAATTAGGCAGGTACTGCCATGACAGCGCAGGGTTTCGGCACCGATCAGGCAGCCATCAGCCCAGGCCAGGGCCTCCTCCAACACCTGACGATCCCCAACTCCACCCAACTGGGCAGCCCCACCTTGCGGGGGCGCCAAGCGGCCATCCAGGCTGACGGCCAGCACCAGCCGCAGCACGGGGCTCAGCCAGCCACCAGGGCTTCGAGCGCCGCAGGCACCATTTCCAGCTGGGGAGTTTCAGCAAACACCTCGGCAGCGTTGTTAGGGCTTTCCTGCAGGCGCACCTTGTGAAGGCGGGCGCCGGTGGCTGCAATTGGGGCGCTGAGCAGGTCGGCGATGTGAAGGGCGATGTTCTCAGCGGTGGGCACCGTGCTGGCGAAATACTCCACGTCCTTGTTCAAGAAGGTGTGGTCGAAGGGCTCCACCACCAGATCGTCGACGAGCTGCTGCAGAGCCGCCAGATCACAGACCATGCCGGTGCGGGCATCGATCGGGCCGCGGACGGTTACATCGAGCAGGTAGTTGTGGCCGTGGCCATGGGGCCGGGCGCACTTGCCGTAGATGGTTTCGTTTTCGCCTTGGGAGAGCTCGGGCCGGGCCAGGCGGTGGGCGGCGGCGAAGTGGGTGCGGATCGAAAGAAAGGCTTCCATGGGGATTGGGGCGGAGCCCGGGGCGAGCAGGTCGACCCAGAGCGTGTCGGTTTCGTGCAGACGCAGCCCCACCAGGGGCAGCTGGGGAGCCAAGCGGGTCCAGATGGCCTGGCAAAGGGCTTCGGTAGTAGGCAGCTTGCCCTCAGGACGATCCAGGTCGAACTCAGGCCAAGCCTCGTTGAGGTAGCGAAAATCGAGCTGGGCCGTCACCTCAGCCCGGATCGCATGCTTCACCTCAGAGAGATTGAGCACCATGCCGTCCGCATCGAGCGGACCAGCCATGGCCACCACCAAGGTGTAGTTGTGGCCGTGGCCGGGGGCCAGGCTGCAGGGGCCGAAGCGGGCCTGATTCTCTTCAGCGCTGAGCTCCGGCAACCAATAGCGATGACTGGCACTAAAGGTGGCCCGCCTGGTAATTACGCAGGGGCGGCCCCGTCCGTGGCTGGAGCTGGCCGAGTTCGGCGAGAAACCTGACGCTGTTGCAGTAGCCGTCATCGCCCGAGTCGGTGGCTCACCATCCTAGAAACGGGCAAGGGCCAAGGCGTCGAACCAGGAAAACCCCGCCATGAATAAACCCCCATCGCCAAGCTTGACCCAGCGCTTACAAGGGCTAAATGTTTATTTGATCGGCATGATGGGCGCTGGTAAGAGCGCCGTCGGCCGCCCCTTGGCCGAAGCGCTGGGCTACCGCTTCCTTGATGCCGACGATGCCCTAGAGCAGGTTGCTGGCCGCACCATCCCCGAAATCTTCGCCACTGACGGCGAAGCCGGCTTCCGAGAACTGGAAACCGCGGTGCTTGGCCAGATCGCCAGCTGGCATTCCTTGGTGGTGGCCACCGGAGGTGGAGTGGTGAACAGGCCAGAGAACTGGGGCCATATGCGCCAGGGGGTGGTGGTGTGGCTGGATGCGCCAGCGCCATTACTGCTGCAACGCCTGCGCGCCGATTCAACCCCCCGGCCCCTGCTGCAGGCCGGTGACCCCGGCGCCCGCCTAGGCGAGCTGCTGGCCCAACGGCAACCGCTCTATGCCCAGGCCGACCTGCGGGTGCAGCAGGCTGGAGATAGCCCCGTCCAAGTGGCCCAGCAGGTGCTGGCCGATCTGCCAGCCATTCTCAAAGACCCAGCTGCGGTGCCTGAGGCCCCGGTGGAGCTGCGCCAGGCCGATGGACAGATCACGCCATCCCTCAACTGAGTTCCCCCCCTTAGCCGGGCGGTTCGATCCGCACCGCAAACCACTGAATCGTCAGTCCAGGCGCCAACTCCAGTTCGCAGGCGGTTTCCAGCAGTCGCTGGGCCTGCAAGCCTGGGCTAGGGAGACCGGCCAGATCTGCCGGCACCGGCTCCAGCTTGGCAAGCCGGGCCTCAAGCCAGGCCAGGGTTTCGGCCGCCGTGAGAATCCGCTCGCCGCCACCTGGCTCCAGCACCACGTAATGATCAAGCTCCCGCAACAGGGGATCGGACATGACTGGAGCCCTACTGGCGCCCATCCTGGCGCTGCTGCTGGCGATGGGGCCGGGCGTGCTGGCGGAACGGGCCGCCCACTGGCCCGAGTGGCGCCTGCCCGCTCCCCTAGAGCGACCCTCAACTCGAGCCGGCCACCAGGATCTGAGCTACCCCGACTGGATGGCCGGGCGCTGGCAGGTGCGCAGCGAGGACCTGGACTACGAGGTGCGCTTCAGCCCCGACCCAGGCGGAGCGGTGGTGGGCGATCGGGCCTTCAATGCCACCGCGATCGGCCGGGCCCTGCTGGGCGCTGCCCTGCTGCAAGTGCGCAATGATCCGGCCAACCCAAACCGCCAGATCGCCTTGCTGGCGGGTGATCAGCAACTGGAATCGACGGTGGTGGGACGCCGCAGCGAGTCGCCCAATCCGACCGACTTCTGGGCTGACGAACTGGCCCTGCAGGTACTGCACGGCCCCGGCGACCCCCGGGTGAGCCGGGTGGAAACCCTGAGCCACTACAGCCAAAATCCCGACGGCACGGTTACAACCGAACAGTGGCAAGCCAGCTATCCCTCACCAGCTTTGGGGCTAGCCGCGGCGGCCAGCAGCAGCGGCCATTTCCAACTAACCCTGACGCCGATCAGCCCCGACCCGCTTCCAGCACAATCCGATCCCGCCAGTTGAACAGGGGCTCCAGCAGCGGGTGGTCGGCGATGCCGCTAACCCCTTGGCCCGCCAGGGGCGCACCACTACTAGCCGGGAATTTGAGCAAGCCCAACTGGGCGGCAACGGCCAGATCGGCAAGGGTGAGGCGATCACCCACCAAATAGGGCTGATCGGCAACCAGCACAGCCAACTGCTCAAGGTTGGTCTGCAGCTGCTGGCGCTCAGCACTGCCTACCACCGTTGCCACCGCCTCGCCGACGCCAGCCATCACGGCGGCGGGCAGGTTGCTGACCAGCTGACGCAGGGGGCCGGGGGTGGAGTCGGGCAGCAGGGCGGAGCGCAACAGCGGATCAACAGCCGCCGCTTGCACCAGGGCAAGCCGGCAGCCAGCAGCAAGGGCGGTATCGGCCCAGTCTTCGATCAGCAGCACCCTGGCTCGCTCGGCCGGGGCCTCGGGCAGCAGCAGCGGCTCGGGGTGATGCCGCTCCAGATAAAGGGCAATGGCCGTGGAATCGGCAATTACTTCACTGCCATCCAGCAGCACTGGCACCTGGCGCTGGCCCGACAGGCGGAAGAGTTCCAGCTGGCCCAAGCCGGGCGTGACCTCGACAACGGTGTAGTCGAGCCGTTTAGCGGCCAACACCAGCCGCACCTTCTCGCAAAAGGCCGAATGCCTGAACTGGTGCAGTTCCATGCTTCAAACCTGACCTCTGGGCGGCAGAGTAGCCAGCAAGCAGCAAGGACCGACCACCCCGGGCGATGAAGGACTTCTTCCTGAATGTGACGCGCTACCCGCGCTACCTGGTGGCTTTTGGCCTAGGTGTGGCCAATTCGGTGTTCGAGCCGCTGGCAGCCCGGGGCCGCAATCCGGTAACTGCGGTTGCCCTGATTGGCGCCGGCGTCAGCGGCCTGCTGAGCCTGGGGCTGATCCTGCATGCGATGGTGAACCCAGCACCGCTGGCATAGCCATGGCACAGAGCCGACGGGTGGAGCGGGTGGCCTCCCTGATCCGCCGCGAAATTAGTGAGCTGCTGATTGGCGGCATCAAGGACGAGCGGGTCAACCAGGGGATGGTGAGTGTCACCACAGTTGAAGTGGCCGGCGATCTGCAGCACTGCAAGATTTTTGTGAGCGTCTTCGGCAGCGACGCCGACAAAGAGCAAGCCATGGCAGGGCTGCGTTCGGCTAGCCCCTTTGTAAAAGGTGAGCTGAGCCGGCGGCTGAAAATGCGGCGCACCCCTGAGGTGGTGTTTGTGCTCGATCGAGGCATCGAAAAGGGCACCACAGTGCTGGGGCTGCTCAATCGCCTAGAAGACGAGCGGCAGGAGAAGGGCGAACCCGCTGAAGCCAGTGATCTCTGAACCAAGCGCGACCCAAACCGCCGGTCCAGCCCTGCTGCGCCTGATCCACCAACTGATCGTGGTGCGGGCCACCGGCAAACTCGCCGACCACCAACGCGGCTACCCCCGCTGGGAGCTGCCTAACAACAAGCTCCGCAGCCTGCTGGAAGCTGGCGTGGGCGGTGTGATCCTGCTTGGCGGCAGCGCCGCCGAGCTGGCCCTGCGCTGCACCCAGCTGCGCCGCTGGGCCGCTGGGCCGCTGCTGCTCTGCGCCGATGTGGAGGAGGGGGTGGGTCAGCGTTTCGACGGCGCCACTTGGTTGGTGCCACCCCTAGCCCTGGGACGCCTCTACGGACGCGAGCCCCAACAGGCGCTTGAGCTAGCCGAACGCTACGGGCAATGCACGGGCCGGGATGCCCAAGCCCTGGGGCTCAACTGGGTGCTGGGGCCGGTGTGCGATGTCAACAACAACCCGGCCAACCCGGTGATCAATGTGCGGGCCTGGGGGGAAGATCCAGCCAAAGCGGGGGCGCTGGCAGCAGCCTTTGTGCGGGGCGTGCAGGCAGCTGGGGTGCTCGGCTGCGCCAAGCACTTCCCTGGCCACGGCGACACCAGCAGCGACTCCCATATCACCCTGCCCCTGCTGCCCCACAGCCGCGAGCGGCTGGCGGCGATCGAGCTTCCGCCGTTTCAACAGGCGATCGCTGCTGGAGTGGCCTCAGTGATGACCGCCCACCTGATGCTGCCGGAGCTTGATCAAGAGCGGCCAGCCACCCTGTCCAAGCCGGTGCTTACCGGGCTGCTGCGCCAGCAGCTGGGCTTCGCTGGATTGATCGTGACCGATGCCCTGGTGATGGACGCGATCACCGGGCACTACGGCGCCGGTGAGGCGGCCGTGCTGGCCCTGGAAGCCGGGGCAGATCTGGTTTTAATGCCCGCCGATGCGGATGCCGCCATCGCCGCCATCGCTGAAGCGGTGGCCAGCGGCCGGCTCAGTGTTGAGCAGCTGGAAGCCAGTGCCGAGCGCCGCCTTCAGGCCCTGGAGCGCTGCGCTGGGCCTGAAGCGGCCTTGGCCATTGCCGATCCAGAGGCGGCCGCCCAGCCCAACCAGTCCCTGGCCCTGGAGCTGGTGCGGACCACCTTGGAGACAGCCGGCAGCACCGGCGCCGCCACCCCCCAGGCCGGCATCAACCTGATCAGGCTCGACTCAGCCCTAGCCGCAGCCGCCGCAGTGCTAAGCGCCACCGCTCCAGCGCTGGCTCGGCCCGAATCCCGCGGCTGGCGCACCGTGCTGCTGGAGGCCCGCAGCCCCAGCCCTTGGGGCACCGACACCGACGCCCCCCTCGCCTTGGAGCGGCTCGGCCCAGGACAGGTGCTGCTGCAGTTGTTTGTGCGAGGCAATCCCTTCCGCGGCAGCGCCGGCAGCGCCGAGCCCTGGCCCGCGGCCCTGCGTCAACTAGCAAGAGCAGGAAGGCTGGCGGGGCTGGTGGTGTACGGCAGCCCCTACCTCTGGGAGGAGCTGCGCCCCCTACTGCCACCGGGCGTCCCTGGCGTTTACAGCCCCGGCCAGATGCCCCTGGCTCAGGCCGAAGCTCTGCAAAGACTGGGCAGTGGACTGGGGCTGGGAGACACTGAAGCGGGCGCTGGCTTCACCGACTGAGCCGGAGCCGAGCTGTCCGTTTCTCGCCCCGTCCCCATCCGGCCCATGCTCAGTCTCTCGATGATCGTGCGCAACGAAGCCGAGCGGCTGGAGCGCTGCCTGGCCTCGGTGGCGGGCTTCGTCGATGAGATGGTGCTGCTGGACACCGGTTCCAGCGATGCCACCATCGCCATCGCCGAGAGCTGCGGTGCGGTTGTACACCAGCTGCCTTGGCCAGGGGATTTCGCGCCGGCCCGCAATGAGGCCCTAGGGCACGTGAACGGGGACTGGGTGCTCGTGCTCGATGCCGACGAGTGGCTGCTGCCCGAGGCCCGCCAGCCGCTCCAAGCCCTGATGGCCGAGCCGGATCTACTGCTGATCAACCTGCTGCGGCAGGAGCTGGGGGCGGCCCAGTCGCCTTACTCAAATGTGAGCCGCCTGTTTCGCCGCCATCCAGCCATTCACTGGAGCCGGCCCTACCACTCGATGGTGGATGACAGCGTGCTGGCCCTGCTGGGAAAGGAGCCCCACTGGCAACTGGCTGATTGCGCTGTGCCTGCCTTGGCCCACGATGGCTACCGCACTGATCTGCTGGCCAGCGGCGCCAAGGCGAAACGGCTGCGCCAGGCCATGGAGGCCGACCTGGCCTCCCAGCCGGGAGATCCCTACGCCTGCGCCAAGCTCGGCAGCCTGGAGGTGAGCGAGGGCAACCGCGAACGCGGCATTGCCTTGCTGCAGCAGGGGTTAGCCCGGTGCCCAGCCAGCCGCCATCCCGAGCGCTACGAGCTGCTGCTGCACCTGGCGATCGCCCTGGGCAGCAGCGACCCAAAACACGCCAGCCAGCTCTACCGCCAAGCCCTGGAGCTACCCCTGCCGGCGAGGCTCACCCTGGCGGCCCGGCTGAATCTGTCCGCCCTGCTGCAAGAGCCCGGCACCACGAGCCAGGGCGCCCTGGAAGAGGCCTGCGAATTGTGCCGCCAGGCCTGCGCAGCGGCGCCCGAACTGGGACTCGGCTGGCTGCACCTGGGGATCAGCGAGCGGCGACGCGGTCAGCTGCCGGCGGCAATCGCGGCCTACCGCTCAGCCCTGGAGCGCGATCCAAACCTGGCCGCCGCCCAGCAGAACTTGGCCGTGGCCCTGCTGCTCAGCGGTGACGTGCCAGGGGCCCGCAGCGGCTTCCGCCAGGCGATCGCCCTGTTGGAGCAGCAAAACCGGCAAAGCGAAGCGGAAGCACTGCGGCAACAGGCGGGCAGCATGGTCAAGCTGGATGACCAGTGATCCCCCTGGCCATGGCTTCTGACTCCTATCTGAGCGGCCGCAGCATCGCCGTGACCAGGGCCGAAACCCAGCTAGGGGAAGCCCGGCGCCTGTTTGAAGCCGCTGGCGCCAGGGTGGTCGACCTCCCTGCCTTGGTGGTGACCCAACCAGATGAATGGGGGCCCCTCGACGATGCCCTGGCCGAGCTCGATGATTTCCACTGGCTGGTTTTTTCCAGTGGCAACGGAGTTGAGGCAGTGGAGCAGCGGCTGCGCCGCATCGGCCGCTCCCTGGCACGGCGGCCCAGCCACCTCAAGATCGCTGCGGTAGGCCGCAAAACCGCGGCGCAGCTCGAATCGCTTGGATCGCCCGCCGACTTCATCCCGCCCAGCTTTGTGGCTGACAGCCTGCTCGAGCACTTTCCCGTCTCAGGCTGGGGGCTGCGCCTTTTGCTGCCCCGGGTGCAGAGCGGCGGCCGCACACTGCTAGCGGATGCCTTCGCCGCTGCTGGTGTCCGGGTGGTTGAAGTTGCCGCCTACGAAACCGGCTGTCCCGAGGGTTTACCCAGCGCTGCGGTGGCCGCCTTAGAGCACCGGCGCCTCGACGCCATCACCTTCAGCAGCGGCAAAACCGTGAGCCACACCTGCCAGCTGCTGGAAGGGGCTTTCGGGCCCACCTGGAGCAGCCAGCTGGAGGGGGTGGCGGTGGTTTCAATTGGACCCCAAACCAGCGAGCGCTGCCTGCAGCTACTCGGCCGCGTCGATGCTGAAGCCGATCCCCATGACTTGAATGGACTGGTGGAGGCCTGCGGCCGCAGCCTCAGAGCTCGGCCGTCACCGCCTGCTTGCCCTGACGCAGGGTGAGGCGACCCTTTTGAACATCGATGCTGGCCACGCTCCAACCAGCCGGCAGTAGGGGCGTGGTTCGGTAATCCATGGTTCTGGAGTCCGTGGTGCTGCCGCCTCTCTGACCAACCCGCAAGGTGCCGCTCTCCGCACCGAACTGCACCAGAGCCTCAGGGGTGCCGCCGGAGCGAATCACGCCGTTGAAGATCAAGCCAGGGGGAAGGCTGAGAAGTACCGGTCGGGTTGCGCTTATCTGCAAAGGTGCAAAGGGATCAACACGCCCAGAGGCAACGGAAGCCACCACCTGGTTGGAGCTGGGCAGGGGTGTCAGTCCTGCCAAGGGAGCTGGTGCCCCAACAGGCGCTGGTGCTGGGGGCGCCGCCTGCGACTTGGGCGGAGGGGTTGCCTGGCTGGTGGCCTGCGGGGGCTTCTCCCCAGAGCAGGAGACCAGCAGCAGGGCTGCAGCGATGGCAGAGCCGAGGAACTTAAGGGTTGCGGGTTTCAACGAGATCACGGAATCGGTCAAGGTTGGCCTGAAGCTCCTTGGTCACAATTCCACCCAGGATGCTTGGTTCCATCAATGGTGCCAAGACCCCAGGCAATTCATAGCTGACGCTCAGCTTGACCGCCGTGAGCTCGGGCGCCTGGGAGTAGAAGCGCACCGCTCCCTTAGTGGGCAGGCCTCCCACCGACTCCCAGTGCAGTTGCTGGGCCTCCACCCGCTGGCTGATACGGGCTTTCCAATGGAAGCGGAAACCCTGCGCCGCCAGGGTCCAATCGGTGAGATCGGGATCGCCCGGCTCGGTTACAACCGACTCGATCCAGCGCATCCACTGGGGCATCGCCTCCAAGTCACTCCATACCTCCCACACCTGATCCACCGAGGCCCGGATCTCTGTGGTGACGCTGTGCTCAAGCCAACGGCCCATGGAATCTCCTACGAAACAGAGGTGTTGGTGGCCAGCGCAGCCTGGCTTCCCAGGATCGCCGCTGCGGCTAAGCGCCCACTCATGGTGGCGCCTTCCATCGAATCGATGTAATCCTGCTTGGTGTAACTACCGGCCAGATAAAAATTGGCTACCGGCGTGGCTTGCTCTGGCCGGTAAGGCTCCATGCCGGGAGCCTCGCGGTAAAGGGACTGGGCCAGCTTCACCACGTTGCTCCACACCAGCTTCAGGCCCGCGGCCGAAGGGAACAGGCTTCGCACTTGGGCGTCGGTGTGGGCCACGATCTCTTCGGTTTTCTTGGGAATCCAGGGATCACCTGGGGTGAGCACGCACTGGAGCAAGGAGCCCTGCCCCTGTTTGCGGTAATCCTCGGGACTGGCCAGGGCCAGATCGGCGAAGCAGCTGAAGTCAGCGTCGGCGGTATAAAGCAGGTTGTCGAGGCCAGCGGGGCTGCTGAGATCGGCGCGGGCGGCGGTGGCGGCGGCGCCATCACCGAGCTCGGTCACCCAGCCGTCATAACGGAGCTGCACGGTGGCCACCGGCACCGCATCAAGTTTGTAAATGTTGTCGAATAGGGGCCAGCGGCGCCAGGTTTGGGGCAGCATTCGCTGAATACCAGGCACATCGCAGGCGGCCAAATAGGTGTCTGCGACTACAGAGACATCGCCCTCAGGGGTGCCGAGAGTGAGGCTGCTCACCCGGGTAGCGGGCTGGCCATCGACGCCAGCTTCCCCCTCCTCGAAATGCACCTCCGTGACCCGGTGGCGCAGATGCAGCCGGCCGCCGCGCTGCTGGATGTAGTCGAGGATCGGGCCCGTGAGCCAGCGGTGGGGCGAGCCTTTGAGCAGGTTGAGCTTGGAGGCCTCGGTTTTAGAAGCAAACATCATGAAGATCGTCAGCATGCAGCGGGCCGAGATCGCCTCGCAATCAATGAAGCCCAGGGCATAGGCGATCGGATTCCACATCCGCTTAATGCTCTGCTCACTGCCGCCATGGCCCACAAACCACTCCTGGAAGCTGATCCGATCCAGGGCTCGGATCGTCTTCATTGCCCCCTCGTAGTCCACCAAGCCGCGCACGATCGGGCTGGTGCCCAGGGCTAGGGCATTGCGCAGCTTGTCGATCCAGTCGAGCTGGGGAGTGGTGAAGAAGGCCTTCAAGCCGTTGAAGGGCGCGCCAAGGGCGAAGCGAAAGTCGAGCTCGCGCAGATCGCCGCCAGTATTCACAAACAAGTGGGTGTGGTCCTTGGGCAGCAGGTTGTCGATCGCCCCCACCTTGCGCATCAGGGCGAAGAGGTTGGCGTAGTTGAAAAAGAACACATGCAGCCCCATCTCAATGTGGTTGCCGCCCTCATCCACCCAGCTGCCCACCTTGCCGCCCAGAAACGGCCGGGCCTCGTAGAGATCCACCTGATGGCCGGCATCCACCAGATCCACCGCCGCAGATAAACCGGCCAGTCCCGCTCCCACGATGGCGACCTGCACCCTTTCAACCCTCATTAGTGCGCTGACTCTATGGAGACACTCCGCCAGGCAGCGAACGGGGAGCCTTCATACAGTGGTTGGAACCGGCGTAGATCTCGATGGGTACGGAAACTGTCACAGCTGTTGCAGCCCAGGCCCAACCCACCTTCACAGCCAAAGACGGGAAAGGGATCCTGATCACCGAACCGGCCATGAAGCAGCTGGGGGCTCTGATGAACCAGCAGGGCGAGGCCAAGGTGTTGAGGGTGGGCGTGCGCTCCGGGGGCTGCAGCGGCATGAGCTACACGATGGACTTCATCGATGCCAGCGCGATCCAGGGCGATGACGAGCACTACACCTACGAACCTGCCGATGCTCCCAGTTTCGCGGTGGTGTGTGATCCCAAGAGCCTGCTCTACATCTACGGAATGCAGCTGGATTTTTCCTCAGCCCTAATCGGCGGCGGCTTTAACTTCACCAACCCCAATGCCAGCCAAACCTGCGGCTGCGGCAGCTCGTTTGCGGTGTGATGCCTATCGGGTGGCAATCTGAGCACATGACCAGGCAAGCCGCCTCCCTATGACCTCAGCAGAAGCACCCTCCCTGTTCGAGCAGGCAATGCAGCGCTACCAGGAGGGAGTGGCACCAGCTGAATTGATCGATAGCTTCATCGCCATCACCGAGCAGTCCCCCAACCAGTCGGCGGGATGGACCTGCCTGGCCTGGCTGCAGCTGCTCGATGAGCAACCCCAAGCCGCCCTGCGCTCCGCCAAAACTGCCGTGCGCCTCAACCCCCAGGATCCCCAAGCCCGCATCAACCTGAGCCTGGCCATGCTGGAAACGGGCGCCAAAGGGGTGCGCGAACACGTCGAAATTGTGCAGCGGGTAATGGCAATGGCGCCTGAGATGACTGGCGAACTGCAGGAGTCGATCGCCGATGGCCTAGTGCGCAAACCAGGCTGGAAGGCCATGGAGAAGCTGAAGGCCTGGCTGGCGGGTTGAAACCGGTTCTGCTACTCAGCAACGGCCACGGGGAAGACCTCAGTGGTGCCCTTGTAGCTGCCGAGCTGATGCAGCGGGGAATCCCGGTTGAGGCCCTGCCCTTGGTGGGTCACGGCAGCCCCTATCGCCAGCGGGGCGTGCCGGTGCTGGGCCGCACCCGCAGCTGCAGCACGGGCGGTCTCGGCTACACCAGCCTGCGCGGACGGCTCAGCGAGCTGCTGGAAGGCCAGATGGGCCATGTGCTCGGCCGGCTATTGCTTCTACGCCGCCGCCGCCGCCACTACGGCCTGGTGGTGGCCGTGGGCGATGTGCTGGCGGTACTGGGGAGCTGGCTCTCGGGCCTGCCCAGCGCCGTTTACCTAGTGGCTTACTCCAGCCACTACGAAGGCCGCCTGCGCCTGCCCTGGCCCTGCGGCTGGCTGCTGAACCAAGCAAGCATCAAAACCATCTGGAGCCGCGATTCCCTAACCGCCAACGACCTCAGCCAGCAACTGAAACGTGCCGTGGTCTTCCTCGGCAATCCCTTCCTCGACGTGGTGAGCGCCGACACAAGCGAATCACTGCCACTGCCGGCGTTGCAATTGGCGCTGGTGCCAGGCAGCCGCCTGCCGGAAGCGGCGCGCAATTTCGCTCTAATGCTGCGGGTGCTGGCCCTGCTGCCCGAGGAATGGGCGCGCAGCCAGCCCCTGCGGCTACGCGCCGCCCTAGTGCCTGAGCTCGACGGCAGTCGCGTTGCCAAGCTGGCCGGCTCCCTGGGCTGGCGGCTCGAGGCAAGCAACCGGCTGGTTCGCGGCCCCCTGGCAGTTGAACTTGGCTGGGGTCAGTTTGGGGAGATCTTGGCCTCCTCCCAGCTGGTGCTGTGCATGGCTGGCACCGCCGCCGAACAGGCCGTGGGGCTAGGCAAGCCAGTGCTGCAGCTGGTGGGACAGGGCCCCCAATTCACAGCGGGCTTTGCTGAAGCCCAGCGCCGCTTGCTTGGCCCTGGCGTGCGCTGCGCCCCCGGCAGCAGCGGCAGTGCAGCAAGCCTGGCCGCCACCGCCCAGCTAGCCCAGGAACTGCTGGAGCAGCAAAGCGATCCCAAGCAAGGACCAGCCCTACGCCAGTCCCTGGCGGCCATTGGCCTGGAGCGAATCGGCGCGCCCGGCGGCAGCCAGGCGATCGCAGCGGCGATCATGGCAATGCTGCGCCCTAATCAAGGTCTCTGAGCTGCAATGTCCACACCTAACCCCTCTCCCAGCTTGCTGCAGCAACTCAAGGGATCGATGGACACCCTGCTGGTGGTGGATGTGTTTGTGGTGATTGGCGGGGCAATTTGGTTTGCCGTGGCCGTAACCCTGCACAGCCAGCACATCGAAGCCCCCCTGGAGTTGTTTCAGCGGCTGTGGGAGCCGCTTTTTACCCCGGCAATTGGCTTGCTGATGGGAGCAGCGCTGCTCAGCGGGGTGCTGGGTTGGTGGCAGCGGCGAGGGCAGCGCTGAGCTGGGGATACTGAAAAGTGAACCCCTGGGCCAGCAAGCGCTCGGGCACCACCTGCTGGCCCTCCAGCACCACCTGGGCCCCATCGCCAAGCAACAGCTGCAGGATCGGCCCCGGCACGGGCAACAGGCTGGGGCGTCCTAGGGCCTTGCCTAGGGCGCTGGCGAACAGGCCCATGGTGGTGGCTTCCGGGCTAACGGCGTTGTAGACCCCGCTGTAGGCGCCATCTTCAAGGGCCGTGGCGATCAAGCGACAGAGATCGTGGCGATGAATCCAGCTCATCCACTGGCGTCCGGATCCGACTGGCCCACCGAAACCCAAACGGAAGATGGGCAACATCTTGCCGAGGGCACCACCATCGGGGCCGAGCACGATGCCGATGCGCAGCTTCACCAACCGGCAAGCAGCTGGAACCTGATCAGCGGCCGCTTCCCAGCGCTGGCAGATTTCGGCCAGAAAATCACTACCGGCGGGGCTGGTCTCGCTGAAGCGCATCTGCGTACTGGAGCCGTAGAAGCCCACAGCTGAACCATTAACCAGCACGGCGGGGGGCTGCTCCAACCGCGCCAAGGCAGCCACCAGCAGCTCAGTGGTGCGAACACGGCTTTGCAGCAACAACTGGCAGTGGCCAGGGGTCCAACGACGTTCAGCGATCGGCTCACCGGCGAGGTTCACAACACCCTCCGCCTCAGAAAGGGCCCTATCAAGGCCGTTATCGGCCCAACTGGCCGCATCGGCCGGATCTAGGCGTATGCAGGCCAGCCTCTTACCAACCAGAGCCGGAAAGGGCTGGGACTGACGACTCACGAGGGTCAGCTCATGGCCTAGCTCGAGCAGAAAAGGCACCAGCTCGCGGCCAACAAACCCCGAACAACCCAGCAGCAGCAGCCGCATTTCAGACTTAACAGCTTGAGGGAGGCTAGGCGGTTGCAACTGAGACGAGCTGGTCTGGACTGCCCGGTGCGCCTTAGCCTGAGCCAACAGACAAATTCACCATGGCTGACGCCGCCCCAGCACCTGCAGCCCAAACGCCCTTAAAGAAGGGCAGCCTGGTGCGGGTAAATAAAGCTGCTTACAGCGGCAGCCTGGAAGCCAACGCGAGCGATGCACTGCCGGGCTACTTGATTGAAGGTCCTGGCGAAATCCTGGCTATCAAGGGCGACTATGCCCAGCTGCGCTGGCGACGCCCGGTGCCGGATGTATGGCTGCGGCTGGATCAGCTGGAAGTCTTTAGTAATTAAAGCCAACGGGGGCCATCTTTTGGCTCAAATCCCTAGCTCCCGCCGCTGGGACTGCAAGTTCTGACGGCGCTGGCGAGCTTGCTTCAGCAGCTCCCTACCGTCGTGCAGATATGAATCCACGTAGCCCATGGTGTAGCGCTCCAGTTCAGTTAAAGCGTCTTTCACCAAGCTGAGGCAGTGATAAAGATCGAGGGCAAATGCTTGTCCGCCTGGTGGACATACCTGGGAGCGGTAGATCAACTCGACCTTGTCGACGCGGGACTGGCCTTGTTCAAGAAAGGCACAGAATGACTCCATCAAGGTGTCGTCGTAGGGATCAGCCGAAAGAGCCTTGAGCTGGGCTGGAAATGGGTTGATCACCTGAGCCAAAAGCCGATCAATCGGCCCATACACCTGCTGCAACCACTGCTGCAACACGGCATCAGTGGCAGCGCTGCGTGTCGACTGGGCACGGGCCCGCTTCACGGAAAAGCTGGCGCCAGCAGGATCTAAAGAGGTGGGCGCTGTGAGGTCGTAGCGGCGGCGGCGATCGGCATCGCGTAAAACCTCCCAGGCAGCGTTTAGAGCCAGGATTGTGCGGTCATCGCCGCCGGCATCCGGGTGGTGTTGCTTCACCAGGGCCCGGTAGGCGGCCTTGATTTCAGCGCCGCTAGCAGTGGGTGAAACACCCAGCACGCGATAAGGATCGGCAGTGGGTTCAGCAGCAGCCAGGGCTCAGCCTCCGCAGGCAAAGGAATTTGTTGATGACTTTAGGAACTCAGGCCGCGCTGCCTGCCAACATCGCTTGTTGCTGCCCAACAAAAAACCCCGGGGTGAGCCGGGGTTGATTGAGGTGTGTGTGTTGAGAAGTGGAGGAGGAAAGGACCGGAGGTGTGTGAGGAATCCGGCCCTATTTGTTCTGAGAATCAGAACTTGAAGGTGGTCTTGAGCAGGCCGCCAACGGTATCGCTAACGCCGGTGTTCTCGATGTAGAAGAACGCAGGGGTCACGCTGATGTTGTCGGTGACTTGGAACTTGTAGAACAGTTCGTAGGCGATGGTGTCTTCACCATTATCGAACCAGAGGCCGCCAGTGCCTTGACCGGCACCCAAGGCAGCCTGACCAGCACTACCGATTGCCATACCAAGGGAATTGCCCTTAACGAAGGCATCAGCCCACTGCAGGCCAACCATCCAGCTCCAGTTGTCATCCAAGAGGGAGGCACTGGAGGTGC
This sequence comes from Cyanobium sp. Tous-M-B4, assembly GCF_024345395.1. Classification (NCBI taxonomy): domain Bacteria; kingdom Bacillati; phylum Cyanobacteriota; class Cyanophyceae; order Synechococcales; family Prochlorococcaceae; genus Cyanobium; species Cyanobium sp. Tous-M-B4. Next base: position 2,598 of record NZ_JAGQBA010000010.1, on the reverse strand, counting down.
CGTAACCAAAACCGGCGCTGATAGAGGGCACCCAGCTCGCTTCAGAGGGCTGCCAATAGGCGCTTAGGCCCATGTTGTTTGAATACACACCATCGATCTGGCCAAAATCAGCGAAATCGGAGTAGGTGTAAGCAAGAGCGGCACCGAAGTTCTTGCCGGCGTAGCCAACTTGGGTGGTGAAGGTGTAAGCCTCGCCAACACCAATCTGGGAACTTTCAGCAGCGGCTTCGTTCGAAACGAAGTTGGTGCTGATGCTGAATCCATCTTTCTGATAGGAGACGCCAACACCGGCTCCCAGGTTCAGGCTGTAGGTACCGCGAGCACCTGCAAAAGTGAACAGGTCAAGAATGGTGTCGGAAGGATAAACACTGGGCCACATGGCCAGCATGTCATCCTGACGAACCTTGGCACCAAAGGTGGCGGTCAGGCCATCACCCACGGGGAACTGATAGAAGAGGCGGTTGATGCCAACCGTGTCTTGGCCACTGGTGGTGCCGCGACCACCTGTTTCTTCCTGGAAAGCGACTTCCAAGGTAGTGTTGCCGTTGCCGAAGGCGGAATTAGCAAAGTTGCCGGAGCGCAGGGTGGTGCGCAGCAGGTCCTTGCCGGTGAAGCTGGTGTCGAAGGTCAGACGAACGTCATAGTTGAAAGTGACCTCGTCGCCGAAACCGGTGTTAGAGGCACCGCCCACTACGAAGGTGGCCAGGCCTTTCAGCTTGGTGGTGGTGGAGAACTGGTTGGCTTCCAGCTCGCCCACTTTGGCCTCAAGGCCGTCAACGCGACCCTTGAGGATGGCGAGTTCCTTTTCGAACTCAGCCATCAGCTTCTTGAGCTCGTCGGTCACTTCGGTGACGCGGTCTAGACAAGCGTTAAGCAGAGCAGCTGCTTCGAAGCGGGTCATGGCCCGGGCACCCTTGTAGGTGCCGTCGGGGTAACCAGCGACGCAGCCGTAGCGCTCGATCAGGTTGGACAGAGCCTGGTAAGCCCAGTCGGTGGGCTTGACGTCAGAGAACTGGGAGATGCTGGTGACTTGCTCCTCGGAGGCGTACTTGTTGACGCCGTCCAAGTTGAGCTCAGCTGCGGTAGCGGCCACGGGGGCCAGCAGGCCGAGGGCTGCAGGTGCAACCAAGAGTTGCTTAAAGAGTTTCATGGGTTCCTCACACGAGATGGCGCAATGCGCCGAACTCATAATCACTCGGTATCACAGCAACTGCGCCTAGGCCTGTGCCACTGCGCACAATGACACGCGCTCTCCTGCTACTTTCCCCGCCAAAACGATGCCCCCGACGGGCACGGGGCTCGTCGGGGGCTCTCGCCGGGTCCGCTATGGCGCGGAACCGTTTGATCAGGAATCAGGCGCCGAAATCAGCCGGCGTTCTCCGCGATCAGCAGACCCTGGGTGAAACAACTGGAACTCACGGGCACCTCCTCCTCTGGGGATTGGAGCCAGCCGGCGATGCATTCGGCGCCCGCCGAAACGGAATGCCACATCACTGCTGACAGATCAAACCCATCTTAAGGGGGAAAGGACCAAAGCTAAGAGCCCTTTTCATACGATCTTTAGCGCACAAATTCCAATCAAGACTCATGGATGGGTCCAGCCACTCCCTAACCAGCAGACCTAAGCATCTGGCCAGGCGGCAGTGGACATCACCGGCTCGCAGCCGCCGGAAACTCCTACGCCGCTGGATCCATGGAGTACTGGAGAAAATAGTGTGCCATTTCGCGATCCACGGAGATCAACCTGTGTTTTCCACTGAGCAATTCAGCTGGATTAGCGAAGTGGAGGCCAACTGGTGCAACGTGCGCAGGGAACTAGATGCGGTGATGGAATATCGGGAGGGGATGCCGAATTTCCAGGACATCCTGCGGGAAGTGGGCGGCATCCAGAAGGATGACAACTGGAAAACCTTCTTCCTAAAAGGTGTAGGAATGAACTGCAGGGAAAATGCCAGGCGCTGCCCAGAAACCATGCGCGTTTTGGCAGTGATTCCAGGTTGCACCACTGCTTTCTTCTCAATCCTTTCACCCCGAAAGAAGATCCCCCCCCACCGAGGTGCGTGGGCAGGGGTGCTCCGCATGCACCTTGGCCTAATGGTGCCGGAACCTCGGAAGCGATGCCGCATCCGCATTGCTGATCAGGTGCACATGTGGCAAGAGGGACGGTGCCTGGTTTTTGATGACACCTACAATCACCAAGTTTGGAATAACACCGATGGATACAGAGTTGTGCTTTTCGTGGACTTCGAGCGACCGCTGCGCTGGCCGCTTAACAGCCTGAATCGATGGGTGCTGAACTTAGCTGCGCTTGCCCCCATTCTGCGAGAGGCCAATGCAAAGCAGCAAGCTGCTGAACGCAGCTTCTGGCAGAAATTTGCAGCCAAGACAATTGAGCCATAAAAAAGCGCCCCTTTCGGGGCGCTAAAAACTGGATTAACCGAATTAAACTTTTCTCCTAGAGAGCGTTGCCGCGGGGCAGAACCTCTTCAGGGAAGACGAAGTTTTCATGCGGCTGGTCAGCCGGTGCCATCCAGGCACGCAGACCTTCATTCAGCAAGATGTTCTTGGTGTAGAAGGTTTCAAATTCAGGATCCTCAG
>NZ_JAGQBA010000009.1 GCF_024345395.1 Cyanobium sp. Tous-M-B4 | reverse complement strand
CTGAGGATCCTGAATTTGAAACCTTCTACACCAAGAACATCTTGCTGAATGAAGGTCTGCGTGCCTGGATGGCACCGGCTGACCAGCCGCATGAAAACTTCGTCTTCCCTGAAGAGGTTCTGCCCCGTGGAAACGCCCTTTAATTCCAACCTGGTGGTCGGGGGCAAAGACCTCGACTCCACCGGCTATGCCTGGTGGGCGGGCAATGCCCGCCTGATCAACCTCTCCGGTCGCCTACTCGGCGCCCACGTAGCCCACGCAGGCCTGATGGTCTTCTGGGCAGGGGCCATGATGCTTTTCGAGGTGAGTCACTTCACCTTCGACAAGCCCATGTATGAACAGGGGCTAATCCTGTTCCCCCACGTAGCCACCCTGGGTTACGGCGTTGGTCCTGGCGGTGAGGTCACCGATCTCTATCCGTTCTTTGTCGTTGGTGTGCTGCACTTGATCAGCTCGGCCGTGCTCGGCCTTGGTGGTCTTTATCACGCCCTGCGTGGTCCTGAGGTTCTGGAGAATTACTCCACGTTCTTCTCCCAGGATTGGCGCGACAAGAATCAGATGACCAACATCATTGGTTACCACCTGATTCTTCTGGGCGTCGGCGCCCTGCTGCTGGTCTTCAAGGCCATGTTCTTCGGAGGTGTTTATGACACCTGGGCACCGGGCGGTGGCGATGTGCGCATCATCACCAACCCAACCCTCAGCCCCGGAGTGATCTTCGGTTATCTCACCCGCGCACCATTCGGTGGCGAGGGCTGGATCATCGGAGTCAACTCGATGGAAGACATCATTGGCGGTCACATCTGGATCGGCCTGATCTGCATCTTCGGAGGCATCTGGCACGCAATCACCAAGCCCTTCGGCTGGGTGCGTCGCGCCTTCATCTGGAATGGTGAGGCCTACTTGAGCTACAGCCTCGGCGCCCTGAGCTTTATGAGCTTCATCGCCTCGGCTTACATCTGGTTCAACAACACCGCCTATCCCTCGGAGTTTTACGGCCCCACAAACGCCGAATCCTCCCAGGCCCAGAGTTTCACCTTCCTGGTGCGTGACCAGCGCCTCGGCGCCAACATCGGTTCGGCCATGGGCCCCACCGGTCTTGGTAAATACCTGATGCGCTCGCCCACCGGCGAGATCATCTTCGGTGGTGAAACCATGCGCTTCTGGGACTTCCGAGGCCCCTGGCTGGAGCCCCTGCGCGGCCCCAACGGCTTGAGCCTCGACAAGCTTCAGAACGACATTCAGCCCTGGCAAGTGCGCCGCGCGGCTGAATACATGACGCACGCTCCCAACGCCTCCCTGAACTCGGTTGGCGGCATCATCACCGAGCCAAACTCGGTGAACTTCGTGAACATCCGCCAGTGGCTGGCGTCCACGCAGTTTGTGCTCGCCTTCTTCTTCCTGGTAGGTCACCTCTGGCACGCCGGTCGCGCTCGCGCCGCTGCTGCTGGTTTCGAAAAGGGCATCGACCGCAAGGCAGAGCCCAGCTTGGCTATGCCTGATCTGGATTGATCGCTCGCGATCAATCCGTTTCATCAGCCCTCGCCGCAATGCGGGGGCTTTTTGTGTGCGGTTTTATGGATCCAGTTTTGGATCCATAAACATCCAGTCACAACCCGCCGAATTTTGGTCATATCTCAAACAACTTCTCTCTATACCTTGGTGGAGCGGGGCCATCCCACCCCGTCCATCTCAATTTCTCCATGACCCTTAGGCACTTCTCCCTTGCGGCGGCCAGCACAGCTCTGCTGGCCGCCTGCCTGGGCCTTCCCCAGCAGGCGCATGCCCAGTACGACAGCGTGAGCAGCCCCTCAAAAGGGGTGCTCTGTGATCGGGCCGGCCAGATCTGCTACGACCGCCAGGGCATCTCCCTAGGCCTGACCCGCCAATATTTCGGGCCAACGGCCGAGCGCAAACTGATGGGAGAGCTCTCCGGCCGGCCCATGCCCAGGGAATTCCGGCTCAGCAACGGCGCCGTGTGCAGCCTGCAGCTGGAACTGTGCTGGAGCGATGGCTTCGCCAAGCGCCAGATCAGTCGAGAAATGAGCCGAGACCTGTTTGGAACCACGACAGCCGCGGTGAACAACGATCGAGAAGTGACCCGGTTCTCTGGCTTCTGCACCCTGGCCCAGGGAGGCAAGCAGCTCTACGACGGACCCTGTGGACTGCGACGCATCAGCCGTGACAGCAGTGGCATCACCCGTTACGTGGTGGCGCAGCAGGATGGCCGCCGCTTCAACTTCAGCAACAGCACCGGACGGCTGGAAGTGAATGACAGCAGCGGCACCTGGCCCGTGGCCTTCTTCGACCACGGCTACACCGGCGTGTTCCGCTGGCGTGACATGACCCTGGTGGCAACCCGCGAGCACCGTGGTCTGCGGCAAAGCCGCGACAATCGGGTCGTTATGGATCAACTCTTCCTTGATCCCTGAGCCATCGGCGCAGCAACGGCAGGCTCAGGCCGATCACGTTGCTGAAGCAGCCTTCTATCCGCTCTACCAGTAATCCCCCACGCCCCTCCAAGGCAAAGCCACCGGCGCACTGGAGGGGTTCGCCACTGGCTACATAGGCGTCGATTTCATCGGAGTCGATAGCTGCAAATTGCAGCCGCGTCCTAACTACGGCGATTTGAGGGCTGCCCACCATCGCCTCTTCACTACTAGTGGTGAGGCAATGGCCGGTGATCAGCTCACCCCAACCGCCTGCCATCTGCAACCAGCGCTGCCGAGCAGCGCCAGCGTCAGCTGGCTTGCCAAACACCTCACCGTTGAAAACCAGCAGCGAATCGCAGCCAAGCACCCTGGTGCCCTGGGGCAGTTGTTGGGCCACCGCTTCGGCTTTGGCCCGGGCCAGCCGCTGCACAAGCTGGCCGGGATCGGCATCGCTGATCGACTCCTCATCAACGCCGCTCACCTGCACTTGGTGGGCGATGCCGGCCTGCTCCAGCAGGCGCCGGCGAGCTGGGGAGGCGGAGGCGAGCACGAGCATGGGGTCAGGGAGAATCCTTCTATGCAACATCGGGAAGCCACCGCGATCGACCCCCTGCTTCAAAACAAACGCTCCCTGTCCAGGGCCAGCCAGGCAATGCGCTGCCTGCCATTTAGGCGGGCGTTTTACGTGGAGGTGAACGATCGGGCTCTCAGCGGCGGCGAGCTCTGCCGCCGGAACGACCTCCAGAGCCTTTGCCAGGGAGCACAGAGTTCCGATCGGGTTGAAGCCCATTGGATCTGGCTGATCCAGCTAGGAGTGCTGCGGCGCGAAGTGGACGGCCAGGGCCTCACCGAGCGGGTGCGGCTCACGCCCATGGGACGCGAAGTTTTAGCCCAGTGGCCTGGCGAGATTCCAGGCGCCAGCGGCCCCATTCGCCTGCAGCACTGGCTGCGGCGCCACCGGCCGCGGCTATGAGCGCAAAAACTGCTCAGCAGGCCCCAGCCGCACCCACCCCGCTGATGGTGCTGGGCACCAGTAGCGGGGCTGGCAAGTCGCTGATGACCGCTGCCCTCTGCCGGGTGCTGCGCCGTCGCGGCGAAACGCCCCTGCCCTTCAAGGGGCAAAACATGAGCAACAACGCCTGGGTTGATCAAGAGGGCGGCGAAATGGCCTACTCCCAGGCGCTGCAGGCCTGGGCCGCCGGCCTGGAGCCCCACCACAGCATGAATCCAGTGCTGCTCAAGCCCCAGGGCGACTCCACCAGCGAGCTGATCCATCTGGGCCAGTCGGTGGGGCTGGCCCGCGCTGAGCACTACTACCGCGACTGGTTCCGGCCGGGCTGGGCGTCTATTCGCGCCGGCCTGAGCGAGCTGCAGTCGGCCCATCCGGGGGGGCGCCTGGTGCTGGAGGGGGCGGGCAGCCCGGTGGAGGTAAACCTGCAATCACGGGACCTCACAAATTTGCGTCTAGCCCAATTTCTGCGGGCCCGTTGCATCCTTGTGGCCGACATCGAGCGCGGTGGCGTGTTTGCCCAACTGGTGGGCACCTTGGCGCTGCTGCGGCCGGTGGAGCGGCCCCTAATCCGCGGCCTGCTGATCAACCGCTTCCGCGGCAGGCGTGAGCTATTTGACGAAGGGCGCCGCTGGTTGGAGGCCCACACCGGCATCCCCGTGCTGGGGGTGATGCCCTGGCTCGACGAGCTATTTCCGCCAGAAGACTCCCTCGATCTGCTGGAGCGCCGCGGCCGCAAAAGCGGCGCCGAGCTGGAGATTGCCGTGCTGCGCCTGCCATCACTGAGCAATTTCTCCGACCTCGATCCCCTCGAGGCCGAACCCAGCGTCCAGCTGCGCTGGCTGCCGCCGGGGGAGCCGTTGGGGAGTCCCGATGCGGTGATCGTGCCGGGCAGCAAGCAGACCCTGCGGGATCTGGCGTCCCTGCAGCGAGCTGGGCTGGGGCAGGAGCTGCGCAGCTACGTCGCCGGCGGGGGACAAGTGTTTGGTATTTGCGGCGGCCTTCAGCTACTGGGCCGGGAGCTACTGGATCCCCAGGGGCTTGAGGGCGGCGCTTGCGCCGCCGAGGAAGTGGTGGCAGGCCTGAATCTGTTGCCGCTACGCACCCGCTTCGGCGGCCGCAAGGCCTTGCGCCAGCGCCAAAGCATGGCCCGCTGGCCCGGCGAGGGCTTGAGCCTGGAGGGATTCGAGCTGCATCGCGGCCTCAGCAGCCCCATCGAAACTGCCGGCCCCCTGCACCCCCTCGCCACCGATCCCGACCTAGGCCATTGGTGCAACTTTGGCGAAGCGGGCGGCCTGGTGGCTGGCACCTACCTGCATGGGGTATTCGAAAGCGGGCCCTGGCGGCGCCGCTGGCTCAACCAACTTCGCCAGCGTCGCGGCCTGGCTGACCTGCCGGAGAACCCGCCCCACCACAGCCGGCAGCGAGACGCCCTGCTAGAGCGACTCGCCGATGCCTTTGAGGCCCACGTGAACCTCGAACCCCTGCTGAGCCCCTAAATGGCCGCTTCCGCCGTCAGCATCCACTGGCCCAACGGCCACACCAGCAGCTGCAACGCCGGTTGTGACTGGCTGGTGGCAGCCCAGGCCGCAGGCTTTCTGATCCCCACAGGCTGCTTGGGCGGCAGTTGCGGCGCCTGCGAGATTGAAGTCAACGGCCAGGTGGTGCGGGCCTGCATCGCCACGGTGCCCGCCAGCCGCTCGGGCTCGCTAACGGTGGAGCTAGCCAGCGACCCCTACTGGTGACCGGCTGAGATCAGGATTGACTTGACTGGTCTCAGGACTGAATCAAGCCTCCACCGAGCAGCATCTCCCCGGCGTAAAACACCGCCGCCTGACCAGGCGTGATCGAAAACTGCTCCTCAGCAAACTCCAACCGCACCCGGTGGGGCCGCAGGGCTGCGCTATCTGCGTCGGTGGCGGGCAAGGGAATCAGCCGAGCCGGCTCGGGTGCACTGCGGTAACGCACCTGCACCGCCAGCTCCATGGGCGCCGTAGGTGGCTCGATCGACACCCAATTCACCGCCCCCACCAACGCTTCGCCCCTGGCCGCACCAGCGCGGGGTGCCACCACCACCTGGTTCATCGCGCCATCGAGGCGCACTACATGCAAGGGCTCACTCCAGGCCACCCCCAGGCCCTTGCGCTGGCCGATCGTGAAGTGCTCAATGCCGTCGTGCTCGCCCACCACCGTGCCATCGGTAAGCACGATCTGACCCTGGCGCGGCGGCAGATAGGCATCGAGAAAGGCCTTCATCGAGCCGTGGTGATCGGCCAGGCAGAGGTCCTGGCTCTCGGGCTTCTGGGCCGTACGCAGGCCATGGCGCTCCGCCTCAAGCCGAGTGTCGGCCTTGGTGAGCTCGCCGAGGGGAAACACCAACCGGCCCAGGGCCTCCTGGGGTAGGTCGTAGAGGAAGTAGCTCTGATCCTTCTGGCTGTCTAAGCCGCGCAACAGCTGGTGACGGCCGTTGTCGCTATTGGCGCCATGGCGCACCCTGGCGTAATGGCCCGTGGCGAGCCGGCCGATGCTCCGCTCGCTTTCAGCCCACTGGAGCATCGGCCCAAATTTCACCTCCCGATTGCAACGAGAGCAAGGCAGCGGCGTAACGCCGGCCTGATAGCCCTGCACCAGAAAATCAACGATCTGGGCCTGGAAGTGCTCGCGAAAATCCACCACGTGGTGGGGCACACCTAGCTGCTCGCAGATGCCGGCTGCATCCACCAGGCCCTCGGCGCAGCAGGCACCCTTGCCACTCATCAGCCACAAGGTGAGGCCCTCCACCTGCCAGCCAGCTTCCACCAGCAGGGCTGCCGTCAAGGAGCTGTCAACGCCACCCGAGAGTCCCACCGCAACGCGATGCTCCCCGGGCCAGGCCCGCAGCCGCTCTAAAGCGGCCTGACCAGCCGGCGTCGAGGCAGGCGGCACAAAAGCGGAAGAAGCCACTGGAGCAGGCAAAGGGCAGACAGCTGGCGGTAGTGCTCCCATCATGAAACCCAGATGCCTTAAAGGGGTTGGGAGAGCCGTCCGCTGTAGCCCCTTGGCCGGAGCGCAATGGCCGCCACCTGCTGGTCAACAGCGCCCAGATGGCCGCGCTGGAGGAGCAACTTTTCGCCAGCGGCCTGCCGGTGGAAGCCCTGATGGAGAAGGCCGCCCTGGCGGTGAGTCGGCTGCTGCTGGAGCAGCACGGCGAGCGGCTGGGGCGCCATGGGGCGCTGGTGCTGGTGGGGCCAGGCCACAACGGCGGCGATGGGCTGGTGATCGCCCGGGAACTGCACCTGGCCGGCATCTCAACGGCCATCTGGAGCCCGTTTGACCGCCACAAACCGCTTAGCGCCGCCCATCTGCGCCACGCCCTGTGGCTTGGCCTCCCCCGGCTGGAGGCCAGCCCCGATCCCAGCAGTGCCGCCCTCTGGATCGATGCCTTGCTGGGCATCGGCCAGCGGCGGGCGCCTGGAGAGGCGATCGAAGCCCTGCTGCGGCAGCGCCAGCGCCAGCGGCCTGATGCGCTGGTGGCTATTGATGTGCCCACGGGCCTCTGCGCCGACAGCGGCCAGGCCACCGGCTCATACACGGCCCAGGCCATCAGCACCTATGCAATCGGCCTCATCAAAACCGGTCTGGTTCAAGACGCGGCCCTTGAGGCGGTGGGGGCGCTGCACAGGGTCGACCTAGGCCTGCCGCTATCGCTGCTGCAGGAGCTTCCTCTAAGTGTGCCCCTGGCCCTGGCGGAGCGAGACCTGGCGGCACGGCCCAAACCCAAATTCAACCCGGCGGCATCGAAATATCAGCGCGGCCGACTGCTGGTGGTGGCGGGCAGCGATAGCTATCGGGGGGCCGCCAGCCTGGCCCTGGCCGGCGCCAGCAGCAGCGGCTGCGGCAGCCTGCGGGCCGCCCTGCCCGAGGCCCTGGCCAGCAGCATCTGGCAGCAGCACCCACAGGTAGTGGTGAGCCTGGATCCAGTAGCCGAACTTGATCCCCAGCGGCTGGATGCCCTGCTGGTGGGGCCCGGCCTTGCCGAGGCCAACTGCTGGCCCAATCCGCCGAGCTGGAGCGGGCTACTGAGCTGGCAGGGGCTGCTGGTGCTGGATGCAGACGGCCTCAACCGCCTGGCGGGGCCAGTGAGCCAAGGGCTTGGCCTACAGGCAAGTCACTGGCTCCAACAGCGTCAGGGGCCTACCTGGATCACCCCCCATCCCGGCGAATTCGCCCGCCTTTTTCCCGAGCTCGCTGGCACCACCGCCCTGGAGGCGGCCGCCCAGGCGGCCATGAGCACTGGGGCCTGCGTGCTGCTCAAAGGGGCTCGCAGCATCGTGGCGGCCCCGGATGGCCGCCGCTGGCAACTGCTCGAAGCCAGCCCCGGTAGTGCCAGAACAGGACTCGGAGACGTGCTGGCCGGCTACGCCGCCGGCATAGGAGCGATGGCCCTGGCCGCCAGCGGCAACGCCGACGCCGCCTGGCTCGCAGCGGCAGCACTAGCCCACGCCCAGGCTGGGCGACGGGGGGAAAAGGCCGAGAGCGGTTTCACACCCATGCAGGTGGCAGAAAACCTGGCTCAGCTGTGTTGATCACAACACGGAAATCAGCAAATGTCAGACCAGGACAGGGATGCCTCTGTGTTGTTTTGCAAGTGAAAGCTAAAGGGTTGCTGAAAACACCCTCATAGAGCCGAATTTGCCTCGATAGTCAACTCCTTCGATAGGCGTACCAATGACCTCATCCCCGACGAGGGTCAGCGAAAGCAGTCGTCGTAGAAGTAGCGACCCGATTACTTGGTATCTGGCCACGATCGGGCGGGAGCCCCTGTTGACGCCAGCTGAAGAGATCGAACTCGGCAATCAGGTGCAAACAATGATGCGCCTCACGGAGGAGGGAGATCGAGAGCTCAGCGACCTGGAAAAGAAATTGCTGCGCATCGGCAAGCGCTCCAAGCAGCGCATGATGAAAGCCAATTTGCGCTTAGTCGTAAGTGTTGCCAAAAAATATCAAGGCAAGGGTCTCGAGCTGCTCGACTTGATCCAGGAAGGTTCACTGGGACTGGAGCGGGCCGTTGAGAAATTTGATCCGACCCGTGGTTATAAGTTTTCGACCTATGCCTTCTGGTGGATCCGCCAGAGCATGACCCGAGCGATCGCTTGCCAGTCGCGCACGATTCGACTACCGGTGCATCTCAGCGAACGCCTCACCGCCATTCGCAAGGTAAGCCTCGATCTTGCCCACAAGCTCGGCGCCATGCCCAGCCGCCAAGAGATCGCCGAGGCCATGGCCATGCCGATCGAAGAGCTTGATGGCCTGTTGCGCCAGTCCCTCACCACCTCAAGCCTGGATGCGCCAGTAAATGGTGATGAAGGCCGCAGCTTTCTGGGCGATCTGATCGCCGATTCCTCAGAGGAGGAGCCCCTCGACCGGGTGGAGCGCGGCATCCATCAGGAGCAGCTAGGGCGCTGGCTGAGTCATCTGAGCGACCAAGAGCGTCAGGTGCTGCAACTGCGCTTCGGCTTGGAGGGCGAGGAGCGTCACACCCTGGCGGAGATCGGCCGCCAGCTCGACGTCTCCCGGGAACGGGTGCGCCAGGTAGAACTCAAAGCTCTACGCAAGCTGCGCAATCTCACCCGCCGCACCCCAGCCACGCTTTAAGGCACTGACTAAAGGTTCGTAAAACCTCAGCGGACTGAGCAAGCTGGCCAGAGCCGCTTAGTCGCTGGCAGCCAAGGGTAAGAACGCGCACTCCTGACGAGGCCGGCTCGGACCCCAGGTCAACAGGGTGACGACTCGGCGATCCGATTGCGACAAGGGCTGCCATACAGCACCTCACCCTCAGAGGACACGAACCATCTGCCGGGCTTAATTGCCTGCTGAGCCCTATAGGTGGTGCGCCAAGCCCCTCTTGCATACCAGCAAGAATCCTTACCAGCGCAATAATATTAACCAGCAGATATGCAGCACATAGCAGAGAAAAACAAAGAAGTATTAAGGGGTATGCAGCAAATTTGATGCAAGCGAATAGGGCAATTACATATCAAAATCGGCGTATGGGTATACAAGGCAGGTAATCAGTGGCGAGCCGCAGGCCACCACTAGGTCATCACAACTCCAAGTAGACCCAGTTCCCTCTGAAACCGGAGACCGTAGTAATGGCAAAACCAAAATCATTTGAGCCGCTGCTTTCTGATCTTGGCAAGGATTTCTCAGTAGCACCATCAGCAGCCGGTCAGGGCCCAGGCATTGGTGGTGGCGGCAATTCAGGTAGTGGCATTGGCGGCGGCGGCGGCAGTCCTGGAGGTGGGACCCCAGGCGGGGGTGGTAGTGGCGGTGGCAGGCCAGGTGAAACCACGGCGGGCAACAACCTCTCCTTCCCAGCGATTTTTCCTGAAACGGCTCCGACGCTGAGGGGTACAGAAGGCTTCTTCACCTTCACAACGCCCGCGACGCCCACAGTGCCGGTGGACCCCAACTACGTGTATTTCGCCCAAGGGGTTACAGGCAACGAATGGCAGGCGGGAAACATTTCTGCGGGTGCCACTGCAGAGAGCCCAATAGCTATCGATTTTGTCAACATCGGTGACGCCTTGGAGTCGGCACCGATCCAGCTGGGCAGGAACGTCCGGCTGGAGCTAACCCTCTTCGAAGAGATTGGCGATCTGAGCGGAATCCTGGGGGATACCTTGCCCGGGTTCGCCATGACGCTGCTCGGGGGCGCCAAGGGCGGCGGCAAGCCATCCAAGAAGGGACCTACCGAAAGCCAAGGGGCAAGGCTGCCAGTCGATAAGTGGACTGGGATGCCCTACAGCGGCACCGCATCAGACACCACTGACGACCTGGGCATTACTTATGACAGCCAGTACGCCTCTGTCTATGCCGCAAATGCGAGCAGCACGGAAGGGGAAACGGTTGATTCCTACATGAAGCTAGTAATTCAGAAGGTTGAAGGTCTGATGCCACAGTATGCCGAAGATGGTAGTGTGACACCTGAGGTAAATGATTCGGCTGACTTCATCACTGGGCTTAGCTGGGATGGCGATCAGTGGGTAGACGTCATACCTGACGACAGCATCAAAATCGGCGACGACATCAGCAATACAGCATTCGGCCCCGAACTCACCATCTCCGGCACCTACAACGTAGGTGCGTCGGGTTTGCCGTGGAAGTTCACAGCTGATGGCACCTATCTCATCACCTTTGCCCTAGAAGATGGCACACCCGTGATCTTTGATGAGAACACAGTCGTACGCAACGATGATCCCTTGCAGGCAGGCTTCCAGCCCACCGAGCTTTCAGAAGGACGCCTCACCCAGGTGGTGGCCGATAAACAACTAGGCCTCAATGGCGAAGACACCCACAACGGCCTGCTGGCTCTACTGGTGGGTGTGCCGTCGACAGTTGGTGGCGGAGAGGAGAGCGCTCTGACGTCAATGATGTAGAGAATTCAACTACAGCTCGCATCATCTGGTGGCCACACCAAAGGTAGGACCTCCAGATGATGGTTTTTGATCTTGACTATCGAGACTTACCGAGGGTGATCGTTATGATTAAAGCCTACTCATTCACACCTGTTCAGCTAGCAACCCTGGAAACCCTGCTCTCCCCCTTGCAGGCGCTGCAAAGCCTGGAGGGCAGCTCGGGGACCTGCGACGACTCCGACCAAGGAGAGGAGGAAAAGCCAGAGGCTCAGTTGGGCACCAATGCCGCAGACCTTCTTGAAGGCAATGCTGGCCCAGACAATATCGTTGGCCTTAATGGAGATGACACGCTCAGGGGGCTTCAGGGCAAGGATTGGCTCTATGGCGACAACGGCCATGACTTCCTTGATGGGGGTGAAGGTCGCGATATTGTCCATGGTGGCAACGGCAATGACGAGCTACGCGGAGGCAAGGGTCGTGATGACCTCTTCGGCGAGAACGGCAATGATCTGTTGATCGGCGGCTGCGGACCCGACCTAATGGTGGGGGGGCTTGGCGATGACATTCTGTTCGGAGGCAATGCACCCGATACCTACACAGGCGGACTCGGGCGGGATGTGTTCGTGCTCTCCCTGCCTGGAGGAGAAGGCGGCCATGGGGGCGGTGGGGAAATGGCTTCAACATTCGCGCCCCTTGCCCATGAGGAGGAAGGCGATGTGATCACTGATTTCCGTCAGGGAGTCGACCAAATCGCCTTGGCAGGTGGCCTGACCTTTGATCAATTGGTTTTCAAAGCCAATGGTATTTACGTGACAAAGGAGGAAGACCATGAGATATCTGATCACCTCATGATCTCCTCTGCGCCAGGGAGTGAACATGAAGAATCAGGCAGACTACTAGCAAGACTCATTGACTTTGACACAACGATGCTAGGAAGAGCAGATTTCATCACATGGAGCGATCTTTCCATGGAATAACTTTTGGGCCTCGTATTCAATGCGGCAATCGGGCGAGAAACAACCCAAGCCTCTTACTTACAATTAAAACTACTGAGCCACAGACCAAATAGGCTTACATCCGTGGCAGACAGATGGCCATAGCATTTCGCTTCATAGGAATAATTCCAATTGGAAAGCATTTACGACTCTGATTTAAAGCATCGAAAGTAAATACCATCGCCAGTGAGGTGGCCCACCTGCACCGGCTCTGAGCAAAATCCGTTCTTCCTTAACCTCAGTCTTCCGCCCAGATGTAGCGAGTGAGCTCTTCCGGCTTGGGTTCGGGGGCCGCCAGGGCGAATTCGACGCAATCAGCCACTTCTGCATCGATCTCCTTCTCGATCGCCTTGAGCTCCTCGGCCCTAGCCAAGCCCTGCTCGATCAAGCGGGCGGCGAGGGATTTGATCGGATCTCGCTTGGCCCAAAACTCCTTCTCAGCCTCTTCGCGCAGCTCGTCGGGGTCAGCCAGGGAATGGCCGCGGAAGCGGTAGGTGAGGCACTCCAGCAGGGTGGGACCCTCTCCGGCCCGGGCCCTCTCAACGGCGCGCTGGGCGGCGGCACGCACCGCCAGCACGTCCATGCCATCCACCTCCTCACCAGCCATGCCAAAGGCAGCCGCCTTACGCCAAATCTCCGGATCGCTGGTGGCGCGGTTGTGGTCCATGCCGATGGCCCACTTGTTGTTTTCCACCACAAACAGAATCGGCAACTTCCAAAGCGCCGCCATGTTTAAGCACTCATAGAATTGACCGATGTTGCAGGTGCCATCGCCGAAGAAGGCGGCGGTAACAGAGTCGCTACTGGCATCGCCTAGGGCATCGCGCTTGTAGCGGCTGGTGAAGGCGGCGCCGAGGGCCACGGGGATGCCTTCGCCGATGAAGGCGTAGCCACCGAGCAGGTGATGCTCCTTCGAAAAAAGGTGCATAGAGCCGCCGCGGCCCTTGCTGCAGCCGGTCTCCTTGCCGAATAGCTCGCTCATCACCTCGCGGGCCGGCACACCGCAGCTAAGAGCGTGGACGTGGTCGCGGTAGGTGCTGCAGAACCAGTCGTGCTGCATCTTCATCGCCTTGATCACGCCCGTGCTCACGGCCTCCTGGCCGTTGTAGAGGTGCACAAAGCCAAACATTTTGCCGCGGTAATACATCTCCGCGCACTTGTCTTCAAAGCGCCGACCCAGGGTCATGTCGCGGTAGAGCATCAAGCCCTCCTCGCGATTGACCGTGGCAGGCACGGATGGGTAAAGGTTCTCGAGGCGCTCAGCGTGAGCCCCCACCAAACTGGTGACGTCGGCTGAACAGGTCGGTGCTCCGGAAGCTGATCCTGGTGCCGCCGCAATGTCGTGGCCCATGTCCGCCTGCGTCATTTCCCAACTGTACGAGGTCTGTTCCCGCAGCAGCTGACAATTTGTGCCACAACCGCTGACCCTGCCTACAGTCAGCCACCAGTGAAAGGCCTGGATTGGAACTGCCGATCGATCATTTCCGGTTGCTCGGAGTCAACCCGACCACGGACTTGCAGTCCCTGTTGCGCACCCTGCAGCAACGCATCGACCGGGCGCCAGATCAGGGATTTACCCAGGAAACCCTGCTAGCCCGTGAGGAACTACTGCGCACCAGCGCCGACCTGCTCAGCGACAGCAGCCGGCGCCAGGCCTATGAATCCGACCTGACGGCGCTAGCCGGTAGCGGTCCAGCGCTGATGCCCGCCCTGGATGTGCCCACCAGCAAGGAGGTGGGCGGCCTGCTGCTGTTACTCGAAGCGGGTCAAGCCTTCGAAAGCTTCGAGCTCGCCTGCCGGGCCCTGCAGCCACCTCAGACGCCAGCGCTGGGCAGCACCCGCGAGTCCGACCTGGCCCTGTTAGCTGGCCTCGCCTGCCTGGCAGCCGCCGTCGACCTGCGCCAGCAAAGGCGCTACGAGGCCGCCGCCCAGACCTTGCAGCAGGGCCAGCACCTACTGCAGCGGATGGGCCAATTACCAGCCATTCGCCAACAACTAAACGACGAGCTCGATGGTTTGCGGCCCTACCGAGTGCTGGACCTACTCAGCCGCAACCTCACGGCCCAAGCGGAAAGGGCCGAGGGTCTGACCCTGCTTGAAGAGCTGGTGGCCCGCCGGGGCGGACTGGAGGGTTTCGGTGACCCGAGCATGGGCCCAGAGGAATTTCAGGCCTTTTTCAAGCAGATCCGTGCCTTCCTGACAGTCCAGGAACAGGTGGATTTGTTCAGTCGCTGGGCAGGAGCCTCTGCGGCTGCCGACTTTTTGGCAAGCACCGCCCTCACGGCCTCCGGCTTTGCCCAACGCAAGCCCGAGCGCATCGCCGCGGCCCGCGAACGGCTGGAGGCCAGTGGTCAAGACGGACTACAACCGCTGCTGGCCTGCCTGCATCTGCTGCTTGGTCAGGTGGACAAAGCCCGCAGCGCCTTTGAGCAGGGAGCAACCCCCGAACTGAAGCGCTGGGCCGAGCAGCAAAGCAGCGACTCCCTAGCCCAACTCTGCGCCTACTGCCGCGACTGGCTGGCGCGGGATGTTTTGCCCGGCTACCGCGATCTGGAGGCTGATCCGGACTTGGAGGCCTACTTCGCCGACCGCGACGTACAGGCCTATGTCGAGCAGCACGACAGCCCCCCAGAGCGCTTGCCAGCGCCCGCCGAAAGCGACTTCGCCTGGGACATGGGCCTGGCCCCGGTTAGCGCGGCCCCAGCCAACCCCAGCGGCGGCTTCCTGGAACAGGAAGACGAAGACGAGCAGTGGGACTGGGATGGGACGGCCTGGCTCGATAGCCTGCGGGACGCCTGGGATAGCCATGGTCCTTCCTCCTGGATGGAGCGCATGCCCCAGTGGCAGTTGCCGTGGCAGTGTCAATTGTCGAGGCAGTGGCCGTCGCGCCGCACAACTACCGGAGTAGCAGTGGCAGCCGGGGTGGCCCTGCTGGCCATCGCCTCGTTTGTAAGGCTGCGCTCTCCCGCCCCCGGCCCGGGCCGCACTCCCATCGCGGTGCAACCGGTCGCCCCACCAGCTCTTCCCATCAAGCCCCCCCCTCCCGTCAAGGCCACCCCTGCCGCCGAACCCAGCCTGCCCCTGCGGGAGGAAGCGCCGAGCGAAGCCCAGGTGCAGGCCCTGCTCGAAGCATGGCTCGACGCCAAGGCCGCAATCCTGGCAGGCAAAGACAGTCGCATTCCCCTGGAGGTGCTGGCCCGGCCAAGCCAGCTGGATCGACTTGCCTCAGAGCGCGACGCCGACCAGGCCCGTGGCGAAACCCAGACCATCAGCACCGACATCACCAATCTGGTGATCAACGAGCGAGACGCCAACCGCATCGCCGCCACGGTGGGGCTGAGCTACACCGATCAGCGGCTCAACGCCAAGGGAGATCCTCAAGGCGAGCCCAGCAAGATGGAGCTTCGCAACCTCTATGTGTTCGGCCGCGACGGGGGTATCTGGCGCCTGGTGAGCTTCCAGAAAGCTCCCTGACCAGCCGGACTTGTTTTTACGATCGTTTGAATATGGGGCCCAGGCCCCAACCCCTGGCCCCGGAGTGGCACCGCGATGTTTGACGAGCTTTCGCAGCGATTTGAAGAGGCGGTTAAGAGCCTGAGAGGGCAGGCCTCGATCACAGAAACCAACGTAGAAAGCGCGCTCAAGCAGGTGCGTCGAGCCCTGCTGGAGGCGGATGTGAGCCTGCCAGTTGTTCAGGACTTCGTCGAGGAGGTGCGCCGCAAGGCCGTGGGCGCCGAGGTGGTGCGGGGCGTTAGCCCGGATCAGAAATTTATCCAGCTGGTGCACGAGCAGCTGGTTGAAACCATGGGCGGCGAGAACGCCCCCCTGGCCGCAGGTGGCAAGCCCGGTGCACCCTCGGTGGTGCTGATGGCCGGCCTGCAGGGCGCCGGCAAAACCACCGCCACCGCCAAGCTCGGCCTGCACCTCAAGGAGCAGGGGCGCAGGGCCCTGCTGGTGGGAGCAGACGTCTACCGACCTGCCGCCATTGAGCAGCTGAAGACCCTGGGCGCCCAAATCGGCGTGGAGGTATTCAGCCTTGGCACCGATGCCAAGCCCGAGGACATCGCCGCCGCCGGCATCGCCAAGGCCCGCGAGGAGGGCTTCGACACGGTGCTGGTAGACACCGCCGGCCGACTCCAAATCGACACGTCGATGATGGAGGAGATGGTGCGGATCCGTCAGGCCGTGCAGCCCGACGAGGTGCTGCTGGTGGTGGATTCGATGATCGGCCAGGAGGCCGCCGATCTCACCCGGGCCTTCCACGAGCAGGTGGGCATCACCGGAGCCGTGCTCACCAAGCTCGACGGCGACTCCCGCGGCGGTGCCGCCCTCTCAATCCGCAAGGTGAGCGGTGCGCCGATCAAGTTCATCGGCACCGGCGAGAAGGTAGAGGCGCTCCAACCCTTTCATCCCGAGCGGATGGCAAGCCGCATCCTCGGCATGGGCGACGTGCTCACCTTGGTGGAGAAGGCCACCAAGGAGGTGGAGCTGGCCGACGTGGCCCGCATGCAGCAAAAACTCCAGGAAGCCAGTTTCGACTTCTCCGACTTTCTGCAGCAGATGCGCATGATCCGGCGCATGGGCTCCCTGGGCGGGCTGATGAAGCTGATCCCGGGCATGAACAAAATTGACGACGGCATGCTCAAGCAAGGCGAGGTGCAGCTCAAGAAGATCGAGGCGATGATTGGCTCCATGACAGAGATCGAGCGCCAGCAACCGGAGCTGCTGGCCTCCCAACCCTCAAGAAGGCGCCGCATCGCCTCTGGCTGCGGCCACAGCTCGGCCGAGGTGGACAAGGTGCTGGCCGATTTCCAGAAGATGCGCGGCTTCATGCAACAGATGACCCGCGGCGGCGGCATGCCCGGCATGCCCGGCATGCCAGGGATGGGGGGTATGCCGGGCATGCCTGGAATGCCTGGGATGCCTGGGATGCCTGGCCCCATGGGCGGTGGTGGTGGCAGTGGCGGTGGGGCGGGGCAAAGAGTTGCCAAGCCCGCCAAGAAACGCAAGGGATTCGGGCAGCTATGAGCACCCGACGGGGTACATTGCTTGTTTGGACACCTAGCGCAAGGCCACGATGATCAAGCTCCGCCTGAAGCGGTTTGGAAAGAAGCGGGAAGCGAGTTTCCGCCTCGTGGCCACTAACAGCACCTCTCGCCGCGACGGACGTCCGCTTGAGGAGCTGGGCTTTTACAACCCCCGTACCAAAGAGACCCGTCTCGACACCGAGGCGATCCGCACTCGCCTCGGCCAGGGGGCCCAACCCACCTATACGGTGCGCTCCTTGCTGGAGAAGGGCGGTCTAATCGAGAAGACCGTGCGCCCTGCCGAGGTCGTTGGCAAGCAAAAGCAGGCTGATGCCCGCGAAGCTGCCGCCAAGCAGGCTGTCAAGGAGGCTGCTGAAGCCAAGGCTGCCGAAGCTGCTGCTGCCGCCGAAGCCAAGGCCGCTGCTGAAGCTGCTGCAGCGGAAGCCGCCAGTGCCGAAGAAGTAACTACGGAAGCCGCCGCTACCGACGAAGCTTGAGCTTTCGCCCCATGGCAGAGCCAAAGGGGCCTACAAGCTTTGCCATTCCCCTGCCCAATCCTGCCGCGGCTCTAGCCCTGGCAGGTGACGCCGAATCATCCACCCTGCGCCATCTCGAAGCCCTCACCGGAGCTTCGCTGGTGCTGCGGGGGCTGGATTTGGTTATTCAGGCCCCTCCCAGCCAAATGGAGCGGGCGGCGGCGTTGGTGGAATTGCTTCGCCCCCTGTGGCAGGAAGGCCAAGCCATCACCCAGGTGGATGCGCGGGTAGCACTGCAAGCCCTCGACACCGGCAGGAGCGCGGAGCATCAGCAACTGGGCCGCCAGGTGCTGGCCCGCAGCCAAAGTGGCAAGTTGCTGCGCCCGCGCACCCTGCGCCAGCAGACCTACGTGGAAGCCATGGAGCGCCACGACCTCACCATTGCCCTCGGCCCGGCGGGCACGGGCAAAACATTTTTGGCCGCCGTTCAGGCGGTGCGCATGCTCACCGAGCGCAAAGTGGAGCGGTTGGTGCTCACTCGCCCGGCGGTGGAGGCGGGCGAACGGCTCGGTTTTTTACCGGGCGATCTGCAGCAGAAAGTTGATCCCTACCTGCGCCCCCTCTACGACGCGCTGCACGCCCTGCTCGGCGCCGAGCGCACCGGTGCCCTGCTGGAAAAAGGGGTGATTGAAGTGGCGCCTCTGGCTTACATGCGTGGCCGCACCCTGGCCGACGCCTTTGTGATCCTCGACGAAGCCCAAAACACCACCACCACCCAGATGCGGATGGTGCTTACCCGGCTGGGGGAACACTCCCGCATGGTGGTAACTGGCGATCCCACCCAGGTGGACTTGCCCTATGGGGTAATGAGCGGCCTGCAGGAAGCTGCCCAGGTGCTGCAGGGGGTGGAGGGGGTCGCGATCTGCGAGCTCACCGCGGCTGACGTGGTGCGCCACCCGCTAGTGCAGCGGTTGGTGGAGGCCTATGCGGATCGCGATGCCACCAAACTGGCGCCTGCCGTTAAAAGGCGATTCGATAGCCAGTGCAGTGAGCCTGAACCATGAACAAAGCAGAGCGTCTGCGCATCCCCGCCGAGATCGCCATAGCGGCTTTGGTGGCTTACTTGCTCGGCTACTGGTTCACGAATCTGTTCCCGGGCTACCTACCCAAGATCGGCGGGCTTTGGTCGGCGATCTCCGCGATCGTGGTAACCCAGGCCACCCGCAGGGAGACAACCTCCTCAGCCTCGCTGCGAATTTTGGGTTCAGCCATAGGCGCCGGCACCAGTGCGATTTACCTGACGCTGCTGCCCTTTCACCCTGTGGGCATGGCCGTGGCAATCTTTGCCACAGTTGCTCTCTGCGCGGCGATCAATGTGCCCAGCCATGGCCGCTTGGCAGCTATCACCGTGATCGTTGTGATGGTCACCGGCAGCCTGGATCCGAAGCTAAGTCCGGGGCTCAATGCCCTGCTGCGCTTGGCTGAATCATGCATCGGCACCGGCGTTGCGGTGCTAGCGGCGGGGCTCTGGCCTAGCTCAAACAACCAGGCTGGTGGCAATTCCTGAAGCCCACGCGCCAAACCTGAGCCCAATCCCGATAGGGAGATCCGCACCAACGGCAGCCATCAGGGTCTCCCGTTGCCTGCAGATCGCTGGCAGGATATAGAAACTTCGAAACCACTGGTGCGCCATGCCGGCCAGCAGCAATTTTCAACAGGCCATTCGTGAGGCTCAATCGAGTGCCCTAGTTGGCCCCAATGTGGTCAACAAGGCCCTGCCCTATGTGGGCGGCGGCATGGTGCTCACCGCCGGTGGGGTAATGGGAGGACTGGCCCTGATGGCCAGCAGCCCAACCCTGTTCATGCCCCTGTTCTGGGTGGCCCTGATCGGCAACTTCATCCTGTTCTTCGTGGCCCAGAATGTGGCCCTGAAGGGCAACAACAACACCGCCCTGCCGCTGCTGACGGCCTACAGCCTGATCACCGGCTTCACCCTCAGCGGCATCGTTGCCTACGCCGTAAGCGCCGCTGGTGTCGGCGCCATCGGCACAGCCACCCTGGCTACGGGCATCACTTTTGTGGTGGCCTCAGTGGTGGGTCGCCGCATGAGCGACAACATCGGCCAAGCGCTGAGCGGCGTGGTGGGTCTGGGCATCCTCGGCCTGCTGATCGCCATGGTCGTGCAGATCATCGGAGGCATTTTTGCCCCAGGCGTCTTCAGCGGCGGCACCTTCGAACTGCTGATTGCAGGTTTCGGCACTGTGTTGTTCGTAGGAGCAGCCTTTGTCGACTTCTACACAATGCCCCGCACCTACAGCGACGACCAATACTTGGCCGGCGCCTTGGGGATGTATCTCACCTACATCAACCTATTTATATTCATCCTGCGCTTGATCATTGCCCTCCAGGGCGGCGGTCGCCGCGACTGAGCTTCAATTCAGTAACTTCAGCGCCCCAAAAGGGGCGCTTTTTTATGGCTGAGCCGGAGGCTTGGGCAATGCCGATGTCACTTCCCGCAGCGGATGGGTTGCACTGCCCCAACCAGCAAGGGGCAATTCAGGCGGGTTGCCTTGGCTTGAGCGAGCAGCGGAGTTAAACCAAGCCAGCAGCAGGGCCCGCAAGGGCCCCCCGGCCTCGCCCCTAGGCGAACGCAAATTGAAGTGATCGGCGTTCTCAGCCAGCACCAGGCGATGGCCACTGGCTCCGCCCCGGGTGGCCCTGGCCATGGGCTCGATCGCCTCGGGCCCGGGCGGCACCACCCAGTCGCGGCTACCGCTGATCACCAGCACCTTCGCCTTCATGCTGCCGGCGGAATCGACATCAAATAGCAAGCGCATCGGCGGACTCACCGCAATAGCAGCAGCCACCCGGGGGTCGACCAGAGCGGCACTATCCGCCGAACCAACGAAGTTGCACTGCAATATCCAGCTGAGATTGCGGGAGGGGTCGCGCACCTCATCGCAAAGCTGTTGAAGTTTGGTGGTGATGGGCCGGGCCCCAGCCAGCTGCAGCGCCGTGGTCGCCCCCCAGGAATGGCCTGCCACCAGCACCGCCTGGGTGTTCACCGGTCGGCGCAAAGCCAGCCGGCCCTGGGCGGCGGCATCGATCACGGCCGACACGTCTTTTGGCCTCAGGGCCAGCTCAGACGGACTGGGAGGGGGCTGCTTGCCGGCCAGCATGGCCCGCTGCTGGCTTTGATCGCTGCCTGGGTGGCGGGGCAGCACCACGGTGTAGCCATGGCTAGCCAGGTGGGCTGCCCAGCCCTCGAAGTTGCTGGGGTCATCCCACAGCCCGTGGGAAATCACCACCAGTCGATTGGGCGCCGCGCCAGATCCCATTGGCTCGAGCACCACCAGAGCCAACGGCTCCGAGCGATGGCCAACGGCGATGCTTTGTTCCTGCCGGGCAACAGCCAGGGGCCCCACCTCCTGCAGCGGTCCAGCACTGCCCACCGCCGGCATGGAGGCAATCAGCTTCTCAGCCGAGCGGCGTTGGTCACGAAAGCGCTGAATTGAAAATCCCAACCGGCCCAGCTCCACCGTGACGCTCTGGCCTGGTAGCTGCTCGATCACATCCAGCAAGCTGATGCCCCCCTTAGCGGCAGAGCGCTCCATCGCTTGCTCAAACTGAGCCGGATCGATGGGATCAGGCAGGCCATCGATGTCGCCTAGGGCCCCCACCAACAGCAGCACCTGATCCAGCAGCGGCGATCCCTGGGCCTGGCGAATAACCGCCTTGGCTTCAAGGGGCAGGTTGGAGCTCAACACAGCCTTGAGCCTGCGGCCGATCTCGCCTCGGGTGGCACGGTCGAGCTCGGCTAGATCGCTGTCGCCGGCAATCAAGGCCTCCGGACTGCGCAATTCAGCGACCCTGATGCTGAAATTTGTCTCGAGCAGGGGCAGCCGCAAATTGATGGTTTCAATTGCCCTGGCCGGCGCTGGAGCCAGCAGGGCGGCGGCACCGATTCCCGTGGCCAGAACGCGTAACGCCCGGGATGGCAATGGGCGATTCATGGGCTGAAGCGACGGCGGGGCAATGAAACCATCTTCGCCCGTTTCAAGCCTCAGCCACCGCTTCGATTGCGGCGGCGATCGAGCTCCGCTGCTCGGCGTCGTAGCCCCAGCGATCCAGGAAGGCGACGTCTTCTCCCTGCCCGGCAGTAGCCGCCAGCAGGATTTCCAGCCGCTCCTTAACGGCCTGGGGCTCAAGGCTCCTGAGCAGTTCGGTGCAGCGGGCTTGCACCCGCTCCGAAGCCCCCTGCTGGCTGGAATCGCCGGCACGTTGATGGTGCAGGGCCATCGCCGTACTCATGGCCAGGTTGCGGGCCGAAAGATCGACGACGCCCTCGCCTGCCAGCCGCAGCTGCAGCAGCAGGGTTTCGGGCAGGCGGTCCATCAGCGGGCAGTCGCCCGCCAGGCTGACGACAAAAAAGCCCCGGGCACCATCGCGGCTTGCTACCAGCTCAGCCACCCGGTCGGCGAGCACTTCATCACTGAGTTCACCCTGCTCCCACAACGCCAGCCACTGGGCTGTGATCTCCATGGCCTGCTGAAAAGTTGGTTCGGCAGCAGCGGTCATTGCGGTGAAATAGGTCACAACCAGAGTTCCAGCCTATGAACTCCGCCCAGGCAGCAAGGTTGGCCCTGCCAGCTGCCAGGCTGGTGCTATGGAGTTTTCCACGACCATCCCGGCCCTGCCCACCAGCCCAGCAGGCTTCCGCTCCGGCTTCGTGGCGCTGATCGGCCGGCCAAACGTGGGCAAATCCACCCTGCTCAACCAGCTGGTGGGCGAAAAGGTGGCGATCACCTCGCCGGTAGCCCAAACCACCCGCAACCGGCTGCGGGCGATCCTCACCACCGAAACAGCCCAGCTGGTGCTGCTAGATACGCCAGGTATCCACAAGCCCCACCACCTGCTGGGGGAGCGACTGGTGCAGAGCGCCCGGGGCGCCATCGGTGAAGTGGATGTGGTGCTGCTGCTGGTGGATGGCAGCGAGCCGGCTGGCCGGGGCGATGGCTTCATCGTGGAGCTGCTGCAGCACTGCCGCGCGCCGGTGCACGTAGCCCTCAACAAAAACGACCTGGTGGATCCGGAGCGGGCCGAGGAACTAGCCCAGAGCTACGGCGAGCTGGTGCCGGGCTGGCCCCTGCATCCGGTGAGCGCCTTGAACGGCGCGGGTACCAGCGAGTTGGTGGCAGCTCTGGCCGCCGACCTACCGGAGGGTCCCCACCTATACCCACCGGATGCGGTCAGCGATCAGCCCGAGCAGTTGCTGCTGGCTGAATTGATCCGCGAGCAGGTGTTGCACCACACCCGCGAGGAGATTCCCCACTCGGTGGCGGTGCAGATCGAGCGCATCGTCGACGACGGGCCGCGCACTGCCGTGCTGGCGACGGTGCTGGTGGAACGCAGCAGCCAGAAGGGAATCCTGATCGGCAAAGGGGGCCGCATGCTTAAGGAGATCGGCAGCGGCGCCCGCCAGCAGATGCAGAAATTGATCGACGGGCCGGTGTATCTGGAGCTGTTCGTGAAGGTGGTGCCCAACTGGCGACGCAGTGCCGCGCGGTTGAGCGAACTGGGCTATCGGGGGGAGTAAATCCTGCTTAGCCGGCATAGCGGCTAAGCTGAGACAATGAAAGTCAACCTCCACGACGCCAAAACCAATCTCTCCCGGTATGTGGAGCAAGCGCTCGATGGGGAGGAGGTGGTGATTGCGCGAGCCGGCAAAGCCCTGGTGCGGCTGGTGCCGGTAGATGAGGCTCCTCGCCGACGCGAGCTCGGCTTTCTTCAGGGGGCTGCGGTTCTGGACTGCGACCTCAAAGCCGACTTCCAGCAGGACATCGAGGCGATGTTCAGCTGATGGGGGCAGCCAGCTCAACGCAACCCAAGCTCAGGCCGCAACTGCTCGACACCCAGCTGCTGCTCTGGCTGGCCATCGCCCCGGAGCGCCTAGAGGCAACCTTGCGTGGCAACCTCAGGGACCGCCGCTTTCCCATGCTGTACAGCGTGGTGAGCCTCTGGGAAGTGGCGATCAAAACCTCCCTCGGCAAGCCTGGATTCGTCGTCGACGCAGCTCATCTACGTGACGGCCTGAAGCAGCAGGGTCTCCAGGAACTGGGAATCGAGCCAGAACACTCTCTGGCGGTGCAGCATCTGCCCTGGATCCATCGCGACCCCTTCGATCGGCTGCTGGTGGCCCAGGCCATCCATAACGGCCTCACCCTGCTCACAGCGGATCGAACCCTCCGCGGTTACGGCCACCAGGTGATCTGGATGGGCGACGGCGGGTCAGGCGGCTGAGAGAATCACGCCCATGAGCGAGCCCAGCCCCGACACCGCCCCTTTTCCGCCCGAGCAAATTGGCGCCTTTCTGCGCCTCTGCGCCGGTGAATGGATGAGCTTGCGCAGCCAGTTCGCCCTGGGCGCGGTCGACGCTGCTGATAGCGACAGCGCCGAAGACCTAGGCGAGGACGGCGAGGCCTGGCACAGCAGCGAGCGCGGCGAACTGGTGGTGGCCTTCCTGGAGGCAGAGGCCGCTGATGGGGCCGGCGGCCTACAAGTGGGCCCGAAAGATGGCGTGGCCAAGCAGCAGCTGCACTTCGACGCAAACGGTGGCTTCAGCAGCGGCGAGCAGCAGGGCCGCTGGCAGCTCTGGCCCGACGGCAGCCTGGAGCTGGTGATCACAGGCGATGGCCGGGAGGTGCGCGAGCGGATCTGGTTCACCAAGCCCAATCTGCGGTTGCGCTCCACGGTGGAAACCAGCGCTGCTGGCAGCCCCGGCCGGGCCAGCTTCAGCTCCGAGATCCGCCGGGTGAGCCGGCCCACCGTGCCCGCGAGCTGAACCCATGCGCCTCGATGTGGTGAGCCTGGCACCGGAGGCCTTTGCGCCACTGCTGGGCCTGGGGGTGATCGGCCGGGCCTTTGCTGCCGGCATCGCCGCGCTCCACACCCACAACCCCCGCGATTTCGCCACCGACAAATACCGCAAGGTCGACGACGAGCCCTACGGCGGCGGCGCCGGCATGGTGCTTAAACCAGAGCCGGTGTTTGCGGCGGTGGAGGCGATCCCGGTGCTGCCGCGGCGGCGGGTGCTGCTGATGAGCCCCCAGGGCAAGCCGCTCAAGCAGGCCGATCTGCGCCGCTGGGCCAGCGGCTACGACCAGCTGGTGCTGATCTGCGGCCACTACGAAGGATTCGATGAACGCATCCGCTCCCTAGCTGATGAGGAGGTATCGATCGGCGACTTTGTGCTCACCGGCGGCGAGCTACCGGCGGCGGTAATCATCAACGGCGTGGTGCGGCTGCTGCCAGGCACCGTGGGAACCCAGGCATGCCTCGACGACGAAAGTCACAGCGCCCTGCTGCTCGAGCATCCCCACTACACGCGTCCCGCCAACTTCCGGGAGCTGGAGGTGCCGGCAGTGCTGCGCAGCGGTGACCATGGCGCCATCGCACGCTGGCGCTTTGAGCAGCAGCAGCAGCGCACCGCCGAACGCCGGCCGGATTTATTCGGGCTCTGGCAGGCGCAGCAGCAACTCCAGCAGTAGAAACAGCAAACTGGGCTCAGCCCCCGGTTGCCTTAACAGCGATGCTGCTCAGCACCACCTCCAGCCTTGAAGGCCAGCCGATCCGGCACTACCTGGGCCTGGTGCACGGCGAAACAATTTTGGGCGCCAATATTTTTCGCGACATTCTGGCCTCCATCCGGGACCTAATCGGCGGCCGGGCTAGGTCCTATGAAGCCACGCTGGAGCGGGCCCGGGAGATGGCACTGCAGGAACTAGGTAGGCGCGCTCGATTGCTGGGCGCCGATGCCGTTGTGGGGGTGCGGGTGGACTACGAGGTGCTGGGACAGGCGGGTGGGATGTTGATGGCTTGCGCAATCGGCACTGCCGTACGGCTCGAGGCTGCTGGGGATTGGGCTCCTGGGGATAGGGGCCTTCCACCGCCGCCGCTACCGCCTCAACCCTGACCCTGCTGCAGACCCCGCAAAGCCGTAAGTAGGGCTGCCGGGCTCTGGGGATCCACCATCAGCACACTGCCTCCAGGAGCCTGAGCCATCTGCTCGCCCATCGCCATCCAGTCGCCGGCCAGCAGCAAACGCATCGCCTCGGCGGCCTGGGGGTTGGCCTGCATCGCCTCGGCCAGCCGACTGGCCGCATCGGCCCTGGCCTGGGCCAGCAGGGTCTGCTGCTTGGCCTGGGCTTCGGCATCCAGCAGCAGGGCCTCCGCCCGGCCCCGGGCCGCATTTACCTGGGAGTCGCGCTCGCCTTCCGAACGCAGGATCGCCGCCCGCTTCTCCCGCTCAGCTGTCATCTGCTGCTCCATCGCCTGCTGCACGCCACGGGATGGCTGGATATCGCGCAATTCCACCCGAGTCACCTTCACGCCCCAGGGATCGGTGGCCTGATCCAGCTCCTTCATCAGCACCTCATTCACCTCCTGGCGGGTGGTGAAGGTTTGGTCGAGGTCGAGCTTGCCCATCTCGGCCCGGATCTGGGTGAGCACCAGGTTCACCATGGCCGCCTGCAGATTGTCGACGGCGTAGTAGGCGCGGGCGTGCTCCAGCAGCTGCCAATACACAACCGCATCCACCTCGATGCCGACGTTGTCGCGGGTGATGCACTGCTGGGGCGGAATATCGAGCACCCGCTCCTTGAGCGATTCGTGGCTCACCACCTTCTCCAGCACCGGCAGCACCAAGGAGAGGCCCGGCTGCAGCTGGCGGTCGTACTTGCCAAGGCGCTCAACCAGGCGCGACTGGCCGCCGCTGGTGACCTTGACGCTGCTGACGCCGAGCAGGGCCATCAGCACCAAGGCGGGCAGGGAGAGCAGAGCTTCCACGGCAGGAATCCGAGCATGACATACCAACGCTAGTCAGCATGGGTGAGCTGAACCACCCCCACCCGCCGCGCCGCCATGGCTCCCGTGTCGCTCCTCTGGCTGCTGCTGGCCACCGGCCTGCTGCTGCTTGCCCTGGCGGGGGCCGAGGTGGATGGGCTGTTGCCGGCAGCGGTGGTGGCCCTGGTGTTGTCAGTGGTGACGGCATGGTTTCCCCTGCCGCCCCTGCTGCAGCTAGGCCTACTGGCGGGCCTCACCGGCCTGGGGGTGCTGGGTCTGCGGCGCTGGTCGGCACGGCAGCGGCACCGCAGCCTGCCGCCTGCGGAAACCGCCACGGTGCTCAGTGGCTTCAACGGCAGCGATACGGGTCGGGTGCGCTGGCACGGCCAGAGCTGGAGCGCCGTCAACCTGGGCAGCAGCCAAGCCCTCAGCCCAGGTGCGGCCGTGACCGTGCTGGGCCGCGAGGGCAATCAGCTGCAGGTGCTGGGGTCACCGGAAGACTGAGATAAGCAATTAAGCAGGCTTCTTCACCCAAAGCCCGTAATTAGTGCCAAGAACGCCATAAACCTTGGAGGGATTTGACAGCGGAGTCACAGGACCAGATGTATTGTATTGGCCATAGTTAGTAGTGCTTATAAGGTAAAAATCACTAGGCTTATCAGTTAAAAGCTTATGGCCGTCGCCACCAACAATGGCTTGACAGGCTTCCGAATGCAGAGGCTCAAAAAGTGACATTGCCGTTACAGAGTTAGGAACGAAAGTGGGTTGCCATGGATCAGTGTCCGTTATGGGCACTTCAACGGCTGCACACCTGATTCATTCATAAACGCGCAACGGCCGATCCGATCTCCGCGATCGCCAGATGCCCCAACTTTGTAGGGGGTGCTCAAAAGCGCAGCCAGCTGCGGCGACCCATGGAGCGGCGCAAAGCCATGCCCAGCAGCTCATTGCGACTGCCAACGCCAAACTTGCGCCGGATGTTCTGGCCATGATCGCGAACCGTGGCCAAGGTCACAGCCAGGGCCTCCGCAATCTGGCGATCACTCTGCCCCTGCAGGATCCCCCTCAACACCTCGTTCTCACGGGGGGTGAGATTGATCGGCCTCACCGCTTCTCCCAAGCCAGGCTCGGCGGCCAGGATGCGTCGTGTGCTCGAACTGATGAAGCGCTGGCCCTTCGCCAAAGCCATGGCCGCCTGCTGCAGGGGAGCCTTATCCGCAACAAGATCATCGCGGCAAACCACCACATCCACCCACTGCCAATCCATGTCGCTGAGATGGACCGGCAACACGGTCAGGATCAGCACCACCCGCAATCCCTCCACCCGCCTGCGTGCTGCCTCGATCAATGAAGAGATTTGGCCCTGATCGAGGTCGTTGGCACAGATCAGCAGGTCGGCCTTGCTCGAGCCCAACAGCCTCAACGCCTCCGCCTCACCCGTTGCCGCCGCAACGGGGAACCGGGGGCCACCCAGGAGCAACCCCAGACCCAGCAAGGCCATGGGATTGCCCATGGCCAGCACCACTCCGGCGGACGGCGGCATGCTGGCGAGCCAGCTGGTCAACATGCCGCGATTCGCCTGCAGTTCCTGCAAACAGGGCGTGATGTCCAACCGCAGGTACTGATCCTGGCACGTTCCATCCTGATAGACCCCGCCAAGAACCGCCTTAACGCCCCACCCAAAGGCGCGCCTTGCGCAACACAAACGCCAGCACGGTCTCCTGCTGGGTGGTGATGGCCGCCTCCAGCTCCATGCCCTGCTGGAGGCCGCAGCTGCGTCCGCCGGCCTGCAGCTCGGAGCGATCGAACTGCAGCGTCAC
Source organism: Cyanobium sp. Tous-M-B4 (assembly GCF_024345395.1). Lineage (NCBI taxonomy): Bacteria > Bacillati > Cyanobacteriota > Cyanophyceae > Synechococcales > Prochlorococcaceae > Cyanobium > Cyanobium sp. Tous-M-B4. The sequence continues at coordinate 23,110 of NZ_JAGQBA010000009.1, read as the reverse complement.
CTCAAAAGCCCTGGCACCATTTGACCCGGCGGCGCCTGTGGCATCGGGGGCCACGGCCTGCACCCGTGCAGGCAGCGTGCCGTAATCGGGGTAAGGACAGCCGGCCACCTTCAGGTCGGCCCGCTGGCCGGGGCGCAGGCTGCTGATCTCCTGGCCAGGCACCAGCACCCGCCCCACCAGGCCGCCGCCGCTGGGGGCGATGCGCGCCAGCTCCTGGCCCTGGGCCACCACCTGGCGGGGGTTGCGCAGCGCCAGGCTCAGCACCACCCCATCCACCGGGGCGCGCACCTCGGTGCCCGCCAGGTCGCGACCCACCTGGCGGAGATCGGCCTGATTGGAGCTGAGCTGGCGGTTCAGCTGGGCCTGCTCCACCCCATTGCGCGAGCGCTGCTGCGCCACCGCCCGGCGAGCCTGGGCCAAATTCGCCTGGGAGACGCTGTAGGCCGCCTGCTTCTCCTCCATCTGTTGCACCGATCCGGCACCACTAGCCACCAACTGCTGGTAGCGACTGGCTTCGGTGGCAGCCAGCCGCAACGCCGCCTGGGCCTTAGCCACCTCCTGCTCGGCCGTCGCCACCGCCGCTTCGCCCTGCAGCACCAAAGCCTGGCGCTGCTCAGCAAGGCCCTGGCCACCCTCGCCCAGGGCCTGCTGGCGGCCCTGGAGGTTGCTGGGATCGAGCACGGCCAGGAGCTGGCCCCGGCGCACGCTCTGGTTCTGGCGCACCGCCAGGCTGCGCACCACACCGGCGAGAGGGGCGTTGACCACGCTGGTTTCCCCCGCTGGCCGCACCAGGCCGCTGCCCCGCACCACCACGCGATAGGGCCACACCGCCATGACCGCTACCGCCGCCACCAGGCCGCCCACCAGAACCCAGCCGCTGGCCTGCACCCACGGCCGCACCGGCGGCAGGAAATCGTTGAGGGTGGCTTCCTGGAGCTCCAGGGCCTCCTGGCGCTGGGCCAGGGGCGGCACCGGCGTGGCGCGAACCAAAGGACTGTCGGTTGGGTGGGTCATGCCGGCAACACGTAGGGGGCGAGGGTTTCGGAGCTGGCCATGGCCTCGGGCGGCCCCTCAAAACGCACCTGACCCTGCTCGAGATACACCACCCAATCGCAGCGCAGGATCACCCCAGGGCGGTGGCTCACCATCACGGTGGTGAGCCCCTGGCGCTGCGCTAGCAGGCGATCCATCAGGCGGCGCTCCAGCACCGGATCTAGGGCCGCGGTGGCTTCATCGAGAATCAGCACCGCCGGCTGGCCCACCAGGGCCCGGGCGATGGCAAGGCGCTGGCGCTGGCCGCCGGAAAGGTTGGCGCCGAATTCGCCCAGCACCGTCTGATAGCCATCGGGCAGCTCGCGGATGAAGTCATCGGCGAGGGCCTGCTGGCAGGCCTGCACCACCTGATCGAAACCCACCTGGGGATACACCAGGCGGAAGTTGTCCAGGATCGAGCGGTTGAAGAACTGGGCTTCCTGGGGCACCAGGCACACCTGACGCCGCAGGCAATCAAGCGCCAGGTCCTTCTGGCCGTAGGGGCCGTAGTGGATGGTGCCGGCCTGGGCGGGGTAGAGGCCCGCCAGCAACTTCACCAGGGTGCTTTTACCGCAACCCGATTCGCCGATCAGGGCCGTGCAACGCCCGCCGGGGATGGTGAGGCTGAAGTGATCCAGCAGCTCCACCCGGCCGGCGTGGTGGAAGCTCAGATCCCGGCACACCAGATCGCCATCGCCGGGCAGGGCCACCCAGGGCTTGGTGGCACCGGCGGGATCCTCCACCGTGCCCTCGAGCACGTCCGACAGGCGTTGGATCACAACCTGGGCGGACACCCCATCACTGGCGAAGGCCACCAGGCCCGCCAGAAAGGCCAACACATTTAGGGCCATGCCGTTGAAGGCCAGCAGCTGGCCGATGCTGAGCTCGCCGGCGATCACGAAACTGCTGCCGTACCAGAGCACCGCCAGGTTGGTGGCATTGCCAAGGAAGCTGGTGCTGGTACTGCCGAACAACTGCAGCTGCTGGGTGAGCCAGCGCAGACGGGCCAGGCGGCCGAAGTTGCCCTGCACCTCCTGCCACACCTGGGGGCTGGCCTCGCTGGTTTTCAGCACCTGGGCCGCCCGGAACGACTCCACCAGGAAGCCCTGGTTATCCGCCGACTCCACGATCAAGCGGCGGGTGTGCTGCTGCAACGCCGGCAGGAAGGCCAGGTTGACGCCGATCACGACCAGAAAGGAGAGCAGGGCCGCGAGGCTGAGGCGCGCGCTATAGCTCACCATCACGACCAGGGAAATCAGGGCGATGAACAGCTGACTGGGCAACCCCAACACGAGCGTGCCAATCAGCTGATTCACGTGGGCCACATCAGCAACGCGACTCACCACCTCGCCGCTGCGGTGGCTGTCGAAGTAGGTCATCGGCAGCTGGAACAGCCGATCGCCGTAATTCAGTTCCATGCCCAGCTGAAGGCGCTGGGCGAAATGACCCACTAGATGGCCCTGGATCAGGCTGAGAAGGTTGCGAAAACCAAACAGCAGCAGCATCGCCAGCCCCAGACTGGCCAGTAGCTGGCTGTCGCGGCGCACCAGCACGTCGTCGGTGAGCAGCTGCATCAAGAGCGGCATCGCCAAGGCGAGCAGGCCCACCGCCCCGTTGATCAGCAGGGCCTGCAGCACCAAGCCCCGATGGGGGCCCACCTGCTGCAGCAGCTGCCACCAGGCCCGCTGGGGGGCGTCCTGCTGGTGCTGCTGCAGCCGGGCGTGGTTGGGCTCCAGCAACAGCATCACCCGGTTGCCCCAGCCGGCCTCGAGTTCTTGGCGGCTGAGGCGCTGGAGCCCCACTGCGGGATCGGCGATCACATAGCGCTTGCCGACGCGGCCATGGAGCACCACCCAGTGGTTGCCACGCCAATGGCAGATCGCGGGCAGGGGAATGGCCTCGAGCTGATCCAGCAATTCAGCACTGGCCCGCACAGGGCGGGCATGGAAACCGCAGGCCTCAGCACCACGGCGCAGACCCAGCAAGGTGGTGCCGCCGCTACCGGTGCCCACCTGTTCGCGCACCCTCGGCATGCTGAGCCGGTGGCCGTACTGGCGCGCCACGGTGGCAACGCAGGCGGCGCCGCAATCCTCCTCGGCGTGCTGCTGGACGCAGGCGTAGCGCGTCACGACAGGAGCGGAGCGGGGGTGAGCCTGGGTGGCATCAATTCGGGCAGAGCCCCTCGGATGTTGGGGACATGATGGCGAGGTTGGGCAGAAACCTCCACCTCCAACCAGCACAAGCACTCGCAGGCACCTCTACAGAGTCACGACTCGGCCGGCTCGAGACCCAGGTGGCTGGCCTGGTAGCGAGGGCGAAGCATGAACTAGATGTTCAGTCTCAGAACGTTTATGCCGGCACCACTGACACCCTCCCCTTCGGGTGTTGCGGCCGGTTGATGTCCTTGCTGGAGTACTTGCGCGGGCGCGAAGTGAGGGAGGCTGCCTGCAACTGGTTACCGATATCGCGGTGCCAGCTATGATAAGGAATGTAAGGGCGATCGAATCGCTCCCACTCAACCCTTAGAGGTGCCAGCAATGGCGAACGAAATTTTTGAAGCGCTTTCTCCTTCAGAGGAAGAGCATCTAAGCGGAGGTGGAGTTACTGTAGTGACTGCTTCACAAAATGTGTCGGGAATCAACTTGCAGTTTAGCGGTTTAAACTCCCCACAAATCCTTGTCAAAGGCAGAACTTCAACCGTTATTGATCTCAATGTTGGCGGCTTTTCAAGCCTGCCAGGCTCTGAAATATGGGACGAGAAGCATGTAAATGCTGCACCCAATCCTGCTATTGCTGGCGCATCGGCTGGAAACTCCGTCGGTCCGGGATAGTAGATATCTGACCGAGAAGACAGCCCCTAAGCCCACAGCAGGGGCTGTCTAGCCAGCATTCATTGGTGCAGACCCCAAAAATACCTGTGGTGAACTACTTGGTGGCGGCGGGAGGTAGAACATTTAGGTTGTGCCCACCAACCCGAAAAGATCCCAACAAATTATTCTTGCGATCACCTGGCTCCCAGGGGAAAAATTAATACAACGTTTATCAACGCTGAACGCCTGAGCACTCTGCCGAATACTAATAATTAAGCTTGAACTTCAAGCAACCTCAATGATCGTCGATCTGCAAGTTATTAAAGATAATGACGCCGCGCTGATCATTGGTGGCGCTGTTCCTGCGAACGTTTTAGAAGACAACTGCAGAGTCCTTGGGGCAGAAGGCTCGCAGAAAGGTCTTGTCAACTGCAGGAAGAATGGAGCAGAAGGAGGGCTTAAAATTGGACTTGACTCTTTCGACCATGGTGGTTTTGACCATTAATCAAGGCAAAGCCTTGCTCACAGCCACTTGATCCGGTTGGGGCGTGAGCCCCAACCAGTTGGTGTTCCCCCCAACAAAGCCCGTCAGCTTTTTGCTGGACAGCATCCAGGTGCGGGGCTGAGCCTTGACGGCATCGAATCGGGCGGCGGCCCTGCAATGCTGTTGGGGAGAGTGGCTCGGAACCACCAGCCTTCAATCACAACTTCAGCGAGAAGCTGGTGGTCGGAAGACGGCCAACAGGACAATGGATCTCGTGAAGGGCTTCCCATGCAACTCCGCATCGGCAATGGCTACGACATCCACCGGCTGGTGCCCGGTCGGGCGCTGATCCTGGGCGGCCAGCGGCTGGAGCATCCCGCCGGCCTGGGGCTTGATGGCCACAGCGATGCCGACGTGCTGGTGCACGCAATCATGGACGCCCTGCTGGGGGCCCTTTCCCTAGGCGACATCGGCCTGTACTTCCCCCCGGACGACCCGCAGTGGCAGGGGGCCGACAGCCTGGAGCTGCTGGAGCAGGTGGTGGCCCTGGTGATGGAGCGTGGTTGGAGCGTGGTGAATGTGGATTCAGTGCTAGTGGCCGAGCGGCCCAAGCTCAAGCCCCACATCGCCTCGATGCGTTCTGCCATCGCAGCGCGCATGGGCCTGGCAGCCGATCAGGTGGGCGTCAAAGCCACCACCAACGAACAGCTCGGGCCTGAAGGCCGCGAAGAGGGCATCTCGTGCCACGCCGTGGTCCTGCTGCAGAAGCCGTGACCCCCCTTCGCTGGCGCCGGGTTTCTAGCCTGATCGGACTGCTGTTGATTCAGGGGGTGACGCTGGTGCTGCTGCTTACCAGCCATGCCGCGCCGGTGCGAGCAGCCTTTGCCGAGCCCGATGGCTCCTACGACGTGGTGGTGGTGGAACACCTGCGCCTGAAGGTGCCGGCCGAGGGCCGCCAGGCCTGGCTTGAGGCGGAACGGGGCAGCTGGGAACCCTGGCTGGCCCAGCAGGAGGGCTTTCTCGATCGCCAGCTGCTCTGGGATCCCGCCACCGAGGAGGGCACCCTGTTGATCCGCTGGGTCGATCGCGAGCACTGGAAGGCGATTCCGCCGCAAGCGGTGCAGGCGGTGCAGGAGCGCTTTGAGCAGCTGGCCCAAGCGGCCACCGGCCAATCACAAGGCAACCCCTTCCCGCTGGTGTTTGAAGGTGAGCTGCTGCCGCCATGAGCCGCATCAGCGCAAACAAGGCCACCTACGTGCTCGGCAGCCATGCCGAAGAGCGGGCCTGGTGCCTCTGGGTGACACCGGCCATTGTTGAGATGGTGTGGGAGCGGCTATGAACGGCAGCCCGGAGCATCGACTCGACCTTGGCCGCCGCCAGCGGCTGGGGATGGTGGAGGCGATCTGGGGCGAGCACAAAAGTGTCGAGCAGATCGCCCGGATCCTGGAGGAGCTGGATGGCGCAGGAGAGCTAGCGCTTGTGACCCGCATCTGCCCTGAGAAGGCGGAAGCCGTGGCAGCACTACTTGGGCCGGAGCGAGGGGAGGCCTGGCTTCTGCAGCACCATTCACAGGCCCGCTGTCTCAGCGCCGGCCCCCTACCAAGCCCGGATTCCAGGCTGGGGCGGGTAGCGGTGCTGAGCGGCGGCACCAGTGATCTGCCGGTGGCGGCCGAGGCCCAGCTGGCCTTGGCCTGCCATGGCATCGCCACCGAGCTGGTGCTGGATGTGGGCGTGGCGGGGCTGCACCGGCTGCTCGAGCGCCTCGAAGAGCTGCGTCATGCCGATGTGCTGATCGCCTGTGCTGGTATGGAGGGAGCCCTGCCCACCGTGCTGGCCGGGCTACTACCCCAGCCGGTGATCGGCGTGCCGGTAGCGGTGGGCTATGGCGTAAGTGCCGGTGGCGTGGCCGCCTTGCACGGCATGTTGGCCAGTTGCGCCCCCGGGCTCACGGTGGTCAACATCGACAACGGTTACGGCGCCGCCATGGCAGCCCTGCGGATCCTGGGCTGCGGGCCTGGGCGCTCAGCAGCCGGGTCGCAGGGGAGTTGAACCGGGCTGCTCAATCTCGAGCACCGCTTGAATCCAGAGCTGCATCGAGCGGGGCAATAGTCCCTGCTCGTAGCGCTCGATGGCCTGCAGCAGCACCGCTGTATTGACCCAAGTTGGCGAACGACGCAGCATCAAAACAGCCGGCACTCATCGCAGTGTGGGTAGCTAGCCAGCCATGGGCAAGGGGAAAGGCAAAGATCTCCCCTCGCCGTTTGGGACTCGAACCAGGACAGCAGTCCTAGAGGTGTTGAAGCTGGGGGTAAGCAGTTAGCAATTCTTCGGTGCTCAGCACTTCACCAGCCCCTTCCGGCTGCCAGATCACCTCGATCGCCAGCAGGTCAGCTGCACCGACGGCACCGAGTTGCTGCAGCGAATCACGCACTTGATCGGCACTGCCCGAACCCTTGAGCGCAAGCCGGCTGCGGCTTGCCACCAGCAGGGTGACGGCGATGAAATCGCTACTGGCATCGCTATCTCCTGCGGCCACGCTGTCATCGCTAAAGCGCTTGCCGCCCACGTTGGTGGTGACCTCTCGCTGCAACTTGCTGCGCTCCGTCATCGAAAGGCGATTGAAGGTGGATTCGGCACTAGCGAAAGGCACCTGACCCACCTCTGAATTGGCATAGACCCAGAGGTCGGGGTGGCGCAGCAGGGCCAAGGTGGTCTCCTGAAGCAGGGCTTGGAGGCCAGCCGCATGGCTGGTGTCAGCGCTGCCAGCTAAACGGCGCAGATCGGTTTGAAGCTGGCGGGCCGATGCCAGCAGCCCCACCTGCAGCTGGCTGATAGTGACCGGGCCATCGGGGCGGCCGCCGCCCACCAGATCGCTGCGGCTGCCGGAAATTGCTGGCCCCTGGCCGCCACCGCCGCCACCACGCACCGCATTGAGCAGCAGACCTCCCACGGCCATCAGCACAAGGAAGCCAAACAGGCCACCGCCACCGAAACCAAACATTGGAATCAGGAAGGGAAAGCCGATGCCCCCTCCCCCGTAGCCACCGCGGTAGCCGCTGTTGTAGCCGCCACCACCACCTCTATAACCACCACCGCCATAGCTTCTCGGCATCGAGGGGGCCGAGCGGAAGCTGCCTCCACCTATGCGGCCGCCACTGGCGGCCCAGCTGGGGCTGGGATGCACCACCAACAGGCTCAGGACAAACATCGGCACGGCCAGCAAGCTGAAGCAGCGCCGCAAGACCAGACGGGTAGAAAGCGCCAAGGCGCTGGAAGCGATTGGTCGGAATCTAGGAACCACCGCCCACAATGGTGACCACCTCCAGCACATCGGATTCCACCACCGGCTGGGTGGGCCAGGCCTGTCTGGGCAGGATCGTGCCGTTGAACTCCACCACCACCAAGCGGGGCTTGTAGCCCAGTTCCAGCAGGGCCTGCTCCAAATTGAGTCCGGCTGAGCAGGCTCGCTGATCGCCGTTTACCTGCAGCCGGATCACGAAGCCGGCACCTCAAGTGCTGCCAGCAGCTCGGCGGTGGCGGCAGCCGGATCAACCGCCTCGGTGATCGCCCGCACCACCGCAATCCGCTGGGCTCCAGCAGCCCGCACCGCCGCCACCTTGCTGACCTCCAGCCCGCCGATGGCAAAGAAGGGGATCGGACTAGCCGCCGCGGCCTGGCGCACGTAATCGAGCCCCACCGGCTCCCGGCCGGGCTTGGTGGGGGTGGCCTGCACCGGGCCGACACCGATGTAGTCGCAACCATCGCTGACCGCCTGCTGCAACTGGGCCAGGGCATGGGTGCTGCGGCCAATCAACCGATCTGGGCCCAGCAGCTGGCGCGCCACCGCCGGCGGCAGATCCCCCTGGCCCAGGTGCACCCCGTCAGCCTCCACAGCCAGGGCAATATCAATGCGGTCATTCACCAAAAACAGGGCGCCATGGGTGGCGCAGAGCTGGCGCAGGGCTCGGGCCTGGCTGAGTTTTTGCAGGTCATCGAGACCGGCGGCCTCTTTGGCGCGGTATTGCACCAGGCGTACCCCGGCCCCCAGGGCCGCGGCCACCACCTGCTCCAGGTCGGGCACCGGCGAAGTAACCAAATAGAGCCGGCAGCTAGCCAGCAGCTCACGGCGGCCCGCCCCGCCCGCAGCGGCCAGACGACAGGCCTGCAACAGATCCACTTCAAGGTCGTAGAGCAGATAGCGCAGAGCTGAGGCCTCCTCAGCCAGCAGGGGATCGCTGCTGCGCCCAAATTCCTCCAGCACCCGCAAAGCCTCCTGCACCCGGCCGGCGTTGGCACCCACCACGGCGCTGGGGCTGGATCGCTCCGCTTGGGCCGGATGTCCGAGGCCCGCGGCCGGATCGGTGGCGGTGTGGCGCGCAAATTTGTAGGCATCGCGATGCAACCTGCCCAGCCGCTGGCGCATGTCCTTGGTGCGCACCACCAGATCGCCTCGATCGAGGCCAAAGCGGGCCCAATCTTCCAGTACCCGCAAGCCCTCGCGAGCCCGATCGAGGTTGGCATCGAGCAGCCGGTCGCGGGCTGGGCTGGAGGAGCTGTCTAGGGTGGAATCCATCACACAGGGGCCAATGGCAGGCGAGCCAGGCAATCCAAATCGGGGCAATACCGACAGCCCGATGCTGGTGCTGATTTCAGGGATTCTGCTGCTCGGCGGGATCGCAACCTTCATTGGCTGGGGTCTCACCCACGCCTATCCAGGCGCTTAAGGCGCGGGCCAGCTGGGCATCGGCCGCAATCTGGGCTACCAGCTGGTCAAAGCTGGCAAAGGTTTGCTGGCGGCGCAGCAGTTGCAGCGGCTCCACCACCAGCTCCAATCCCTCAAGCTCCAGCTGCCGATCGAGCAGGTGCACCTCCACCGCCGAGGGGGCGGTGGGATCCACCGTGGGCTGGGGGCCGAGGTTCATCACGGCCGGCAGCATCGGGCCGCCGGCCACCGATGCCGTGGCTGCGTAAACCCCCTCCAGCGGCAAAAACTTGCGGCCATCCACCTGCAGGTTGGCGGTGGGCCAACCGAGTTGCTTACCAAGCCCGCGGCCACGCACCACCAGGCCGCTGAAGCGATAGGGACGCTCCAGCAAGCGGCGGGCCTCCGCCAGATCTCCAGCCCCTAGGGCCCGGCGAATGCGGCTGCTGCTCACCCGCTCCTCGCCATCCCAGAGCATCGGCAGCACCTGCACCTCGATGCCGTGACGGGAACCAATCTCCGCCAGGGCATGACTGTCGCCGCTGCGGCCGGCCCCGAAGCGGAAGTTTTCACCCACGGCGACCCGCTGGGCCGCCAGCTGGCCCACCAGCACCTGTTCCACGAAGGCCTCGGGGCTGAGGGCGGCCAGCTCTCGACTGAAAGGCACCAGCACCAGCTGCTCAATGCCCAGGGGCTCCAGCAGATGCAGCTTTTCAGCGGGCAGGTCGAGCCGTAAGCGCGCCTCGCCGTGCAGCACCTCGCGCGGATGGGGCCAGAAGCTCACCACAGTGGCGATTGCCGCCTGTTCGCTGCCCGGGGCAGCGGTAACAGCCGCGATCACGCGGCGGTGCCCCTGGTGCAGGCCGTCAAAGCTGCCGAGGGCGATGGCCGTGGGGCGCAGGGCCTCCTGGGGGGATCGCAGGGGTATCAACGCTACGGAACCCAAAGGCAACGGGAGCCAAAACGATCCTCCCATGGCACCTTTGGGGCACCCATCTGGATGGCTGAATGGCTGACCGCCTCGACCTGCAGCTAATCGCCGCGGCATTGCGGCGCCTGGGCTGGATTCGGCTCTGGTCCCAGGTGGTGCTGGGAGTGGTGGTGGTTGGGGTGCTGCTTTTCAACAACATCGGCGGCCGCCTGGCGGCCAATTCAGCCCGCGCCCTCGGCCTGGGGCCTGGCATCTCACTCACCACCATCGCCTTCCTGCTGCTGCTCTGGTGCATCTGGCAGAGCTGGCTGGTGGTGCGCTGCGGCCGGGCCCTCAATTCGCCGGTGCGGCCCAGCAAGGGTGAAACCTCGCGGCTAATCAAGCGGGGAGTGCTGGCCGACCTGGCCGGCATCACCTTGGCGGTGCTGGGCTATCAGTCGCTGGCGGGCAGCCTGTTCGTGCAGGCCTCCCAACAGGTGCCCGGCTTCTTTGGTGCCCAGATCCAGGCGACCCCTGGCGTGGCTGGTCGGGTGATCGGTCTACCGATCACCTCGATCGAGATGCTGGCGGTGCTGGGCAACACCCAGGTGCTGTTTGCCCACCTGATCGGGCTCTGGATCAGCCTATGGCTGCTGCAGCGGGTTTACCGCACAACCTGATTAACGGCCTCACCAAACCGGCAGATCAGCCGTGCGACCCCGCCAGAAGATGTCCGGTTGGAGCGGCGTCAGCGAGACCCCACCGGCATTGATCTGGGCCACATCGGTGGGCCAGGCCGCCGGCCCCGACACCTGGGCCTCCAGATCGTTGACCACCTCCCCCGCCAGCCAGTAGTAGCTGCGGCCGCGGGGGTCTACCCGCTGCTCGAACTGGTCGGTGTAGCGGCGCACCGCTGAATTGCACCAGCGCAGCTCTCCAATCGCCTCTGCCGGCCGGGGCGGCACATTGAGGTTGAGCAACATGTTGCTCGGCCAGCCCTCCGCCAGCATTCGCTCAGCCACATCGAGGGCGAGGCGTGCCGCAGGCGCAAATTGGCGCCATTGAAAGTCGGCACTGCTTACTGCCAGGGCGGGAAGGCCCTCAATCGTGCCCTCCATCGCCGCACTCACCGTGCCGGAATAGAGCACGTCGGTGCCCAGGTTTGGACCATGGTTGATACCGGAGAGCACCAGATCCGGCCACTCATCCAGCAAGGAAAACAGGGCGAGCTTGACGCAGTCGGAGGGGGTGCCGCTGCAGGCCCAGGCCTGGACGCCATCATCGAACAACTCATCAGCCCGCTCCGCCCGGATAGGGGTCTGCAGGGTGAGACCGTGGCCCGTAGCGGAGCGCTCCTGGTCAGGACACACCACACTCACCTGGTGGCCGCGGGCCAGGGCCGCATTGGCCAGGGTGCGAATGCCTTCAGCGAAGACCCCGTCGTCGTTGCTGATCAGGATCTTGAGCGGTGCCATCGGGCCTAACGCCATTTAGCCGCAACGTAACTGGGGTGGCTCCTTACAGTCAGCAATCCCTCCGCCCCTGCCGTGAGCGCCACCGTTTCCCTGCAGCAGCTCACCGACCAGCTCCAGGCGCTGGAAAGCCAGGCTGCAGCAGAGATATCCACCGCCAGCACCGCTGCTGAACTGGAAGAACTTCGAGTGGGACTGCTCGGCAAGAAGGGGCGCCTTTCTGGCGTTCTTGGAGCCATGGGCAAGCTGCCTGGCGATGAGAGGCCCCTGATCGGCCAAAGGGCCAACGTGCTCAAAGAGCAGGTGCAGGCGCTCCTTGGCGAGCGACTTACGGCCGTGAAAAGCGCCGCCATGGCCGAGCGTCTCGCCGGCGAAACCATTGACGTCACAGCGGCTTGCAGCTTCACGCCGCCGGGCCACCGCCACCCCTTAATCAGCACGATCGAGGAGATCGTCGACATCTTTGCCGGCCTGGGATATCGGGTGTCGGAGGGGCCGGAGATCGAGAGCGACTACTACAACTTCACGGCCCTCAACATCCCCGAGCATCACCCCGCCCGGGACATGCAGGACACCTTTTATCTGGGCGATAGCCAGCTGCTGCGCACCCACACCTCGCCCGTGCAGATCCGCTACCTGGAGAACAACCCACCGCCGGTGCGGGTAGTCGCCCCAGGGCGGGTGTATCGCCGCGACGCCGTGGATGCCACCCACTCGCCGGTGTTCCACCAGGTGGAGGTGCTGGCGATTGATGAGGGGTTGGACTTCAGCCACCTGCGCGGCACCGTCACGGCCTTTCTGCAGCAGTTCTTCGGCGACCTACCGGTGCGCTTTCGGGCCAGCTACTTCCCCTTCACCGAGCCCAGCGCCGAAGTGGATGTGCAGTGGCGTGGTCGCTGGCTAGAGGTGATGGGCTGCGGCATGGTCGACCCGGCCGTACTCACCGGTATGGGCCTTGATCCAGAGCGCTGGAGCGGCTTTGCCGCTGGCCTGGGCGTCGAGCGCTTCTGCATGGTGCGCCACGGCATCGACGACATTCGCCGCCTCTACACCAGCGATCTGCGCTTCCTGGAGCAGTTTTAGTTGGGCGGTTTGGTAGCAGCCCCATAAACTCGGGCAGCTCTCCGCTTCCCGATCGGTGCCCCGCGTCGGACTGATCGTGAATGACGGCAAGGACCTCGCCCTGTCCACAGCCGATGCCATCGAGGCGCGCTTCACGACGGCTGGCTACGGCGTGGTGCGGGTTAGCAGCTCCGGCGGCATGGTGGGTTTCGCCAACCCCGACCAGCACCTGCGCACCCGGGGCTATGCGGCCTGCGTGCCAGCGGGCTTCGACCGGGACCTAAGCCTGGCGGTGGTGCTGGGCGGCGACGGCACCGTGCTTTCAGCCGCCCGTCAAACGGCTCCGGTTGGCGTCCCGATCCTGACCGTCAATACCGGCCATCTGGGCTTTCTGGCGGAGGCCTACCTGCACCAGCTGGAGGGGGCCCTGGAGCAGGTGCTCTCCGGCGAGTGGACCGTGGAGGAGCGCACGATGCTGATCGTCAGCGTGATGCGCGGCGAGCAGCGGCGCTGGGAGGTGCTCTGCCTCAACGAAATGGCCTTGCACCGCGAGCCGCTCACCTCGATGTGCCACTTCGAAATCGCCATCGGCCGCCATGCCCCAGTCGATATCGCCGCCGACGGAGTGATCCTCGCCACCCCAACCGGCTCCACCGCCTACGCCCTCAGCGCCGGCGGACCAGTGATCACCCCCGACTGCCCGGTGCTGCAACTCACGCCGATCGCGCCCCATTCGCTGGCCTCGCGCGCCCTGGTGTTCAGCGACCGCGAGCCGGTGACGGTGTTTCCCGCCACGCCGGAGCGGCTGATGATGGTGGTGGATGGCAGCGCTGGTTGTTACATCTGGCCGGAGGACCGGATCCTGGTGCGCCGCAGCGAACAACCCGTGCGCTTCGTGCGGCTGGCCGACCACGAGTTTTTCCAGGTGCTGCGCAACAAATTGGGTTGGGGCCTGCCCCACGTGGCCAAGCCCGGCAACGGCACAGCGCCATGAACGATCCACGCATCCTGCTGCTGGGCCCTGAGGCCGAGGCCCTAGCGCCACGGCTTGAGGCTTCCGGCTATTCGTGCAGCAGGGAGCCTTTACCGGCTGGGGCAAACCCGGATGCGGTGCTGCTCTCCAGCGGCGATTCGGGCCGCATCGCCTCCCTGCGAGAGCAGTGGGGCACCATCCCGGTGCTGCTGGATGTGGGCGACGACACGGTGGAGGCGCGGGTCCACTGCCTCAGCTCAGGAGCAGACGACTTCTGGCTTTCAAGCCTCGGCCCCAGCGACCTGCTGATGCGGCTGAGGTTGCATCTAGATCTCACAAGCCGCGCCAATGTGCCGGCCCAGCTGCTGCAGGTGGGCGACCTGGTGCTGAACCCCAGCACCCGCCAAGTGAAACGGGGAGCGCGGCCCGTGGGCCTGACGGCTAGGGAATACCAGCTGCTGCTGCTGCTGCTGGAGCGCAAGGGCACCGTGGTGAGCCGGGAGTTGATCCTGCGCCAGGTATGGAACGACGAGCAGGACAGCAGTAGCAACAGCAGCAGCAACGTGATTGAGGTGTATGTGCGCTACCTGCGCCAGAAACTGGAAGAGGGCGGTGAACGGCGGCTGATCCACACGATCCGCGGCCAGGGCTACTGCCTAAGCGAGCGGCTGCCCCAGCTGGAGAGCCGCGAATGAACGCCAGTTGCCGCTGGGGGCTGGCCCTGCCTGGGGTGGCTGCCCTGCTGTGCGGCTTCACGCCACCACCCCAATGGCTGCCGATCACAGCCCGCTGGTGCCTAGCGCCTGATCGCTGCATAGCCCTGGAGGTTGCCGACACCCACGAAAAGCAGAGCAAGGGCCTGCAGCTGCGGCCGGCGCTAGCGCCATTGCGGGGCATGTGGTTCCCCTACAGCCCGCCGTCGCTGGCTCGCTTCTGGATGCACCGCACCCCGGAGCCTCTCGACATGTTGTTTGTGCTGGGCGGCCGGGTCGTAGCGATAGAAGCCCACACCAAACCCTGCCTGCACCTGCCCTGCCGCAGCTACGGCCCCGACCAGCAAGTGGATGGGGTGCTGGAGCTTGCCGCCGGCCAGGCCGCAGTCCAGGGCATCCAGGTAGGCACGGCGGTGCAGATAGAAGCCATCAAGGCAGCCGCCCCTTCAACACCAACACGGGATTGAGCGGCGCCAGGCGGGTGCCTTCGGCCAAAGGCGCCCCCCGCCAGCCCTGATGCTGACTCACGTACACCGCCAACCCCGCGGCCTCCAACAGGGGTCTGAGCTCCGCCAAAGCTTCCAAGGTGGCCAGGGGAATCACCACCACGCCGCCAGGCCGCAGCCGCTGCAGCACCGCAGTCAGCACCGCCGCCCTCTCCCGGCCACCTCCGCCGATAAGTACCCGATCCGGATCGGGCAGCTCCGCGAGGGCCTCGGGGGCCCGGCCCTCGCGGAAACCCGCTGGCCGCACCCCCAGCCGCTCGGCGTTAGCTGCGATCAGCGCCGCTGAGCCGCCACGCCGCTCCAGGGCCCAGAGCGCCAGACCAGGCCGCAGCCGCAGCGCCTCCAGCCCCACCGAACCCACGCCGGCGCCGATATCCCAGAGCACGCCGCGCTCGGGCAGTTCCAAATCTGCCAGCAACTGAATGCGCACCTCCCGCTTGGTCATCAAGCCGGGGCGGTCGTCGTGCTGCAGAAACAGGCCGTCTTCAAGGCCAAACAGGGGTAGGGCGGCGGGATCAGCAGGGGGCGCCGGCGGCTCAGCGATCAACAGCACCAGATGCAGCGGATCGCAATCGATCGGCAGGGGTGCCCCGGGGACCAGCCGCTGCATCCGCTCCGTCGGATGGCCCAGCCGCTCGCACAGCCAGAAGGCATAGGCCGCCTCCAGGCCAGAGGCCGCCAGGATCAGCCGCACCTCCTCGGCGCCGCCGCGGCTTGGGTCGGTGAGCACCGCCAGGGCGGCAGGCCGTTTCTGCAGGGCGGCGGCCAGGGGTTCGGGGTCGCGGCCGTGCAGGCTGATCCAGCTGGCGTCCTGCCAGGGGCGGCCGAGGCGGGCAAAGGCCAGCTGCAGCGAGCAGGGGGCGGGATGAAAGCGCAGCTGGGCCGCCGGAAAGCGCTGCAGCAGCAGGCGGCCGATGCCAAACCAGAGGGGGTCGCCACTAGCGAGCAGCACCGCCGGCCGGCCGGCTGCCAGGGCCTGCTGCAGCGGGCCGAAAATCTGCTCCGGCTGGTCGCTGGCCAGGAGCTGGGGGCAGGGGCTACCCGCCGGGATGCGGCCGGCCCCCTGCTCCTCTTGCCACCAAGGGCCAAGCTCCGTCAGCAGACGCTGGGGGGCAAGCAGCAGCTGGGCAGCTCGCACCAAGGCGAGGCTGCGGGCCGGCAGCGCAGCCACCCCCCCGGCATCGGTGCCGACCACCTCCAACACGGCCTGCTGAGCCAGGGCGCCCCACGGTCACTGCAGCCATGATGGCCGGCCTGTGCCACTGGACCCAGCCATGAGCGACCGCCGCCAGCGCATCCACGACCTGGTGCTGGCCCTGCTGGCCCAGCAAAAAGACCTGGAGCTGCTGGCCGGCGACGGCACGGGCCTGCCCAGCGGCGATCCCGGCAACTGGATCGAACGCAACCGCCGCGTGGTGCAGCGCTACCAAGCCCTGGTGCGCTCGGCCGTGACCCTCGACGCCCTGGTGGATCAGGAGGTGAACGGGGGTTTCCAGGCGCCAGACAACCAGGCCTACTGATCGGCCCTACTCAATCCCGATCACCAGTCCAACATCAAAATCCGCATAAACTGCTTGCAAGGTCGGACTCGAGGAGGCTGAAACCATGAAAGTGACCGTTGAACTTTCGGACACTGAGATGGCCGAAATCCTGGACTTCACGGGCGAGCGCAAGAAGGGGCCCGCCATCCGCCGCCTGATGGAGGAGGCCCTGCAGCAGCACCGTCGCGCCCAGATCGCTCAGCGATTTCTCAGCGGCGAATGGGGCGTGCAGCTGGAGAGCTACGAGGCCGACCAAGAGCGCGAGCGCCAACGGAACCAGGAGTTCGCTCCATGACCCTGCTGCTCGACACCAGCCTGTGGATCGACTTCACCCGTGCCAGGAGCCCGGCCCCCCTCAAACAGTTCATCGCGCCCTTCGTGCTCGACCCTGAGGCCCACCTGGCGGAACCGGTGCGTTTTGAGATGCTGCGTTCAGCCCGTCCAGACGAAACCCACCAACTGACAGCCCAGTTCGCCACCCTGCCCACGCTCTCCACCCCTGCAGATCTGTGGCAGCGGGCGATCGACCTGGGCCAGGCCTGCCGCCAGATCGGTCAGACGGTTCTCAGCCTCGACCTCCTGGTGGCCGCCGTGGCTCTGCACCACAACGCATTGCTGGTGAGTTTCGACGCCGACTTTGAGACCATCGCCTCGGTGAGTGAGCTGCGCCTGCAACGCCTTGAACGCCCTGCCTGAGCCATGCCCACCACTCCATCCAGCAGCCGTACCAGGCGCCGCCTCCTGGGTGGGGCACCTGGAGAGCCTGCTGGAGCAGCGGCGAGCGGGTCCTCAGCGGCGGGCATCCTGCAGCGGGCAGCCATAGGCATGAAACGCCCCATCGGCGCTCACCAGCAGCAGCGATTCGCTGATCGACTGGGCTACGAGCAGGCGGTCAAATGGATCGCGGTGATGGAGGGGCAACTGCTCGACAGTCAGCAGATGGGATCGCCTGAACGGCCGCATCAGGGCAGCTCAAACAGCTCGGCGATCAACGGATTAGCGGCATCGATCGAATCGGGAACCGTGAACTGACCGCGGGCCACCCCCATACGCCGGTTCCGCTCAGGCCCCTGCAGGGCGGTGATTGCCTCCACCAGACGCGAGAGATGGGTCTTGGCTGAGCCGCCGCTTGTGGCCGCAGGCGTTGCCATGGCGGTCAGAGCGCACGAACAGCCACTTTTTAGACCAGACCAGCAGCCAACCCATATCAGCGCAAGCGAATTTCAGTTACTTCAATCAAGGACCGCAATCCTGGCCACAACGCCGCGCTGCTAGTTGTCGATACCGATGTCAACGCCATAACCCTCGACTGGCTGCCGGCCCCTCAACCAGCAGTTCCTCACAGTTTTTGCCGTTGCTCCCAGTTACACGAGCAATCAGTATTATTAGTTTTAGGTCAACCGAAATGTTCGCCTGGGCGGCTCCCCGAGCAGTCCTGAACCAGCACCATTTCGGCAACCTGCCCTGACCACAGCCCTTTCCCTGCCAATCCCGGCATCCCCGGGATTGAGCCCCTGGCTGCAGGGGCTGGGGATCTCGCTTGCCTTCTCCACCTACCGCGCCAACCGGCTCCTCTGCCTCGGCACCAGAGAGCAGGGCCTGCTCAAGCTGCACGAGCGTCTCTTCGATCGGCCCATGGGCCTGTTCGTGGCGGGCGAGAGCCTCTGGATGGCGACCCGCTGCCAGCTCTGGCGCCTTTACAACCTGCTCGCCACCGGCCGCTCACTGCTCTCCCTGGCACCGCCACTCCCGCCTCCACAACCAATTCCTCCAGATCCACTCCCGGATCCCTGATCCGCCAGCCCAGGCCCCCAACACCGCTCCAACACTTCTCCAGCAACACCAGCTCATGACCCAGCTCCTCCTCAGCGGCACCTCCCTCTCAGCCAGTACCAGCTCATACCTGGAGCAGGCGCTGCAACTGCTGGAGGCACGCCTGGCTGCCTGGGTCAGCAACACCAACTCCTACAACGCCCTGCTGCTGCAGGTCTTTGGCGCCCAGAGCTCAGAGACCACCGCCGATCTCCAGACCCTGCTCTCCGGCACCGGCCTAACCATAAACCTTGAGATCCTCCCTGCCACCAGCCTCAACGGCAGCTACGCGGCTTACACCAGCAGCGATCCAACCGGCGCCGAACGCATCTACCTGAATGCCACCTGGCTGGAAAGCGCCACTGCTGAGCAGATCGAGGCCGTGTTGCTCGAGGAGCTCGGCCATGCCATCGACATCCGCCTCAATGGCAGCGCCGACACCGCCGGGGATGAAGGGGCCATCTTCTCCGCCTTGCTGCGCGATGTCACGCCAGCTCCTGCGGCCTATAGCGAAAACGACCAGAGCGTCATCAGCATCGCAGGCAACTCTGTGCCGGTTGAGGCTGCTGGAATTGCCTCAGAGTATAAATATTTTTTGAGGATCGATGGGATAGCTGGCAACTCAACTGTCAGCGGCTATGAAGGCTGGTTTGAGATTAATAGCCATGATTTTGACGCCACCGCTGCAGCGGGAACTACGGATTTCGCACCGCTGCTGGTAGACGTATTCAATTCCCCGGCACTTAGCTTCCTGTATCAGCAGATCACTGAAGGCATCCCGATTGCTAGCCTGCAAATTCAAGGAGTCATTGTTTCTACTGATACCAGACTTCCAATAGACATAACCTACGAGCTTCGCCTCGCTGATGTTGTTATTACAGGGTTAGACAATACAAGCGTTGCTGGCGATCAGCAATCTATGCAGCTGAGTTTTGTTGGTAGTCAATTTGGCATTTCCACAACTCCCTTAAACGCTGATGGAAGTTTGGGGTCTGCTTCAACCTATGCCTTTGATATTGAAACTTCACGACAAATCATCTTTGGCGATCTACCTCAGCCGGATCCGCTACCTAATGCCGGCTTTTCCGCTAGAATTAGATATTTCCTGAGAATAGATGGAATCGCTGGCAACTCCACTACCAGCGGCTATGAAGGTTGGTTTGAGATTGATAGACATGATTTTGATGCCGCCAGTGCAGCGGGATCCCTAGCCGATTTCTCACCCCTACGGGTTGATTTGCGCAATGCCCCGTCTCTAAGACCATTTTATCAGCTGATTTCAACAGGCACAAGTATCAATAGCCTTCAGATTCGTGGAGTCTACGACTCTTTTAATGAAGGAGACCTAACACCTACAACAAGCATAGTCTACGAGCTGCGCCTTGCCGGGGCCGTAATTACAGGATTAGACAATACAAATGTTGCTGGCGACCAGCAAGCCCTGCAGCTGAGTTTTGTTGGCAGCAAATTTGGCATCTCTTCAACTCCCATAAACGCTGATCGAAGCCTTGGGACTGCTGCGACCTATGCCTTTGATTTTGAAATCAATGATTCAATCGGCTTCAGCTCCCTACCTGAACCAGGATCGTTGTCCAATGCCCGCATCTCCCCTGTTGATCGCTATTTCCTGAAGATTGACGGAATTGCTGGCAACTCAACAGTCAGCCGCTATGAAGGTTGGTTTGAGATTGAGGCCCATGATTTTGATGTCACCAAGGTGACAACGACATCCAACCCTGAATTTTCACCGCTTCGTATTGATTTACTCGATACCCCATCCCTTAGCTTCCTTTATGAGCGGATTGCGGAAGGTAGCAGGATTGATAGTTTGCAGATTCATGGAGTAAAGGATTTAGTTGGCGGCACCACAGTTAAAACCTATGAGCTGCGCCTTGCCGATGCCGCGATTACAGGGCTAGATAATACAAATTTTGCTGGCGATCAGCAAGTCATGCAGCTAGCTTTTGTTGCTAAGAAATTCGGGATCTCCACAACCCCCCTCAATACTGATGGAACCATTGGGCGTGAATCAGCCTACGCCTTTGATATTCCAAGCAATCAGCAAATCACCTTCAGCGATCTTCCCACGCCAGCTTCTCTGCCCATTGCTGGTAACTCCCCTGTTGATCTCTATTTCTTGAACATTGATGGAATTGCTGGCAACTCAACTGCCAGAGGCTATGAAGGTTGGTTTGAGATTAATAGCCATGATTTTGATGTCACCGGGGCACTGCTCGCGAGGCCGGAGTTTTCACCGTTGCGGGTTGATTTTTTCAGCAATTCATCAATTAACCTCCTTTATGAGCGGATTGCGGAAGGTAGCAGGATTGATAGTGTGCAAATTCATGGAGTAAAGGTAGCTGGCGGCTCTACAGTTAAGACCTACGAGCTTCGCCTAGCCAATGCCGTTATTACAGGTTTAGATAATACAAATGTTGCTGGTGATCCGCCAGCAATGCAGCTAAGTTTTGTTGGCAACAAATTTGGCATCTCCACAACTCCCTTAAACGCTGATGGAAGCACTGGGACTGCTGCGACCTATGCCTTTGATATTCCAAGCAAGCTAGAAACCAACTTCAGCAATCTGCCCGCGCCAGCCCTTCCGTCCAATGCCGGCGACTTCTTTGCAACTAGCTACTTCCTTAAAATTGACGGGATTGCCGGTAACTCGACGGTCAGTGGCTATCAAGGTTGGTTCGAGATTGATAGCCATGATTTTGATGCTGTAAATCAAGTAAGCAGAAATATTGTCAGTGGGGCACTAGAAGCAGGCCTTGCGAGTTTTAGCTCGCTGCGGGTTGATTTACTCGATACCCCTTCCCTAAGCCTCCTATATCAGCGAATCGCGGAAGGCGGCACGATTAGCAGTCTGCAGATTCATGGAGTAAAAAATAATTTCGAAAGTGGAAACACGTCAGCAACCTACGAGCTGCGCCTTGCCGATGCCATTCTCACAGGGCTGGATAATACAAATGTTGCTGGCGATCAGCAATCCATGCAGCTGAGTTTTGTTGGCAGCAAGTTTGGCATCTCCACAACTCCCTTAAACGATGATGGAAGCCTTGGGCTTGCTGCGACTTATGCCTTTGATATTGCAAACAATCGGTCAATCGACTTTGGCGATCTTCCCACGCCAGCTAATCAGCCCAATGCTGGCGTCTCCCCTATTGACCGCTACTTCCTGAGCATTGATGGAATTGCTGGCAACTCAACTGTCAGTGGCTATGAAGGCTGGTTTCAGATTAATAACCACGATTTTGATGTCACCCGTGCAGGTAGTGCCGTAGCCGATTTCTCCCCGCTAAGGATTGATTTGCCCGATGCCCCATCCCTAAGCCTCCTGTATGAGCGGATTGTGGAAGGTGGCAGAATTAATGGCCTGCAGATTCATGGGGTTTCTAATCTTGACGTCAGCAGAATCATCAAAACCTATGAGCTTAGCTTCGACGATGCCTTTATTACAGGCCTAGATACGGAAAATGTTGCTGGCAAACAGCCGGCCATGCGACTTAGTTTTGATGTGGGCAGTTTCACAGTCTCCACCACCCCTTTGTCTGAAAATGGGATACTGGGCGCGACATCTACTTATAATTATACGGATGAAGCCGTTGATGGCGAGGCCACCGGCACACTCGCCATCAACGGCTCCGCACAAGAAGGAGGCACCCTGATGGCGCTCACCAGCGCCATCAGCGATCCAGACGGCCAGATCAGCTCCTTCAGATATCAATGGCAGGTGTCGGCTAACGGCACCACTGGCTGGGGCAACATCGGCTCCGCCACTGGCAGCTCCTTTTCCATTGCCGCTGATCAAACCCTGGTCGGCAAGTTCATCCGGCTCAATGCCACCTCCACCGATTCCTTCGGGGGCACCACCGACTTCTCCTCAGCAGCCACTGCCGCTGTTGCCAACGTCGAGGACGAGGCCACAGGCACCCTCGCCATCACAGGCAACCCACAAGAAGGCGCCACCCTCTCAGCTGACATCAGCGCCGTAACCGATCCCGACGGCAACGTCACTTACTCCTATCAGTGGCAGGTTTCGGCCAACGGCATCGATGGCTGGAGCAACATCGACTCCGCCACTGGCAGCTCCTTTTCCATTGCCGCTGATCAAACCCTGGTCGGCAAGTTCATCCGGCTCAATGCGACCTCCACCGATTCCTTCGGCGGCAACACCGACTTCTCCTCCGCAGCCACTGCCGCTGTCGTCAACATTGCGCCAAGCATCAGCCAGGTCGCCTCCACCACCGCCAACGGCACCTACAGCATCGGCGACGTCATCACCCTCATTGTTCAGTTCTCAGAAACGGTGCTGGTTGACATCACAAGCGGCACACCACAGCTGCAGCTGGAAACC
Organism: Cyanobium sp. Tous-M-B4; assembly: GCF_024345395.1. Classification (NCBI taxonomy): domain Bacteria; kingdom Bacillati; phylum Cyanobacteriota; class Cyanophyceae; order Synechococcales; family Prochlorococcaceae; genus Cyanobium; species Cyanobium sp. Tous-M-B4. Next base: position 733 of record NZ_JAGQBA010000009.1, on the reverse strand, counting down.
GGTGACATTGATCGCTTCGCCACCTATAGCTCCGGCAGTGGCACCGGCATCCTCTCCTTCCAATACACCGTTCAAGCCGGTGATAGCTCCGCTGATCTCGATCAGCTCTTCAGCTCAGCCCTACAGCTCAATGGCGGCACCATCCGCGATATTTCAGGCAACAACGCAATCCTCACCCTTGCCGCTCCAGGTGCTACCGGCTCCCTTGGTGCCAATGCGGCTCTGGTCATTGATGGCACCAACGACAATGACAATCCTGTTGTCCTGAGCGACAACAACACCGACGCCAACTCGGTGGCAGAAAATGCCGCCATTGGCACGGCCGTCGGCATCACCGCCTTCGCCACTGACGCAGACTCCGGCGCCACCATCACCGCCTACAGCCTCACCAACAGCGCCGGCGGGCTCTTCTCCATCGATGCCAACGGTGTGGTGAAAGTTGCCGCTGCTCTCGATTTCGAGGCCGCCAACAGCCACTCCATCACCGTCAAGGCCGTCAGCTCTGATGGCTCCGAGAACACAGAAACCTTCTCCATTGCCGTCACAAAGGCCGTGGAGGCCAACGCCTTTCCAACGAAATATTATCTGTTGATTGACGGCCTCAACGGCGGATCGACTGAAGTAAATCACCGAGGTTGGTTTGAAATAGACACTCTCCAATTTGGTGCAGGCGTTGGCGTTAGCTCCCCTCCCTTTAGAGAAGTCAGTGATCCTTCGTTCTCGGAGCTGTCGG
>NZ_JAGQBA010000008.1 GCF_024345395.1 Cyanobium sp. Tous-M-B4 | reverse complement strand
AATAGCTCGATGCCAGGTAAAACATTCATCCCAATCAACTTCATCTTGCTCTTGAAAGAGTTTGTGTAAGTTGACTTAAAAGCCACCCCTAAGGGTGGCTTTTTTGTTGGTTAAGCTTCTTGGGTGGGCTTGGTAATTACAGCGGCTGCAGCTAGTGTCCATTTAGTTCCGGATGGTGGCTGGGTAGTGCGTTCACGAGCTCTCTGGGACCTGCGTAGATGGGATGGTGGCCAGAGATATAGATTGCTGCCCTTTTGGTTGGCTTATAGATTGTGGCTTAAGCTCGACTGCGTTGACCTCAGTGCTGCTTTCGCATATCACAGTCTTCAGTCTTTATTCCCTGTGCTTTTGATAGCACTTTCCATTGCGGCTAGGTTGCTTGGCGGGGATGAGGGTTTGGTTGAGAGGTTATTGGTAGTTGTTTCGGAAATCTTGCCCAATTCGGCGATGCCGATTTTTTCTTCAACATTGTCAGCTTTTTTAAGGCAAGGATTTGGTGCTGGGATTCTTGGTGCCGTTGTATTGATTTTAACGGCAAGCAATGCCTATCTCACTTTGCAGCGTGGCGCTGATCGGCTTTGGTGGAATCGCCCAGCAGGGCTTGAGGATTTGCCATGGAAGCGTTTGGTAGTTCGCTATGTGCGATTACGTATCAAGGCTTTTGGCCTTGTGTCATTATTCGCCCTTTTTATTGTGGTCGATCAGGCTTTCACCAGTATGCGTCTGCTTGGCTCGGCCAGCTTGTGGGCCCGTGTCCTGGAGATTCTGCCTGTGGCTCGTGATTTGCAGCGTCCAGTTTCATCAATACTTGACTTACTGATTTCGTTGCTGATTTCTATTGCCTTGGCCATGTTGTTGTTGTGGGTATTGCCCTCGCGTCGTGTCGCTTGGCAGCCTCTGTTCCCAGGGGCGCTATTAATAGGTTCAACCCTCACCATCCTTAATTTGGTGCTTGGGCGCATTCTGTTGGCGGTAGGGGTGCGCTTTCAGGCCTATGGGCTGGTGGGGGGTGTGTTGTTGTTGAGTCTTTGGGTTTGGTTGGTTGGTGTCATCCTTTACTACGGTCAGTGCTTGTGTGTCGTCCTGGACCGGCGCCAGCGCGTCAGGATGGATGTATCTGCCCCAATTGAAATCAGCTGATGCCGCGATCACGTACCTGGCTCTGGTTGCTGTTGGCGCTTTTGCTGCTCCTCGCTCCCGGTCCGGCAGGGCGCTTTGTACTCGATCTGCTCGGAGGCATAACCTTGCTCTTGGTGTTTTTGCCCCTATTACTGGGAGCGGCTGGCTTCGTGGCTTGGCAGGTGATTCAAAGCAGGCTGCGTACCTGTGAATCCTGTGGTTTTGCCTCCATGGAGAAGGAATTTTGCCCAGCCTGTGGCAGCGCTTTTTCCGCTTCTGCGTCGGGTTCCGAGTCTGGTGAGCAGTTTGATGTCAGTAACGTCACCATCGATGTACAAGTCGTCAACGAGGAAAATCCATCTCCTTGAGCTTGCATCTAATTCTTTATTTCTAATTCCTGGCCGGTAGGTGTGGGCTTTTGCCCGCGTGCTAATTCCTCCAAACGGCGCTCTCGTAAATACAAAAATAGTGGGGCTCCACATGCGAAAGCAAGCGTTACGCAGCTGAGCAGTACCCAAGGCAGCCCTCGCATTTGCAGCCGCTTGCTCTCCTGCGCGATCCAAATCACCACCGCCGTTGCTCCTATTGCCAGGTCCCTTGATAGGGAGCTTGCGGCTGGATTTGCATTTGCAAGATGCACAAACATGCCTATGTCGAAGCTTGATCCGTATTGCCTGATGAAGTCAACGTTTGCTAGCCAGGGAAGAACCGCCCCGCTGATCGCTAAGGCTAGATACAGCCATTTCAAGGTTGAATTCCCCTGAATGGCGATGGTGCTGATGCCAGTGCTGCTGTTGCTAGGGCTGGTGTCGGAATTAGCTGCCATGATTTGAGTTGATTCTAGTTGGGCTCATTAAAGGGGACTACCGCGATATCTCCTTCCTGCCACAGCATTACTTCCTGTTCCACATGGGCGAGTACCGCCTCACAGCGATCCAAATAGGCGCGGGCTTGACGGTATAGACCTGTCATTGCTTCGACATCTAGGTCCGTGGCTTGCAGGGCTGATAAGGCCAGTTGCAGGGCGGTGTGGGCTTCGTTGTATGAGAGATCGGCGCCAACGCTTTCGAAGCTTTCATTTTCTTTTGTTTTGCTTGTGGCCTTTGCTTTAGGCATCCGTTCAGAGCTTCGCCTCAGGAGCTTGATGCAGAATCTCGCGCACCACGGCGCTCGCCTGCCCATCTGTGAGTTGGGCTATGACTTCGCCCCCTTGTTCTAGTTGCTGCACGGAGCGCACCACAAGCCCTTTGCCATTGCGCAGCAAGCAGAAGCCCCTCTTGAGCTGGTGTGCGGGCGAAAGTGCCTGCAGCAGCTGCTGCGCATGCCCCAGGGACTGGCGACGACAGGTCACTAGGGCGAGTGGATGCACCCCCGCTAGGCGCTCCCGATACCGAGTGAGTCGCTGACGCTCTCCTTGCAGCCTCAGTTGGACGAGTTGCTGTAGGTGTCTCCCCTGCTGCTGCAATGTCTGAACCGCTACGCGGCGATCTGGCAATAGGGCCACCAGGGCAGCGGTGGGGGTGGCGGCCCTGTAGTCCGCTACCAGGTCGGCAACGGTGGTGTCATCTTCGTGGCCAATGCCACTGACTACGGGCACAGGGCAGGCGGCTAAACATCGCGCCAGCTCTTCGTTATCAAACACGGCTAGGTCTTCGCGGCTGCCTCCGCCTCGGCCGATCACGATCGCATCGATGCCCAACTGCTCCACTTGGGAGCTCAGCTGTCCCAGGGTCCGGCAGATGGCTTCGTGTACGGGGCCTTGTACGGGTATTGGCACCACGACTACTGCTGTCGCTGGCCAGCGCTCGGCGCTGGTGCGCAGCATGTCGGCCAAGGCAGAACTCGGACAGCTCGTGAGCAGGGCAATGCGCCTTGGGAAAGCTGGTAGGGGGCGCTTGCGGTCTTGATCCAATAACCCTTCGAGGGCCAGCCGCTCCCGCACCTGTTCGAACTGACGCAGGACCGAACTCAGGCTCGGCCTGATGTCGAGTGCCTGAACGCAGAGGCTTGCCCGGCTGCTCCAAAAATTGAGCTTGCCCACCACTACGACCCCATCTCCGTCTTCGGGAACGAAGGTCAGCTTCGCCAGTTGGGAGGCCCAAACCACTGCTGAAATTGATGCCTGCTCGTCGACCAGGGTCATCCAGAGATGTCCCTTTTTGAGCTGGGGCCGGCTCACGGTTGCGTCAAGCAGAAATCGAGGTGCAAAGCCTCGCTCCAGCAGCGATGCCACCGCGCAATTCAGTTCTGTGACGCCATAGCGCGGTATGCCTGAAAAATCCCCGGCCGCAGTCACGGTTGGATCTGCCGGTAGCAGATCCACCAGTAGAGGCTCACCAGGCCTGCTACCAGCGCTACCGATCGCCCAATCGGATGATCAAAGCGAATCAGGCCTGCGACGCAGATCACTAGGGCGCTGCTAAGCAGGCGCGAGCCATCACGACGGTTGTTGACGTAAAAGCGGGCCAAGGCAGCCTTGCCGGAAAGATCCAGTTTGGGGCAGGCAGGTGCCTTATCTGCCCATGCCCCTCAGGTTCGATGATTCCCCTTTTGCAGCCTCGCTTTGGTAAGGGCCGTCGCCTCGGCTTGGCACGGGTCTTCTGGCCAGGGGTGACGGGGGTAGCGCCCGCGCAGCTCCTTGCGCACCTCCGGATAGTTGCGCTCCCAGAAGCCCGCCAGATCCTGGGTGATCGCTGCTGGCCGGCCGGCCGGTGTGAGCAGGTGCACGGTCACGGCTAGCTGGCCTGAGAGCACCATTGGGTTTGTGCGAGCGCCGAATAGCTCCTGCAGCTTTACTGCCAGCACGGGCTGGCCGCTGCTGTAGTCGAGCTTGACCTGGCGGCCAGAGGGCACGGTCAGGGCCACTGGCAGCAGCTGATCGAGTTGGGGACGCAAGCTCCAGGGGGCGTCGCCCCAGAGGGCTTCGCCTAGGGGTAGTCCCTGCAGGTCGTCGCGGCTGCGGAGGCCGTTGAGGTGGGGGCCGAGCCATTCATCTAGCTGTTCAAGTAGCAGCTGGGGGCTGCAGTCGGGCCATGGGTCGCCTAGGTGCTGGTGGGCCAGGCTGAGGCGTTGCTGGAGTTGGCGGCTAACGGGATCCCATGGCAGAGCTTCCAGTCCCAGCTGCCGCAGGCCCTCTACCAGGGCGCTGCGAATCAAGGCCGGTTCGGCTTCGCCCCAGCTGCGGCGCTCAAGTACCAGCGCCCCTAGCCGCAGGGAGCGCTCGCAGCGCACCCGTTGACCTTCTCCATCCCAGCGCGCCTCCACTGCGACCTGGCCTTGCCCGCCGGGATGCTCCGCCAGTTGCCGCAGTTGGCTGATATCAAGGGGGATCGCTAGCTGGATGCGAGCGTCCTGGCCTTGGCCATCCAGCTGGGCAACGGCCAGAGCAGGGCAGGCCACTAGGGGATCGTCTGAATGGAGCACGGCGCCGCGGCCGCCACTGAGGAGGTAGCGGCCGGGCTTGCCTGATCTGGCTAGGGCCAGCCGCTCCGGATAGGCGGCGGCAATTAGCGCGGCCGCCGCTTCTGACAGGGTTACTGATCGGCCAACAGGCATTGCAGCTGTAGGGCTGGAACCCTGACCACCTAGTTGCCTGACCTGGCGGTGCAGCTGGCTTTGCAGCTGACGCAGCCGGCGCTGGGAGCTATCGCCAGGGCGGTCTTCCCCTAGCCAGTCAAGTCGCCGCAGCAGGTCACTGCCGGCCTCCTGACGGTTGAGCGGATCGCGCTCGCTTAGCAGCACCGCCAGGCCGCAGGCCAGCTCCAGTTGGCCAAGTTGCTCGCCCAGCAGTAGCAGCTGGGCGAGGCGCGGATGCACCCCCAGTTGGGCCAGGTGCTGCCCGTGGCTGTTCAGCCGCCCGCTGGCGCCTAGGGCACCAAGCTGGTCGAGCTGCAGACGGGCCTCCTGCAGGTGTGCAGGTGCTGGTGGGTCGATCCAGTGCAGGTCCCTGCCAAGGGGATCGCCCCACTGGGCCAGTTGCAAGGCCAGGGGCAGGGGATCTACCTCGAGCAACTCCGGTGGATCGAAAGCGGGACGGCGCTGCTGTTCAGCGGGCGACCAAAGGCGCAGGCAGCGACCTAGCCCCAGGCGACCGGCCCGTCCGGCCCGTTGCTCAGCGCTGGCTTGGCTGGCGGGCACGGTGACGAGGCCATCAAGTCCACTGCCCGGATCGAAGCGGTTGCGGCGGCTCAGACCACTGTCGAGCACCAGGGTTACCCCAGCCAAGGTGAGGGAACTCTCAGCGATGGAAGTGGCGAGCACCACCTTGCCCGCGGCGCTGCTGGCCGGGCCGATAGCGCGGCCTTGGGTCTCCAGGGTCAGGTTGCCGTGCAGGGGAACGCACTCCACGACCCCATGGGTGGACTTTCCCCAGTCGGTGGCGGCGATCGCCCTGCTGCAGTCCTGGATCTCCTTTAGCCCTGGGAGGAAAACCAGCACCGTTTCGCCGTCGCCGCGCTGCTCTAGCCAGTGCTGCTCAAGGGCGCGCACCACCTGTTGCGCCAGCCTTTCGCCTGGTCGCGGTGGCTGGTGGCTGACTGCCACCGGGTAGCAACGCCCTTCGCTAGTCAGCACGGTGGCCCCAGGCAACTGCTCCGCCAGCGGGGCCAGGTTGAGGGTGGCAGACATCAGCACCAGCCGCAGCTCTGGCCTCAGCAGCTCCCTGGCCTGACGCACCAGGGCAAGAGATAGGTCGGTGTCGGCGCCGCGCTCATGGAATTCGTCAAAGATCAGGCACTCCACCCGATCAAGGCCGGGGTTTGCCTGCAAGCGCCGCAGAAACAGGCCGTCTGTTAGCACCTCCAGGCGGGTGGCGGCTGAGATGCAGGATTCGAGCCGCACGCTGTAGCCAACTTGCTGGCCGAGGGGCTCACCGAGCTCGGCCGCCAGCCTTTGGGCTGCCGCTTTGGCTGCCAGGCGACGGGGTTCCAGCATCCAGATGCGGCCAGATGCGTCACCCGGCTTGCCCGGCTCCAGGTTCAGTCCTGACAGCAGAGCTAGGGGCACCCGGGTCGTTTTACCTGCTCCAGGGGGTGCCTGGAGCAGCACGGTTGCCCCGGGCCTGCAGGCTTCGAGCAGCGGCGCCAGCAGGCCGTCAATCGGGAGCGGGGGCGTTGGCAGCGGGCTTTCCTGGTGGAATCAGCGCACGTGGCGAATGCCATCCACCGGGTGGTAGGCCTCGCCTGTGAGCTCCTCGTAAACGATCGCCGGCAGGCCGGTTTCAAACATGGTTTGCAAGGCCTCCTTCAGGTAAGGATTCCAGCCCCCAGTGCTCACCTTGCCGTGGCGAACAGTCCAGTCCCAGGTGCCTTGCAGGTCTCGGGGGATGCGCCCCTCTCGGTCGCGACGGGCAACGAGATCCTGAGATTCAACCAGACCTACCAAAATTGGATCCCTGCCGTAGGCGGGAGTGATGCTCAACTCCAGCCGAATCGGATCTTCCTTGATCAGCTTGAGGCGAAAACGAGGTGGCAGCTTGAGACTTGTCAGCACTGCAGCCACTATTCGGGTCCGTTGATCCACCTTCTGTCTCCGCTGAAAAACGCTTGCTCAACGGAGAGCCTATTCAGCTGAGGTCACCTGGGTAAGCCGCTTGCTCGTTGTCGCCGCTGAAGCGCACGGTCAACAGGTCTTCCTGGGTGATCTGACCATCTGAATCAAGCAGCTCCGGATGGATGGTGAGTCGCCCGGTGCGGTCGAGATTGGACCTGATTTCGGGTACTTGTGCTGAAGGCGCACCCTCAGCATCTCGATCACCTGGACGGGGAATGGCTCGGAATCCCTGACCCATCACCTTGAAGGCTTGCCATAGCAGTAATACGAAGCAGGCCCCGTAGACCAGGGGTAAAAGCTGGGAGAACACAGTGTTCATGGCCGTAAAGCTGGCCTCAGATGGGTGGTTGCGTGTCGCGGTTCCATCATTGCCTGGAGCGAGCCGTTTGGGGATCAACGACTGCAACATCTCCGGTATTGGCAACCATCCAGGCCCACAGGGTGCTGCAGGCGGCACCGAAGGCGAGAAAAGCAATTAGCAGTCGCCCAGTGTCCATGGAATTAAAAGAATATTTATTAACAATAGGGCTGATTTGGGCCGCCCGTGGCGCCCGAACTGGGAGGGAAATCACGATCTAGGCAGCCGCTGGCTGCTTGCTTACGGTTTTACTAGTTGGATCTTGTGGTGATGGCTGATTTGCGGGCCTTGCCCTGGCTGGGCTCGGGGTTAGTGGTTATGGCTCTGCTGGCGCCCCCGGCCCCCTGGCCAGCCGCTGCCGCCCTTGCCCAGAGTGCAGCTTCAGTCAGCTCGAACCGCCAGTCGTTTGTAGCGGCGGCCGTCCGCCGCGCTGGACCCGCGGTGGTGACCATTGACACGGAACGGACCGTGGCCGCCTCAGGTGGTGCTTCGGGAGGTTTGCCCAGTGGCCTGCTCAACGACCCTCTGTTTCGCCAATTTTTTGGCATGCCCCAGCTGCAACAGCAGCCCTCTCAGCGCACAGAGCGGGGTCAGGGAAGCGGCTTTATTTTTCAGGCTGAGGGCCTAATTTTGACTAATGCCCACGTGGTGGAGAAATCAGACCGAGTGACCGTGGGGCTGCAGGGCGGTCGTCGGGTTGAGGGCACGGTGGTCGGTCTTGATCGCCGCACGGATCTGGCGGTCGTGAGGTTGGCGGGCAATGGCCCCTGGCCAGTAGCGCCCTTGGGCAACTCCGACAGCCTGCAAGTGGGCGAGTGGGCAATTGCCGTAGGCAACCCGTACGGGTTGGACAACACCGTGACCATGGGGATCATCAGCAATCTCAACCGCAACGCCAGCAAGCTGGGCATCACAGACAAGCGCTTGGATCTGATTCAGACCGATGCAGCAATTAACCCGGGCAATTCAGGTGGACCACTGCTAAACGCTGATGGCGAGGTGATCGGTATTAACACCTTGGTGCGTACCGGGCCTGGGGCAGGCTTGGGATTTGCCATTCCAATTAACCGGGCCCGGGATATTGCCCGACAATTGCTTACCTCTGGTCGCGTCAGCCACCCAGTTATCGGCGTAAGTCTCGACGGGGTTCGTGCCGGTGATGGCGCTGGGCTGAATCAAGGCGTGCGGGTGATGGCGATACAGGCTTCCTCACCGGCGGCCCGGGCAGGCCTGCAAAAGGGCGATGTAATCGTCGCGGTGGGTGATCAGCCCATTGCTAGCCCCTCCCAGCTGGTGACAGCGGTGGAGAGGGCAGGGGTGGGGGGAAGCTTGGCGCTTCGGGTGAATAGGGCCGGAAAATTGATGCAGTTAACCGTTATTCCAGCCCAATTAGCCCCAGCCCCCTAGGCCTCTTGCCCCCACGGACTGCCCAGGCTTGGTGAAACTTGGGTTGGTGCGCCGAGTTGCTGACGCATCACCCACTGGGTTGCCGCCTTTTGGCTATGCCAGGCCTGGAGTAGCTGCTTGGCAATGCCTCGCAGAGTCTGGGGATCGGCGGTGGCTTCAATAGCCCGGTTCATGCGCTCCAGCTCAAACTGCTGGCCGAGACTGAGGGCGAGTGGTTCAGACATGGCACGCACCACAGGTATCTGTTTGACCCCGTAACGCTACAAACTGTTTCATTCGCTTGCGTAGCGGTTGCGACAGGGTGCCTTGCCTGTGCTGATTTGCTGTTACGCGGTGGTGGGATGGCCGATATCTGGGCTCAGGGCTGTTCACGCAGCTCTTCAACGCAGCGCGTCACGCAGGCGCCGTCGTCTAGGGAGCAGGTGGTGATGCATTCGAAATACACCTCCAAAGCGTCGCTTTGGCCGCCAGTCTCCTGATAGCCGGCGACTTGATAGCTGGTGCCCTGGGCGTTGGGGCCCATGTGTGCATTACCCATGATCTCCTGCGGTGGCGACTCCTTGTCAGCCTATGCACACCAAACCAAGGCGGCTAGTGAAATGAGTCTTCCTGCCTAAGCGGCGGTGAAGTTCTGTGTACTTGCTGAGGCAGGAGGCTGCGGGCGGCGCTGGTCAGCTGGATTTTGACTGGGATTTTCGAGACGCCTGCTTGGCTTTGTTGGCTGCCTGTTTTGCCGCTTTGCGTTCTGCTTCTTCGGCCTGCCGGGCCAGGCCAGCTTCCTCTTCTTTCTTGGTGAGGTAATAGGAATAATCGCCGCGGTAGAGTACCAGTTGGCCATCCCGAATCTCCACGATCCGGTTGGCCACCCTGGAGATGAAATAGCGGTCGTGACTCACCAGCAAGGCCGCCCCTTCGTAGTCGATCAGCGCGTCTTCCAGCATCTGCTTGGCTGGAATATCAAGGTGATTAGTGGGCTCATCCAGAACTAGGAGGTTGCAGGGGCTGAGCAGCATTAATGCCAGCGCCAGCCTGGCTTTCTCTCCTCCAGAGAGCTTGCCGGCCTCCTTGAATACGCTTTCGTTGCTGAAGCAGAAGCTGCCTAGCAGCGAGCGCACTTGGGTCTGAGTCCAGTCGGGCACCACCTCGAAGATCGTGTTGATCACGGTTTTGGAGAGGTCTAGGGCTTCGGCCTGGTTCTGCTCGAAGTAGTTCGCTATCACGTTGTGCTCCCCGAGGCTGGCGCAGCCGTCCTCGGGCTTTTCGCTGCCCATGATGAGCCGCAGCAGGGTTGATTTACCGGCGCCGTTAGGCCCGACAAAGGCGATGCGGTCACCCCGTTCCACCTCCAGCTCAGCACCCAAAAACAGAATCTGCTCGCCGTAGCTGTGGGTCAGATTTTTGATGTCTGCCACCAGGCGCCCAGAGCGTGGTGCTTCGGGAAAGCGGAATCGCGGCCCGCCGACACCTTCGAGCGGAGCTTCAACCCGCTCAACTTTCTCCAACAGTTTCTCCCGGCTTTTGGCCTGGGTGGAGCGGGTAGCACTGGCCCGAAAGCGGTCGATGTAGGCCTGCTGGGCTCCAAGCTCCTTTTGTTGCCGATCAAATGCGGCCTGAGTTGCTTCGCGCTCCAGGACTTTCTGCTCTAGGTGCTGGCTGTAGTTGCCCAGGTAGGTGCGCGATACCCCCCGTTCGGTTTCCACTATCTGGTTGCAGACCCGATCCAAGAAGGTGCGGTCGTGGCTGATCACCACTAGGGCCGCGGTTTGTTCGACCAGATAGCCCTCGAGCCACTGAATCGTTTCAACGTCCAGATGGTTGGTGGGCTCGTCGAGCAGCAGCAGATCCGGTTCCTGGAGGAGGATTTTGCCGAGGGCGATGCGCATCTGCCAGCCGCCGGAATAATCCCCCACCAGCTGTTCGGCCCCCTCGGGACTGAAGCCAATGGTGGGCAACAATTTGTCGATGCGGGCGTCGAGCTCGTAGCCGTGCAACGCCTCGAAACGGCTGTGCAGCCGGCCTAGCTCGTGGATTAGCTCGTCAAGATGGTCGGGGTCGCTGGCGGCCTGCTCGCTGGCCATTTCGTGCTCCAGCTGGTGCTGGCGAATCAGCACTTCAGCTGCTTCGCCGAAGGCCTGGAACAGCTCCTCTCGCACCGTGCGGGCTGGATCGACGTCGAATTCCTGTTGCAGGTAGGCAATGCGGGGTTCGCCTTGCTTCACCACCAGGCCACTGCTGGGCTCTTCCAGCCCGGCAATGATCTTCATCTGGGTGGACTTGCCAGCTCCGTTGACGCCCACCAAGCCAATGCGGTCCCCCGGCCTCACCTCCCAGGTGACATCCCGCAGCACCTCGCCGGTGGGATAAATCTTGCCGAGGCGTTCGAGGCGGAGCACGGAGAAGGGTCTAGGGACCAGTTCCATCATCCCTGGCGACCTGTCTGCCGGGGGTCGGCTAGGTAATCATCTGGTGCAGACTCGTCTCACCTGCCTGTGGGACGGCCATGATCAAACGCCTTGAGCAGGTGGCAGCTCTGGTTGTCGCAGCTGGTCTGGCGCTTGTGAGTTATTGGCTCTTTTTCAGCTGGGCAGGTGGTGATCGCGATCAGCGACAACAGCGCCGCACCAACTCAGAGCCCCCCGCGAGCCTTCACCAGCCACTGCTTGCTGACGCTGTCATCCAGGCTGGAAACGTAGGTGCGGATCTCTTGGGCGCTGACCGGCAAGCCGAACTGCTGGCCCAGCTCAATGATTCGGCTAATGGCCCCAGAAGGATCCTGTAGGGCCTGGCGGAATAGCGCTTGGGTTAGGTCGTGGTCGGCACTGATTTGGGCGTAGAGCTCAGCAGCATTGCTGGCGTGCAGAGGTCTCACGGCGTCGTCTGGTAGTGCGTCGACGTTGCTGGCGGTCATTGCAAGCAGCAAATTATCGAAACTTTAAAACGAATGGGTTTAGGCGGCTAGCTGGTTTTCGCCTTGCTCTGGTGTGCCACAGGCGGATGCATCTTCCATGCTGCGGGCATCTAGGCAAAGCACTTTGCGCAGCTCGGCGTAGTTGGCTGCAAGTGCGCCTCTTCCCTCCTGCTGGGCGCCGTATTCGGCCCGCTGCAGAACGTGATGCAGGTGGGTGAGCAGGTAGGTGCTGATTACTGCGGAGACGAGCACATCGCTGCGTTCGGCTGTCCGGCGTTTGCGGCCCTGGGCAGCTGAGGCAGGGGTTGAGGCGCGTGGGGTGGAGGAACGGGGCACGGTGTGCACCTCCGATGGGATGGTTGCCTTCAGCATAGTCTTGGATACTACCCTTGTGCATCTCTGTACACTGGTTTGTATCTGAGGGGTATGGGCTGGAGATTGCAAGCTCCAGTCCTGCCCCACGCCTGCTTCGCAACTCCGTGGCCACCCGGCAGACCTCCTCGAGTGGCAAGTCCAAATCACCTCGCATTCAGGTGGTGTTGCCCGAGCAGCTCTGCCAACAGTTGGCTGAATTCGCGGATGCCGAGTCCCGTACGGTGAGCAACATGGCCAAGGTGCTGATCCAGCAAGGTGTGGAGCGGCTGCAGCAGGCCCAAGCCAGCCAGGCTTCCCCGGTTCAGGCGGGATTCCAGGCTGAGCTTTTTCGTCAGGGACTGGAGGCCAGTCAGGCCCAAAAACCCCAGCGCCTGCGGGGAGCTCCCCGCAGGGTTCGGTTGCACCGACCTGACTGAGGACGGGCGCAAAGCCCCAGCACCGCGCCGCCGCTCGCGCCGGTGACTGAGGGCAGGTTTCCCTGATGCCCCAGGGCGTGCCACCAGGCCAGCAGGGCGAAGGCCAAGGCCTCTCTCTCTGCCTCGCCGATGCCAAATTCCACCAACGGCCGCACGATCAGGCCGCGGCAGCGGCGTTGCAGTTGTTCTACTAGCAGGCTGTTGCGGCAGCCCCCTCCAGCCACCAGCAGCTCGATCGCTTGGGGTCCATGGCCCAACTCCTGGGCTACAACTGCGGCACTGAAGCCGGTCAGGGTGGCTAGGGCGTCCGCCGCGTCTCGCCCCTTGAGTTCGGCCAGCCTTCGCTCCAGGTCTGCCTGGCCGAATAGCTCTCGACCGGTGGACTTCGGCGGTGGGCACTGGAAATAGGGCTCAGCTAACCAGCGTTTAATGAGGGCTTCATCGATCTGTCCCTGGCGGGCCCAGGCCCCATCAGCGTCATAGCTCTGCTGGCCGCCACTGAAGTGCATGGTTGCCAGGTCCAGCAGGGTATTTGCGGGACCACAGTCCCAGCCCCGCACTGGTAGGCAACTTTCGGGGCCCTGGGCCGGTGGGATCAGGGTGAGGTTGGCAATGCCCCCCAGATTCAGTACCGCCCGCCAGCCGCCGCAACGACCCAGTAGGGCCTGGTCTGCAGGCGGGACAAGCGGTGCTCCCTGGCCGCCAAGGGCCAGATCGGCACTGCGGAAATCAAATACCACCGGCGTAGCCAGCAGTTCCGCCAGCAGTGGCCCTTGAAGTAGTTGCCAGCTGGCACCCCGCTGGCCAGCCTGGGGCGGGCGATGCCAGAGGGTCTGGCCGTGGCAGCCAACTAATTGGGCCCTGCCCTGGGGATCGCATGCTCTGGCTGCGAGAGCTTGCTGCTCGGTCACGGCTTCCGCCAATTCGAGCAGCGTTGAGCTAGCGAACGATTGGCCTTGGCCAACGCCAATTATCTGGCGTTGGAGCTCGGCGGGGTAAGGGTTGAAGTGGTGATTTTCCAGCCTCCAGCGCGGACGTTGGGGCGGCCCGCTGAAGCTGGCCAGGACGGCATCCACGCCATCGGCGCTTGTGCCGCTCATCAACCCCAACACCCGCATCAGCCCAAACTCACTTGTTGGGCTGGGGGGTCATGCGCAAGTAGGGCTTGATCTCAGTGACGCCCTTGGCAAACTTGGCGCGGGCATCTTCGGTGGAGATCGATGGCACTACGACGCAATCGTCGCCGTCTTTCCAATTCACCGGGGTGGCCACGGAGTGGTTGTCGGTGAGCTGCAGTGAATCAATCACCCGCAGGATTTCGTGGAAGTTGCGACCTGTGCTGGCGGGGTAGGTGATCTGCAGGCGCAGTTTCTTGTTGGGATCGATGATGAACACCGAACGCACAGTCAGATTATTAAGGGAGTTGGGGTGAATCATCCCGTAAAGGTCGCTCACCTTTTTGTCCGCATCCGCAAGGATCGGATAATCAACTGTTGTGTTCTGGGTTTCGTTGATATCGCAGATCCAGCCGTTGTGGCTTTCGGCGGAATCCACACTCAGGGCGATGGTTTTGACGTTGCGCTTTTCCCATTCAGGGCGCAGCCGGGATACCTCTCCCAATTCTGTGGTGCAAACAGGGGTGTAGTCGGCCGGGTGGGAGAACAGCACAACCCAGCTGTCAGCGCCGAAGTCGTAGAGATTGATCGGCCCCAGCTGGGAATCCTGGGTGAAATCGGGAACGGTATCGCCGAGTTGGAGGGCCATAGAGGCTGAAAGGGAGGAAGAAAGCAAGTGCTGATCGTGCCACAAGTCAGCGCGCAGATGTGGTGTTTTCGTCCTCAGGCGCTGACTCGGGCCAGCTGCGCAACTCCTGGCGCAGGTGCTGCAGGCCCAGGCAGGCGGTGGCGGAAATGAACAGGGCCGTTGGGGCTAGCGCCCTGGCTCGCTCCACCTCCCCGGCTGGGCAGCGGTCGATTTGATTGGCGATTAGGCGCCTGGGGGCGGTTGCTCCAAGGGAATCGAGGATGGTGTTGACGGTGCGCCACTGCTCGGGCCAGGCCGGGTCGGCCAGATCAACCACGATCAACAGGCCCTCAGCTTCAAGGGTTTCCTCCAGGGTTGAGCGGAATGCTTCCAACAGGGGCGGGGGCAAATCGCGGATGAAGCCAACCGTGTCAGTGAGCAGCACTGGTTCCGGCAATTCAAGTCGTCGGGTGGTGGGATCAAGGGTGGCGAACAGCTTGTTTTCGGCCAGTACGGCGCGGCCCTCGCTGGCCCTGGTTAAGGCGTTGAGCAGGGAACTTTTGCCGGCGTTGGTGTAACCCACTAGGGCCAGTCGCCGCAGTCCCTGGCGGCTGCGACGCAACCGGGCCCGGTGTTCGCCCAGCTGGCTCACCTCCCGCTGCAACCGCTCAATCCGGCGGGCGATGGCGCGACGATCTTTTTCCAGTTGGGTTTCGCCCGGCCCCCTGGTGCCGATGCCTCCCCCCTGCCGCGACAGGCTGCGGCCGCGGCCGGTGAGTCGGGGCAGCCTGTAGCGCAGTTGGGCTAGTTCCACCTGGAGGCGTCCGGCGGCGCTGGCGGCCCGTTGGGCAAAGATGTCGAGAATCAGTTCACTGCGGTCGCTCACCGGCAGATCCAGGAGCCGCTCCAGATTGCGGGCTTGCACCGGTGTGAGCTCCCGGTCTGTCACTACCAGGGTGGCGCCGAGCCGCCGGGCCTCCAGGGCTGCTTCACCCACTTTCCCCTCACCCCAGAGGGTCTGGGGAGCAACTTGGCTGCGGCGCTGCTCCACCACTCCCACCGGCACAGCACCGGCGCTGCTTACGAGTCCCTCCAGTTCGGCGATCAGGCGCTGGGCCCGGCCGCGGTCGCCGGGGGTGAGGGCTAGCAGCAGCACCTTTTCAGGGCCGTCTTGGTTGGCGCCAAAGGTGCTATCGCTGGGTGCATTTGGCTGGGTGAGGCTGAGGGGATCGCGGCCGCACAATTCGGCTAGATCTTCAGTCGCTTCGCTTGCCCAGGGTTCGGCGGCGTCGGGGTGGGCCACCAACAGTTGGGCGGGCCATTGGCCCCCCGCCCCCGCCCTGTCGCCGAAGCGCAGCCAAAAGATGGGCGCTATATCCAGCCCCACGATTCCCTCCTGGCGGCCGGCTTCGAGTTGTTTGGTTCGGCCGCAGCAGGTGATCAGCCGCAGCTCGGAACCCTGGCGGCGCTCTGAGCCGGGCAGGCGCTCCAGCAGCCGGCCCGATTGCTCCAGCGGCCCCACCCAGAGCAGCCGGCACAGGCCCCGGCTATCCACTACCAGGGTGAGCGGCAGCTCCAGCTCACGGCTTTCACTGGCAAGCCGCTGCAAGCAGAGCAATTCGGCTACCTGGTCGTCCGGATGGCGGCGGTGACAGAGGCGTTCCAGGCGTCTTTTTTGGGCGGGTCGCAAGCCGGCCGTGCGCCCCGCCAGGCCGCCTTGTTTCACCACAGATAAAGAACGATTAAGGATTTGATCATGGGCGGGCCTTGCCCACCACAAGCTTGGGCTCCCGGCAGGGTCACCGGGGCCAGTCCGCTAGCCAGCCGGCGACCACTTTTAACTGATGCGATTTGCCAGGTAAGCGGGCCAGGTAGGCCAGTTTGCGGATCTGAAATGCCGCCGCTCCCGCCAGGGTGAATCCGCCGCCAACGAGGCTTGCTTCGCCTCGGCCCAGGCTCATCATTTCGCCGAGGTCGTTGTAGTTGAAGGGATCGAGGGGTTCGCCTGCGAGGGAATGCATCAGGTTGGCGGCCAGGCACTCAGCTTGTTGGAAGGCCACTTGGGCCGTGGCTGGCAGGGGTAACTCCTGCTGGGCGATGTCGCCTAGGGCAAATAGGTGGGGGTGATCGACCAGCTGCAGGGTGGGCTCGCAGCTCAGTCGTCCAAGTCGGTCGACGGAAATTGGCGGCTGGCATTCAAGCGATTGAAAGCGCAGGCCTGCAGTCCAGATAACCCCATCAACCTTCAGCTGTTCCGAGCCGGCTGGCCCCAGCAGCGTCAATCCACCTGCTTGCACTGCCTCGACGCGGGTGTGGGTTCGCAGCCTCACATCCCGGCGTTGCAGGGCCTGCTCAGCCTGCTCTCTGTTGAAGGCCTTGGCCTGGGGCAGCAGTCCGGGGCCCTGCTCAATCAGGTCCACAATCGTGCTCCCCTGCAACTGGTCGGCCAGCTTGCAGGCCAATTCCACCCCGCTGGCACCAGCTCCCACCACGGCCAAGCGCTGCAGGGGCCGGGACCGCTCCTTCAAGGTCTGGATTAGCAGCTGCAGCCGTTCCACGTCTGCCAAGGTGCGAAAACCGAGGCTGTATTCAGCTACGCCGGGGATGCCGAAGTCATTGGCCTGGGCACCCGTGGCCAGCACCAGGCGGCTGAAGTGCAGGCAGCGGCCGGTAGCGGTATGGACCTGTGAAGACTTGGCGTCGATGCGCACAACCCGGTCCTGCAGCCAGGCCACCCCTTTGCCGGCCAGCAAGCTGTCGTAGCGAGGTGCGATTTCCCAGCTGCGCAGTTCGCCGCTCAGCAGTTCGTAAAGCAGGGGCAGAAACAGGAAGCGATCGTTGGGTTCGATCAGCAGGATTGGTGGATGTTGGCGGCGCTCTGCCAGGGCGAGGGCGGTGTAGAGCCCACCAAAGCCCCCTCCCACGATCACCACCGGTGCGGTTGGCGGGGTCACCGCAGCCTGCGATCGCGCCGCCTCAGGATTCAGCATTGCTTTGGTGGTCTTTCGCCGGCACCTGCTTTTGAACCCTAACCAGCGACTTACTCAAAGGGCGATGATGGTTTGATGCAGACGGACCAAGTCCCAGCCCTTTCACCCGATGGCGCCGGACGGCCGATCGATCTGGAAGCTGCTAGGGCACTGCTTGCACCCTTGCCGGCCCAAGAGCGCCTGAGCTGGGCTCAGAACACCTTCGGGGCAGGATTTGCTTTAACAACCAGTTTTGGCATCCAGTCGGCAGTTCTGCTGCACATGGCCAGTGAGCTGACCGCCAATACCGGCCGGCCCATACCCGTGGTCTGGGTTGATACGGGCTATCTGCCGCCGGAGACCTATCAATACGCCGAGCGCCTGGTAGAGCAGCTCCAGCTCCAATTAGTGGTGGCCCAGTCGGCCATTAGCCCGGCCCGGATGGAAGCTCTGCACGGCCGCCTTTGGGAAACCCACCAGGGCGCAGATCTGGAGCTCTATCACCGCATCCGCAAGGTGGAACCCCTCGACCGGGCCCTCACTGAGCTGGCGGTGACCTGTTGGGCCAGTGGTGTGCGCGGCAGCCAGACCGATCACCGCAAGGCCATGGAACCGCTAGATGCGGTGCGCCAGCGCTGGTCGCTGCGGCCCCTTCTCTCCTGGAGTAAACGGGATGTTTACTACTACATGGAAGAGCACAAATTGCCCCAACACCCGCTGTTTGAGCAGGGTTATTCCACGGTGGGCGACTGGCACTCCAGTGCTCCCGATCTAGGCGATGTCATCGGCCGAGCGACGCGTTTCGGTGGTCTCCAACAGGAATGTGGCATCCATCTGCCGGGATTGATGGGCGAGGGCATCTGAGCGAAGGCCGTTGGCTGCTGATCGGCAACAGCCGATGGCATTGGGCAGAGGGGGCGTTGGGCTGCCTGCGGACGTGGAGTGCTCCAGCCGGTGTGGGACAGCTTGAGGGGCTGGTTGCTTGGGCTGCGGTGGGCCCTGTGCCCGCCTCTGCTCCACTGCCGCTGGAGCGGCGTCTGCACTTGAAAGATGTGCCCTTGTTGGAGCAGCCTGGCTGGCTGGGGGTGGATCGTGCTCTGGTGGGTTGGCGGGCCTGGTGCCTTGCCTCTGGTCCCGTACTGGTGGCTGACGGCGGCACCGCCTTGAGCCTCACCCTGGTCACCAGCGAGGGCCGATTTGGGGGAGGACGCTTGCTAGCCGGAGCGGCCTTGCAGTTGCGGGCCCTGGCTTCTGAAACTGCAGGACTGCCTGGCTTGGACCTGCCCTTGGACCTGCCTTTGGACCTCTGGCCTCGCTCGACCTCAGAAGCTATGGCCGCTGGGGTTTTGCGAGGTCTGGCGGCCGCTCTGGCCGCGGCTGGGCGTGAAGCTCAAACCAGCTGTCCTGGCTGCAGTTTTTGGCTCACGGGAGGAGATGGCTCCCTGCTGAAACCATTGCTGCAGCAGCTGCTAGTTAGCCCCATGCCGCTGCAGCTGGCTCCGGATCTGGCCCTTGAGGCCTTGGCTGCACTCAGGCCAAGCCCAGATCGCTAAGGATGTCGTCCGCCATGGTTTCGGACTTCACCTTTGTGTAGATCTTTTCGATCTTTCCTTCCGCATCCACCACGAAGGTGTGGCGCATCATGCCCATGTATTCCTTGCCCATGAATTTCTTGAGCCCATAGCTCCCATAGGCCTCGGCCACTGCGCAGGGCTCGACGTCGCTTAGCAAGGTGAAGGGAAGGTCATATTTGGCAATGAATTTGGTGTGGCTGCTGGCGCCGTCTTTGCTGATGCCGAGCACGGTGATGGCTTGCTTTTCGAACGTTCCCCACTGGTCGCGGAAATTGCAAGCTTCTTTGGTACAACCCGGGGTGTCGTCCTTGGGATAGAAGTAGATCACCACCCGTTGGCCCTTGAACTGGGAAAGCTTCACCGCCGTTCCGTCTTGGTCTGGCAAGGTGAAATCAGGGGCGGGATCGCCGATCTGCAGGGTCATTGAACATCCAACCGAACTCACAAGTGAGCCTAGGCAGCAGCTTGGATCTGCCGCAGCGCCCAGCTCCCGAGCTATGGCTGCGTTCTCTGGAGGGGGGTGAACTCGGTTATTTATCTATGGCTGAACGCAGTTGGGGCTTGGCCCTGCCTGATCGGCAGCGAAGTCGCTACTTCCAGAGCCGGGCGCTGCTCCGGCAGCAGTTGGCTGAGGTGTTGGGATGCGCTGGTGCCTCGGTGCCTCTCCATAGTCCGCCCGGCCACCCTCCACTGTTAGGGGATGGTCTGGGATGGGTCAGTCTCAGCCATAGCGGCGCTGGCTTGCTGATTGGCTACTCCGGCTCCCCCATCGGAGTCGACCTCGAATCCACTGCTCGACCTATTGAGCCAGCTGGATTGATGCGGCGGTTTTATCCAGAGACTGAACAGGCGCAGTTGCGGGATTTGACTGGGGCGGAGCTACGGCGAGCGGTCCTCAACAGCTGGGTGTTGAAGGAAGCGGCTATCAAGTGGCGCCATCGCACCCTGGCCGCAGAACTGGCTCAGTGGTGTTACGACCACAGCAGCGGCAGCTTGCAGAATCTCAGTGATGGAGCCAAGCCGGATCACAGCAGCGCTCTGCAGCAGGGTTGGCGCTGGGCGGCGGTTGGTGAGGGTTGCGCAGGATTGATGTTGCAGTCGCCAGGACAGCCTGAAGAGGCAGCCTGAAGAAAGAACGGGGCCCAAATGGCGCATGATCATTCTAAAAACGCAGATTTGCTCCTGAAATACAGCAAAAACCTTTTGTTTCTGTGTCGATGTTCCCTGCAGACTTACCTCTTTGGTGACACGCCGCATGGCATGGCTACGTTCGAAATGAACTGATGCCATGTTTATCGTGATCAAACGTTTGCTGGCCGGCCTTTTTGTGGGTACGGCCCTATCGGCGGTGGCGCTGCCAGCGTCTGCCGCAGTCGACAACAATCTCCCCGTTCGTTGGAACACCGGCGGCGCCGTGTGGTCCACCAACCAGGACGCCTTTAATACATTCCTGCAGTCTGGTGAAGTCACCGATCGGGGCCTGGAAGGGGGCCTTAGCCGTTCCGGCTGGACCGCTGCCGAGGTGCGTGAAGGCATGAACAAGACCTACAACGTGGACTTGGTTGGCGTCTCCCGCTTCCTCTACTCGGATGCCGGTGTGAAGTTCCTCAAGAACCAAACCACCAGCTACTTCCCCTACTGGAGCATGAACACCTTTGCGGTGCAGGCTCTGCGCTCGGCGATCGTGGCCGATGCCCGTGACGGCCAGATCTCCTCGGCCGGCATCATGAATGCCTTGCCTACCGACATGCGCCTGGCCGACTTCTGCAACACCTACACCGGTGCCCAGAACGTCTGCGCTGAAGGTCGTTGCCAAGGTGACGCCCAGTGCACCTCCCTGCTCTCCTGGTACGTGTTTCTGCCGGCCTGCATTCAGGCCAACCAGATGGCCGATGCCGTGGCTGAAGTGCGCACAATGGCCCCTGCTCCGGTTCAGCAAGTTGAATCTGAGGCCATCCGCGGCCTCTGGTGAGCCTGGCCTTTGGAGAGCATGGCCTTGGTGTTCGGCTCGCCTTAGGCGAATCGCCACCCCAGATGCCCCGGCTAGCGCCGGGGCTTTTTTCATGGGTTGTGGAGTGTTTGCAGTGCGTCCACTCGTCTTGCCCGTACCAAGGTGTGCTCAAGGGTCTGGGGCAGGGGCTGGCCCAGCAGACGGCTGAACGCCTCTTGGAGACTTTGCACGGCATCACTGGCTAGGGGCTTGCCCCGGAGTGCGGCCATCGCTTCGAGATAGGGGCTGGCCGGTGCTAGCCAGCGTTCGATCAGCTCGGCCGTCAGCTCGAGTTGGAGTGATTCCTGCCACTGCTCCTGTTGCACTTGCCATCCAGCGGCGATCAAGCTGCGTTGGCTGATTAGGCCGGTGCTCTGGGCCTGGATCAGTCGCTGCCCCTCCAGGTGGGTTAGCTCCTCCAGCAGGGTTTGTAGGGATGTTTCTGCCGTGCCGATCAGGGCCCGCAGGCCTGCTGCTGGTCCGAGTTGGGGAGTGCTGAACAGCAGGCGCCATTGGCCGGTGTGGCCCAGCAGCGCGCCTGCCTGGCCGATCCAGGCCTCGAGTTGTTCGGCGCTGAGGCCCTGCCAGGGTTGCCGCGCTATCACCCAGTCGAAGCGGGCCCCGGAGTCAAGTGCGAGTTGCGGTTCGAGCTGGGAGCTAAGGGCGGTAGGGGTTTGGGGAGGCACCAGCAGCAGCTGGGGTTGGCGCAGGCTTTCGAGCACCTTTAGCTGGGCCTGCAGCCGCTCCAGGTCGGAGGCCTGGGCCACGGTGATCACTACCCCGCCCTCGGGCGTAGCGGCCAGGGGATCTAGGGCCCATAGCAACGACCTCGCTTCCAGCACCAGCACCCGGTCGTGGCGCCGCCAGCCCACCCCATCCCAGAACCGACGTCTCAGAGTGTCGAGTCGTTCTCCCTCGGCGGCGGCTTGCCGCTGCAGCCAGCGCTCCAGCTGGGGATCCTCCGGACTGCTGCTAAGCACGTCGCCCTGATCCGCCGCCATCTCGGCGGCAGCTGCCAGCTGGGCGGCTCGCCGCTGTTGCAGGCGCTCGCGCCTCTGGCCCTCCCAGCCCAGGCTGCCCGGTTGCCAGAAGATCTCACCTTGAAGTGCGCCAGGCAAATACTGCTGGGCTACCCAGTGCTCGGCGTAGGCATGGGGGTAGCGGTAGCCCACTCCATCGCCAAAAGCCTGGCCATCACGGTTGGCGTCGCGCAGGTGGGCGGGCACCTGCTGGCGGTTGGCGCTGCGCACGCTTTTGAGGGCATCGAAGAAACCCAGCACGCTGTTGCTCTTCTCCGCTCCCGCCAAATAGAGAGCTGCCTGGGCCAGTGGGTAAAGCCCCTCTGGCAATCCCACTCGCTCGAAGCTGGCCGCGCAGGCTTCCACTACCACCACGGCCTGGGGATCGGCTAAGCCGATGTCTTCCCCGGCAGCGATCAACATGCGCCGGAAGATAAAGCGAGGATTTTCGCCCGCCTCCACCATGCGGGCCAACCAGAAAAGGGCCGCATCTGGATCGGAACCGCGCAAGGATTTGATGAAGGCGCTGATCGTGTCGAAGTGGGCATCCCCCTGCTTGTCGTAGAGCACCGCCCGCTGCTGAATCGACTCCTCGGCGATGCTCAGATCGATCCTGATCGAGCCATCAGCGCCGGGAGGAGTGGTCTCCACCGCCAGCTCCAGGGCATTCAGCAGGCTGCGGGCATCGCCCCCGGCCACATCAACCAGGTGGTCGGCCGCTGCTGCGGCTAAGTCAATCGAGCGTCCGCCGTAGCCCACTTCCGGATCCCGCAGGGCCCGCTCCAGCAGCTGGCGCAGGTGTGCTGGCTCAAGCGGTTGCAGGCGAAACAATCGCGAACGGCTTACCAGGGCTTTGTTCACCTCGAAAAAGGGGTTTTCGGTGGTGGCTCCGATCAGATTCACCGTGCCGTTTTCTACCCAGGGCAGCAGGGCATCTTGTTGAGCACTGTTGAAACGGTGCACCTCGTCGATGAACAGGGTGGTGCGCAGGCCATGGTGCGCCAGGCGCTGCTGGGCCGCGTCCACCTCGGCCCGCAGATCCTTGACGCCGGCAAGTACGGCATTGAGGCTGCTGAAGTGGGCCCTGGTGCTGCCAGCAATGATCCGGGCCAGGGTGGTTTTGCCCACCCCCGGCGGGCCGTGCAGGATCAGGTTGCCGACTCGATCTGCGGCGATGGCGCGGCGTAGCAGGCGCCCTACGCCGAGGATCGACTCCTGACCGACGAAGTCATCAAGGCTGCGGGGCCTCAGCCTGTCGGCCAGGGGCGCGACCCGGGCCAGGGTGATGTCGCGTTGATGGCTGAACAGGTCGCTCACGAGGTCGCCGCAGCGCCGTTCTGAGTCCATCATCGGCCCGCCGGCGATACGCTCCGGCCACGCGGCGCGCCCGAGCCACCATCACTTCCATGCACCGCCCTGTTGCTTCCCAGTTTTTGCTTTTCACGGCGATGGCCTCTGCCCTGGTTGTGGGCTGTCAGCAGGGCCGCCAGCCAGCCTCCCGGATACCTGTGGTGCAGAGCCAGCGCCTGGAAACTGCCGAATTTCAAGCCAGTTTTGACACCGTGAGCACCCTGGAGGCTGAGGAGGAGGTGGATCTGGCGGCCCAGGCGGGGGGCCGCATTCAGCGATTGTTGGTGGCTCAAGGAGATCGGGTGCGCCAGGGGCAGCTGCTGCTGGTGCTCGATCAGGCCCAGCTCAGGGCCGAGGTGGCCAGCCTGCGCGCTCAGATGCAGACCAACCGCCTCAATTACCAGCGATATCAGGATCTGGCTCGCCAGGGTGCAGCCAGTGCCCTGCAGCGGGATGAATTTCGCCAGGCCTACATCGCTGCCCGCGAAGCCCTGGTAGCCAAGGAGGCCGACCTCGCCTTCAAGGATTTGCGGGCGCCGATCAGCGGCACGGTGGCGGATTTGCGCGTCAAGCAGGGCGATGTGATTGCTGCGGGCGTGCCGATTACCCGCTTGATCCGCAACGACAATCTCTTGGCCCGCATAGACATACCTGCCACCTATGCCGATCGTGTTCGGCCGGGCCAGCGGGTGCTGCTGCTGGCCGCCTCCAGCTCCCAGCCCCTGGCGGAGGGCCCGGTGATCTCGGTGGATCCGGGGGTGAGCGCTCCAACTCAGACGCTGCTGGTGAAGGCGTCGTTTGCTAATCCGCGGGGCAGCCTGCGCAATGGCCAGCGCAGTCGCACGCGGCTGGTGCTGGATCGGCGCCAGGAGTTGGCCGTTCCCTTCACCGCGGTGACTCGGTTGGCAGGACAGCCCTTCATCTATTTAGTGGGCAGCTTGGCTGAGCTGGAGCAGCGGCCAGGCAAGGCCCCCATAGCCGAGCTGCGCCGGTTGCCGAGCGGCACCCTGTTTGCCTTGCAAACTCCGGTGCAGCTGGGTGATCTGCAGGGAACCCTCTATCCACTGCAGCGCATTGGTCAGGGTGCTGTTCAGGGTGGTGATCGGGTGATCACCGCTGGTCTGCTCAATCTGCGCCACGGTGCTCCTGTGCAACTTGCGAAGCAGGCCAAAAAGGCCGGGGTCCGGTAACTTGCGCTTCGGTGCTCAGTGGATGTGAACAGAGCGGTTGCGGTCACCTCTCTTATCGGCCTGTTGTGCGCAGGGGGGTGTGCCACCAAACAGGCCTCCCGGCCACCGCTGGTGGTTCAGGTCGAGACCATCGGCGAGGCTGATTTCAGCCCCTCGATTGAGGTGATCAGCCAGCTCAGCTCCACCAGTGATGTGGCACTGCGCCCCGAGGTTGATGGGCGAGTGGTGAAGATCCTGGCGACCCAGGGCCAGCGGGTGAAGGCGGGCCAGCCGATCTTGGTGCTCGACAACGTGCAGCAATCGGCAAACCTGGATGCCAGCAAGGCCGAGGCCCGTAAGAATCTGGTTAATGCGGAGCGTTACATTTTTTTGAATGAGCAGGGAGCGGTATCCACCAAGGATCGCGACTTCTACGTCACCCAGGCAATTCAAAGCCGCGACCAAGTGCGTGCCAATGCGGCCACCTTGGGCTACAAATTCGTGACGGCACCGATCAGTGGTGAGATCGGCGATCTCGATACGGTGAAGTTGGGTGATTACGTGCGCCAAGGACAGGCGATCACCGGCATTGTCGATAACTCAAGTCTTTGGACCCTGATGGACGTGCCCGCCACCCGCTCATCGCGAGTTGCGCTTGGCCAGACCGTGCAGCTGGTGACCCAGGGCAACCCTCCCCTGTCTGCGACGGGGAAGGTGGTGTTTATTTCTCCGTACTACGGAGTTAGCGGTAGTAGTTCTTCGCCAAACACGGTGCTAGTTAAGGCCTCCTTCCCTAACCCAAGCGGCCAGCTCAAAACAGGTCAGTACGTGCGCAACCTGATTGTCACCGGCAACACCCGCCAGCTTTCCGTGCCGGTCCAGGCAGTGATGATGCAGGCCCAACAGCCTTTTGTTTATCGGGTGCTGCAACTCAGCCAGGTGCTCGCCAAGATCCGCGCCTCCACCCAAATCCCTGAGGCGCAGAAGCAGAAGCTTGAGGCCCTGCCGCCAGCTACTCCGATCGTGGTGCAAACCCCAGTGCAGCTTGGTGAGCTGGAGGGCAATCGTTACCCGCTGGTCTCGGGCCTGCAGAAAGGAGAAAGGGTTGTGGTTTCCAATACGGCGCTGTTGCGTACCGGTATGCCGGTGAAACTCTCAAGCGGAAGCAACTGAGAAAGATATGTCACTCTCCGATAATTTCATCAAGCGGCCTGTTCTTACGACCGTTTGCAGCATCCTGATCGTGCTGATGGGAATCATTGCGATCCCCAGTCTGCCAATTGAAAACCTGCCGAATATTGCGCCACCGCTTATTCAGGTGACGTCCAATTACGGCGGGGCTAATTCCATAGTTACTGAACAGGCAGTTACCAACCCGCTCGAGCAGCAGATCAATGGCGTGCCGGGTGCTGCCTACATCTCGTCAACTAGTTCAAACACCGGTCAGAGCATCATTCAGGTTTATTTTGACGAAGGCACTGATATCAACATCGACCAGGTAAACGTTCAAAACCGCGTTTCCCTGGCCATGCCCCAGTTGCCCCAACAGGTCTCGGCAACTGGGGTGTCGGTGATGCAGAGCACACCCTCGATTCTGCTTGCCTATCAGGTCACGTCTAGCCAGGGTCAATTTGATGCTTCCTATATCAATGGCTTGATTTATGAGCAGCTCTACTACCAGCTTGAGCGGGTCCCCGGAGTAGCTCAAGTCAATCTGCTGGGAGGTAGTAACCCCGCCTTCTGGCTGTTTGTTGATCCAAGCAAGCTCATTGCCAACCAGCTGACTGCCGACCAAATCGTCAGTGCGGTTAAGAGTCAAAATAGCATCGCTATTGGTGGCCTGATTGGTGGTCCGCCAGCAGGAGGAGATCAGCTGTTCGCATACCCGATCCTGGTGTCCGACAACGGCAACTTGATGTCGGTAGATCAGCTTAACGACCTGATAGTTGGTAAGTCACCCCAGGGTAATTTGCTGCGACTCCGCGATGTGGGCCAGGCTACCTATGGGTTTAATACCTTTGCTCAGCAGGCGGTGAGTTTCGACGGGTTTCCGTCTATCACCGTTGCGGTGTTCCAAACCCCTGAGAGCAACGCTCTGGATGTATCAGAAGCTGTGGTGGCAGTGATGGATCAATTTACCCAGGCAGCTCCACCGGGGATCGCGGTTAAGCAGATTTACAATATTGGTCAGTTTATTGAGTCTGCGGTTGAGGGTGTAACCGACGCCCTTGGCCTGGCAATTGTGCTGGTACTTGTGATTCTGTTTCTGTTTCTGCAGAATTGGCGAGCCACTGTGGTGCCTAGCCTGGCGATCCCGATCTCACTCATTGGTACTTTCGCCTTCATCAATGCTTTTGGCTTTTCCATAAACCAGCTCACCTTGCTGGGCTTGGTGCTTGCCACTGGCTTGGTGGTGGATGACGCCATCGTGGTAATCGAGGCAGTTTCTAAAAATCTTGAAAGTGGCATGAGTCCACGCAAGGCGGCAATGGCCTGTATGGGTGAGCTAACTGGTGCTCTGATCGCTACATCGCTCGTGCTGATGGCGGTATTTGTGCCAGTAGCTTTTTACCCGGGTGGTATTGGCATCATCTACAAGCAATTCGCCCTCACGATCGCCTTTTCGATCGCCATCTCCACCTTCAATGCCCTGACCTTCTCGCCAATGATGTCGGCCCTGATCCTCAAGTCGGAGCAGCCTCCAAAGCCCAAGGGTTGGGGTTGGACCATCGGTGGTGTGGTGGTGGGCCTGGCCTTCGGGCGCTTCAGCGCCGCATCCTTTGGTGTCGGTGCTTACGTGTTCGGGGTGGTGCTGTTCGGTATCGCCGGCAGCAGGCTTGGCCTAATTTTTGAGCGTTTCAACAGCTTTTTTGCCTGGCTGCAGGGTCGTTATGCCCGTCTGCTGGAGGTATTGATCCGCAAGCGCAAGTTGGTCTTCGCCGGTCTGGCAGGCGGCATCGTGCTGACCGCTCTTGCCTTCTCCGCCCTGCCTTCGGCGTTCATTCCGGAGGAAGATCAGGGATATGGGGTGGGGATTTTCCAGCTACAGAATGGTGCCTCCCTCAGTCTTACCCAGCAGACCGGTCTCGAGATCGCCAAGGTGCTCAAGGAGGAGCCTGACATCACGGCAGCTTCGGTGGTTAGCGGCTACGGCTTCAACGGCTCCAGCCCAGACCAGGGTGTTTTCTTCTTCGGCCTCAAGCCATTGGAGGAGCGCAGCGGAGCTGATCAGAAAGCTCCGGCAATTGTGGAGCGACTCAATGCCAAGCTTTCCAAGATTAGTAGTGGTCTAGTAGTCGCAGCCCAGCCGCCGGCGATTCCTGGTTTTTCGGCCCAGGGTGGCTTCTACTTTCAGTTCAATGACTTAAGTAATGGCGCATACAGCTTTAACCAACTCGACGCATTAGCCCAAAAGCTTGTAGCTGCTGGAACTGCATCCGATCAGTTTTCAAGCCTTTACACCCAGTTCATCCCCAGCGCCCCAGCCTTTGGGCTCAAGATCGATCGCTCGATCATGGGTGCACTGAACATCGACTTTCAGCAGGCAATGCAGACAATTGCCGTGCTCGCAGGTGGCAACTACTCAGGCTTGACCTACGAAAATGGCCAGGTGCGCAATATCTACGTGCAGTCAGAGGCATCCGGCCGTAGCACACTTGAGGATGTGCTCAGTTACTACGTGCGCAATCGCGACAACAAACTAGTGCAGGTCAGTGAGTTTGCCTCGTCGGACCTCACCAGTGCACCTCCGGTGATTAGTCACTACAACCTTTACCGCACTATTTTGGTACAGGGTGCTGAGGCCGTTGGCAAGAGCTCTGGCCAGGCCTTGACGGCTATTCAGCAGATATTTAAGCGGCTCGATTTCAATAATATTGGTTATGCATTCACTGGTCTGGCCTCGCTGCAGCTTTCTGCTGGTAACGCAAGCGTGTTGGTATTTGGTCTGGGCATCCTGATCGTTTATCTGGTGCTTTCGGCCCAGTACGAGAGCTATGTCACGCCGGTAATCATTCTGATGACGGTGCCTCTGGCCATGCTGGGTGCCCTGGTGTTCCTGGCCTTGCGCTCGATCGATCTCAACATCTATGCCCAGGTGGGGCTAGTGACCCTGATCGGTCTGGCGGCCAAGAACGGCATCTTGATTGTGGAGGTGGCCGAACAGCATTTGGAGGAGGGCATGGGCGTCGTCGAGGCGGCTATGGCCGCTGCTGAATCCCGAATGCGGCCGATCCTGATGACGGCCATTGCCTCGTTGGCTGGCTTCCTGCCCTTGGTGGTGGCCACCACGGCCGGTGCCAACAGCCAGCAGTCATTGGGCACGGTGATCTTCGGCGGTCTGCTGGTGGCCACGGTGCTGTCGCTCGGAGTGGTGCCACCTTTTTATGTGCTGATTAAGCAGCTGGAGGCGCGTTGGTTTGGTGAGGGCGGTGGAGGAGCTGAATCCAGAAGCGTTGCTGTTCCTACCATTTCCGGTCCGAATTGATGGCTGCAAATCCTCGTCAGTCAAGGCCTTGGGGATTTGGCCTATTCACGAGGATTGTCTATGTGCATCAGGCTGTTTGTTTAGCATTCTTTGTGGCCGGGTTGCGGCTGCTTCCATCCCAAGGCATCGATGAGCTGGTCCTCCCGCATCTGATGGGAATTGCATTTTCGCTTACGGTTCTGGTCGCCATGTTTGTTGTTACGAGCAAGAAGTCACTGAGGGCTCTTTCCTGGCTTCGAGTGATCTTGTGGCTTGGGGTTGTCAAGATCTTGATTGTTCAATTATGGCTGCTGGCTCAAGGTAAAATAGAATTGATTTCCTATATCCGCGCCATGTTGATCAATGAGCTTGTCGCGATTCCTCTGGCTGTTTACTGGTCGAGGTCTGCCCACTCCAGCTATCTGGCTTCCCTCCGGCTTTCGGCTGGCTCTGCTGCAGATTGATTGGGATCGAATCACGCAGATGCTTGAGATGGTCAGCTGCACATAGTTGAGTTGAAATTAGTTGTGCGGTGCAACGCCAAGCCGGGTGATGCCGAAATAGATCTTGATTTAGAATCAATCTGCTTTTATTCTTTCAGATTGTACGCTCAAGATCATCATTCTCTGGACAAGAAAAATTAATTGAGCGGTGCTCCAGTCGGCCATTAACACCCCGTTGACAGCTTCTCCCGCGCTGAGTAATTGCCAGCTTTTGGCTAGCGTGATATCTCCGTATCCAACTGTTGTGAATGTGATGCCTGAGAAATACAAGCTTGCTTCCAGTCCGTGAATAGCGCCGACGTGGCGATAGACCCATGCCCAGAGGATAATTTCCAGGAACAACGTGGCTGCAGTCATGAGTGCGCCAATGGCAATCAACAGGTGGCGCCCTCCGCCGCTTGTTGAGTACCAGGCGCTCAGACGTTTTGAGTGAACCAGGTCCGCTTGTAAGGACGTCACCAATGTATGGATGAGCGTTGTGGCAATGAACATTCCCAGCACGATGCCCGGGAGGCTGCCGATTTCAGGGCAGCGCGATAGCTGAGGCGTTGTTGGATAGTTGCTTAAGAGCACCCCAGCCGCAGCTGCTCCGACCAGTAGAGCGATCACATGGGGACTCAGCATTAGAGAAATGCTTACCACGCCAATCCAAACTAGTTTCGTTTGTTTGTAACGCTTAGGAGCGGTGTGAATCGGTTGTCTGGGCAACTGGAACCACGGCTCCAGGCTAGTTAGCGCTTTGATGGATTCCGGTTTGCGAATCAACGGCTTTACGCGCTCAATCCAGTCCTTTCGGCTCTCCGATTGCATCTACGTTTCCAGATGCGGGCATGGGTCGAACTGGAGCACGATCACGTGATCAGACGACGCGCCCCAGCTGGTTTACGCGGGCAGCCGTTTTCGGAGGTAAAGCAGGAGACGCCTGCTTGATTCAGGTGATAACCGTTGGCTGCTCCATGCAGGTGCGGCTGCGAATCTCGGCGAGTTGATCGATGGCTGTGATCAGCTCGCCCAGGGCGATTTGGGGATCCTGGCTGAGGTTGCCGCTGGGCGGCACATAGCTCTCTAGATACACCCGTAGGGTTGCCCCCTGGGTGCCAGTGCCTGAAAGGCGCAACACCACCCGGCTGCCGTCATCGAGCAGCAGTCGCAGCCCCTGGCCGGTTGTGAGGGAGCCATCCACCGGGTCGGTGTAGGCGAAGTCGTCGGCGGTGGCGACGCTGCGGCCGGCGAAGGCCTGGCCCACCAACGCGGGCTGCATGGTCTTGACCCGCGCGTAGAGGGCGTGGGCTGCTTCTGAGGGGATCGCCTCATAGTCGTGGCGGGAGTAGTAGTGCCGGCCGAAACGGCTCCAGTGCTCGGCCATGATCCTGCTCACCGGCTCCCGCTTCCTGGCCAGGATCTGCAGCCAGAACAGCACGGCCCAGAGGCCGTCCTTCTCGCGGATGTGGTTGGAACCCGTGCCGAAACTCTCCTCGCCGCACAGGGTAATCCGACCGGCATCAAGCAGGTTGCCAAAGAATTTCCAGCCCGTCGGGGTTTCGAAGCAGGCCAGGCCGAGCTCCTTGGCCACCACATCGGCGGCGGCGCTGGTGGGCATCGAGCGAGCCACACCGGCTAGGCCATCGGCGTAGCCCGGGGCCAAGGTGGCGTTGGCGGTGAGTACCGCCAGGCTGTCGCTTGGGTTCACGAAGCAGCGCGCTCCCAGGACCATGTTGCGGTCGCCGTCGCCATCGCAGGCGGCACCGAATTTGTAGGCATCGCTGCCCATCAGCAGCTCGGCTAGGTCGTGGGCGTAGGTGAGGTTGGGATCGGGGTGGCCGCCGCCAAAATCTTCCAGGGGTATGCCGTTGCGCACCGTGCCCGCGGGAGCGCCAAGCAATTCTTCGAAGATGCGGCTGGCGTAGGGGCCGGTCACTGCGTGCATGGCGTCGAAGGCCATCGGGAAGTCGCCCCGCAGCAGATCGCCGATCTGGTCGAAGTCGAACAGGCGCTGCATCAGCACCACGTAGTCTTCGACGCCATCGATAACCTCAACCTGCAGCTCTCCGATGCTGCTGCGGCCAGGGGCCGAGAGGTCGGGATCGCTGCCGCCTGCGCAGATCCGATAGCCGCCTAGTTCCAAGGTGGCGGCGTAAATCGCGTCGGTGATCGATTCCGGGGTGGGGCCGCCGTTGGCGCCGTTGATTTTGACGCCGAAATCGCCATCGGGGCCGCCGGGGTTGTGGCTGGCCGAGAGGATCACCCCGCCCACGGCGCCGTGTTGGCGGATCAGGTGGGAAGCGGCCGGAGTGGAGAGGATGCCGCCGGTGGTGGTAATCAGCCGGGTCACGCCATGGGCGGCGGCCATGCGGGCGATCACGCTGATGGCTGCGCGGTTGCCGTAGCGACCGTCACCTCCCACCACCAAGGTGCCGCCGGCCACGCCTGGCAGCACCTGCAGGCTCGCTTCGATGAAGCTCTCCAGGTAGTGGGGGGTCTGGAATTGGCGGCTGCTTTTGCGTAGGCCTGAGGTGCCGGGCTTCTGGTCGGTGAAAGGCTGGGCCAGGGAAATCTGCCGAATGCTCACGGGATTACTGCTGATCATCGGCCGAATCCACGGAGGCACTGGGGCACCAAATTAGCCTTGGCTTGTCACCCTTACAGAACTGACTAGCTTCCAAGGGAAGGCAGTTGAATAGGGAGAGGGGCATTGGCCGAAAGCAGGTTTGCCAGCGGGCACATTTGGAGAGTGGCTTGCTTGGCTGGCTTGGCACTAACGGCGAGCTCCTTGGCGGCCACAGAAGCCGGCAGGGCGGCAGTGATGGGGGGAGCCCGCGCTCTCCCTTTGGGAGAGGCAGTTCAGCGCAGTCGTTTGGCAGCTGAAGCCGTGATCCATCGCCGCGGCAAGGAAACCTGCCTGCGCGGCAAGCTCACCAATGCCTTACTGGGCCTTTCTGCCAGCTGTGAAGTTGCCGCTCAGAAGGATGGTCTCTGTGCCCTAGCCGATCAGGCGGTGGTGCAGGTTGGCTGGTCGCTGGCGTTTATGAACAGCACTGCCCAGCAGGTGCTGGACCTGATCGAGAGCCAGGCGGCGTCAGGATCAGGAGCCCGGAATTAGGCCAAACCCGCCCTTTTTCTCCTGGGGTTTGCTGTCGGTTTTGCTCGGGGCGACCGAGCGGGTCTGCTGCTTGCAGAAGGGGATCAGGTCCTGGCCGGCTCTGTTAAGAGCCTCACGCCGCTCAAAAGTGTTGGTGGCAGCTGGTTTGGCCCGTTCGCGGATCGTCCAGATGGTGTCCTTGCAATTGGCGCCTAGGCGGGGGTGATCCAGCAGCGGATCGGCCATGGTGCGTGCTTTGCCGCAGGCTTCAATCGTGTTGTCTCTGCCGCAGTCGAAGGTGTGGAGCTGGAGCTCGCGCAACAGTTCCATGGAGGGGTAGGGCGGGTCCTTGGGTGCTGCCTGTAGAGGGGCAGCCAGCAGGGCGATCAGGCCAAGGGCAAGTGCTGGATCAATCCGAGGCGCGGCCATGGTTCCACCGGGGTGGCCCCCATCATGGCGGTCCTGGCAGCGGGGCTAGTCCCTGGCGCAGCGATTGTTGCTGCTGGCTCCAGTGGGCAGCGATTGCCGGGCCCACCAGGGGGGCGGCGATCGCCAGAGCCCCCCGCAACCAACCCTGCTGCCGCAACTGCTCTCCCCGGGCGGCTTCGGCGGCCTGCAGGGTTTGCATATCTGTGATTTCGGGCCGCCGCTCCGCCTCAATTTGGACGGCCACCCCGTCAAGGGCAGCGCCGCTGCAGCCACTGCTGAGCAGCGGCAACAACCGCCTGGCGGCCACCCAGGCATCACGCAGGGCCATGTTGATGCCCTGGGCGCGCACGGGTCCCATCGGGTGGGCCGCATCGCCAAGCAGCAGCAGGCCCGGTTGGCACCAGCGATCCGCTAGCCCCACCTGCACCGTCAGCCGGCTGGGCGGGCCCAATCCGCCGCTCCACTCCCGTAGCCAGGCCGCCAGCTGCGGCGGACTCAAGGCTGCCATCCGCTCGATCCAGCCTTCTCTACTGAGCTCGGGTGTGGCTTGAGACTTGCCCATAACCCAGCCCAGCTGCAAGCCGCCGCTGGCGCTTTCGAAAGCGCTGAAAACCCCCTCGGGACCCACCAGGGTGGTGAAGGAGCCAGCCAAGGGCGAGGCCGCGGGACTGGCCAGTTGAAACCAGAGCAAGTCGATCGGGCTGGGGCTGCTCTGCAGCGTTAGCCCTGCCTTCTGGCGCACCAGGGAGCCCCGGCCATCGCAGCCGACGACAAGGTCGGCAGGCAGCTGACGGCCATCGCGCAGTTGCACCCCCGCCACCCGCTCCTGCTGCCAGAGCAGGTCGACCACCGGTTGCCCGCGCTCAATCGCAAAGGAGGGGTAGGTGCCGGCAAGTTTCAGCAGGGCCTCCAGCAGGGCCGGCTGGCTCACCAGGGTGCAGGGTCGGCTGGGATCGCCGCCGAGGGGCTCGGTGGCGGTGAATAGCTCCTGGCCATTCACCACGAAGCGCCATCCCACCAGGGGCCGGTGGGGCAGGCCTGGAATCAGCTCGAGTAGCCCCATGGCCGCCAGGGCCTCTAGCCCTGAGGGCATCAGCGCTTCGCCGCGGAATTGACGCTCCAGGCTGGTGCCGGCCTCAACCAGGGTTACGGCCACACCGCCACGGGCTAGCAGTAGGGCCAAGCTGGCGCCAGCCGGTCCGGCACCCACTACCACCACCTTGGGGCGGTGGTTCAAGGGGCTACTCAAACGAAGGAGTTGTAGTTGCGAGTGCCGCCGCTAACCGGGTCGACATGGCCCATCAACTGACTTTTCTTGCTAAGCAAATACTCCACGAGCTCCTGCTGCACGGCCAGCAGTTCGTTGGTGCAGCCGCGGAATGCGGCCCGGTGGCGGATTTCATCGTGCCGGGTGTGGAGGTCGCGCAGCATCAGCTGGATGGCATCCAGGGTGGCTGAGGTGTTGCGGGAGGCCGGCTGGTGATCCATGGCCGCGAGATAAGGAAGACGTTCAGCGTAGGGGGCGTTCCCGAAGATCAGCAGTCACCAAACAAGGTGCTGGACACCTGATGGAATGTTTCAAAGGTGTCCTGGTTGTCCAGCCCGCTAACCGCTAGGGAAACTGTCTGCTGCTGCGGATTGCATTCAACCGCCAGGCTCACTGCCCTGGCGCCATGGTCGGCGTGGAAAGCGGCGCTCTGGCCGTCAACGGCATAGAGGGTTTCGGGGGCGTGGGTAAAACCGAGCTGGTTGGCCAGCACGCTGATCCCCGCTATTGACTCGCTGAGGCTGCCCTCGCTGCGAATGGCCGTGGTGTAGACCACCGGCGCGGCTGGGGTTGAGTCTTCTGCGGGCAGGATTAAGGAGCCGGCTAGGGATTTGATCAGGCTTCCGGTTTTGCCCAAGCCGCCGCTTTTTGGCATGGTCTTACTCCTCTCGCCAGAGTGGTTGCTGTGCGCTGAGCGTAGGGGTTGATCACCAGATGTGGTGTTTGGTGCTTGTACGGGCACCATTGGTGTGGCCTGAATTACGGCGGCCAGTCCTGGTCAGCTGCGCTGCACCCCGCTGCCGCAACGCACCTGCTGCCGTTCCTGTTTGCGCTGCAGCCGGGGGGTGATGCCGAGCTCGGCCCCCTTCCAGAGCCGGTTCATTTCAGTGGTGAAGTGTTCGGCCAGCTGGGGGGAGTCGAGCACCAGCAGGGTTTCGTCGTTTTGATGAGCTGCGCTGGGGCTCCAGTTGAAAGAGCCGGTGACCACGGTGCGGTGGTCGATCACAGCCAGTTTGTGGTGGAGTTTGTCGCCGCTGGCCAGGCGTGGTGTGCCCACACTCTCCAGGGGGCGCTGCCAGGGGCGGTTCGCCGCCTCCAGGCCGCAGCGGTGGTCGGGCAGCTTGGTGCCGAGAAGATCGAGCACTTCACTGAAGGCTCGGTTGGCGAAGCCGGGATCGGCCAGTAGGCGGATGTTGACGCCCTGCTGCTGCAGGTTCTCCATCGCATTAACCAGTCCCTGATCCGAGAACACGAACAGGGCCAGATCGAGTTGCTTGCGGCTGCCTGCGAGCAGCTTCTCCAACATCAGCAGGCCCTGGTGGGGATCGCTGCGGCGGTGGGGGGCGAACAGCACCGTCACCGGCGTTGACTCCACCAGCAGCTGTTGGGGAGCTCCGCCGCCCTTGCCCAGTCCAAAGCGGCTGTCGGGCTGGCCGCCGGGGCCGTCGCCCCACATCCGCTCAAACTCGGCCACAAAGGTGTTAGCCAGCTCACGGCTGCGCAGACGCAGCAGGTGGTTGACGTTGCCGCGGCTACGGTCTGCACCCGGATCGCCGTGGATGCAGGAGGGGGTGAAATTGGCTGAGCCGGTCACCACCACGGCCCTGTCCACCACCATGAACTTGTGGTGCATCAGGCCACTGCCAGCGCTCCCATCGGCGGTGTCATCGATCAGGGGCACGCCGGCCCGCTGCAGAATCGCCACAGCATCCCCCCAACCGAGGGCCTTGAGCTGCTCATGGCGGGTGCGCTGGTGTGGAGCCAGATCGGCCGGATGCTCTTCGCTCCAGGGGCTGCTGTAGGTGTTTTCCAGCACCACCTTCACCGTCAGCCCCTCGCGGTGCTTAGCCGCCAGCGCTTCGGCCAGCTTCGGCAGAGACAGCTCCTGCACCGCTACCAGGATTTCCCGCCGCGCCGACTGAATACTGGCCAGAACGAAAGCCTCGAGATCGTCGCCCTGACGCCATTGACCGTTGATCGGGCTGCGGTAGCGGCTGGTTTCGGCGTGGTTGAAGGCCAGCTCAATCCCCTTGGGCAGGGGCTTGGGCCTGGCTGACTGGCCCAGTAGCTGGGCGTCAGCGCTGCAGCCAGCTAAAGCCAAGGCCACAAGGCTTGCCCAGGCGAAGGGGTGGCGCGGCAAAAGGTTGGCCATGGCAGTCCTGGGCGGTTGAACCCAGGGTTCCCACATCGGATCAAGCCCAGGCTTTATCTAGTGGTGGCCGGGCATCTCGGCGGTGCGCAGCATCACCACAAACCAAGCTGTACCAATCAACACGGCGCTAAGCATGGCGGCTGGCAGACCGAAGCGCACCAACACAACCGGCACAATCAGCGGAAAGGCCAGGGCTCCCGCCATCGGCGTGAGGGCTACGGCAGAGCGCTTCAGTGCCAAGGATCGATTTAGAACCATTCGCTTACGGCCTTTTCGGCTGGGTTGCTGTTGTCCTCAGGGGTGGAGCGGCTGAATTCCAGGGTGATGTTGCGCTTCTGCTCGCCATCGGCGGCGACCGCTTCGATCGGATACACCTGCTGACCATCGCGGAAGGGCACTTGCACTCGGAAGGTGCCATCGGCGGAAAGGGGCACCTCCTCACCGCCAATGGTGAGGCGGGCAGCGGGATCGGTGGCACCGTACACAATCAGCTCAGCATCAGCCACAAGCCAGAACGAGCGTTGACGGGAAGCGACCCCGCCGATGCCGGAGGCGTTGCGGCCACTGGCCCAGATGCCGGCACCAGAGGTGTTCAGTTCACTGGTGTCTAGGCCGGCTGCCTCAAGTTCATGGAAAGCCTCAGAACCCCTGCCAAGACGGCGCCAGCGGGCTGTAGCTGTTTGATAAAGGCGTTCGTGCAGCCCTGCATCGGCTGGCTCCACCGGCGTCGGCAGGATGGCTGGAGCCGTGTCCAGCGAAAAGGGCACGAACTGATCGAGTATTTGCTCGCTGGGGTGCTGGGCTGGTACCCGTGCCACTGAAGAGAAGGCCAGGGATATCCAGCCGCCGCTGCCTTTGCGGTAGCCGAGTTCCACCCGGTAATCCCGATCGCACAGGGGCACGGGCAAATACCACTCGGTGGCATGGCTGTCGACCACCACTTCCTGCAGGGTGTGGGGGTGAGCCGAGCCGCCGGGCAGGCCAGTTACGTCGGCTACTCGCAGGCAAAGCTGGGAGGCACCAGCTGCGAGGGCTGAGGCCCGATCGCTTTCGGAGATATCCCAGAACACGTAGGCCCACTGGGGATCGCGGGGCAGAAATACGACACTGGTATTTGCTGAGCTGGGGCGGGGAGCTGGGGGTAGCTCTGCTTCGATTGCCTTAAGGCTGATAGGCGTGTCCTCCTCATCCTGGCGAACATTGATGGCCGCCAGGAGTTCATCCTTGGACTTACGGCTGTACAAGCTCACCCCAAGGTCGCTGGCGACCTGGCGCAGCTGACGCAAAGTCATGCGTGCCAATGCGGTAAGTGCCTGGGTCACAGCGACAGATTTCTTTTGGGATCAGTGTGGATGAGTTTCTCCTGGCTCGGGTAGCTCGATCTGGAGCCGTCAGTAGATGCTGACGGCCTGGGTGCTGATGGCCCATAAAAAAGGGCGGCCTTTTGACCGCCCGTGGTTTTAGTTGGAGACTGGCTTCAGCGGCCGATGCTGCGGTAAGGAACCTTGGACAGATAGTCCATGCTGACGCTGCCGGATGCACCGCCTTGGCTGCGCATGGCAGGCAGATTGCGCACCCAGGGGAGGTAGTCCTCGGGGAAGCCGCCACGGCGCTGACGGGAGCGAGCGGGGATTGTTTTGGCGGTGCCGGTGTACACAACCTGGGGGAAGCCCAAGATGCCGCGGTAGTAGGCCTCGTACCGCGGAGTGGTGATGTTGAAGGGGGTTTCGCCCAGATCCCGGGAGCCCACCACGCGGTTGCGGTGGAAGGGAACGGTGTCGTAACCGAAGGCATCCAGGTATTCCTGGCCGTTGAGGATGTCGTCAACCATGCCCCTGACCCCGCGGGTCATCAGCACGGCCGACCAGGCGATCTCCTCAGACCTGCCGTGGGTGGGGCGACCCAGAAGCTTTTCCACCAGGTGGCGCACCACCCGATAGTTGCTGTTCAGGTTGTAGAAGCTGCGGGTGAAAGTGTCTGAGAGACACAAAGAGCGAATGAACTCCCGCACCGTGATCTGACCGTCCCGCAGCTGGCTCTCCAGGGTGCGGTCGCGGTCGACCTTGAAGGCGTGAAAGAAAATCTGGCGGTAAGCCGCCTCAATCACGAAGTTTTGGTCTTCGCGGTCCATGGCCTTGTCCATGGACACGGCTTTGGGATCCTCATCCGAACCCACCCGAAGCGGGGCAACCCGCGAGTTTTGGGTAGTGGGCGCGTACTTCAGGAGGGGCAGGGCCACACGACTTCATCATCCGTCGTTGCGGATCGTAGAAGTGCAGCTGCGGCCGGGTTCGGCTGGCCGAGACAGGGCTCACAGTCCGTAACGTTCGTCACCATCCCAGGGGAGACAGGGGCTGCTCGGAAACGGGCTCTTGAGCTGGGGTTGTGGCCCCAGGCTCCGGGCTGTCTAGCAGCCGTGTTTCGACGCAGAAGGACGCCGTATTGGAGAGGCCTTCCACCGTGCTGGTGCGCAGGCGCACGTTGGGGCCGGCAAAGCTGAATCGCTCCAGGCTGGCCATGGTTTCGTAGCTGGTGGTGAGCAGTAGCCCATCGCGCTCGTCCATGGCGAAATGGCCTGCCACGGGGGCGGTTTCGGCATAGCCACGGTCGCGCAGCAGCAGGCCGGACCGGCCGAGCTCATCGGTGGGGATCAAGCCGAAAACGCTTTCCCCTTCGTGGGCTTCTCCGGCCTTATCCCACGCCATTGAGGCGTTCCAGGTCACCCGGCAGCCCCCAACAAGGCCGGCGGGATCTTCGCCGTGGAGCTCGGCGATGGCGATTAGGCGGGGATCGGCTGCCGCGATCTCCACCACCTCAATGAAGGAGCCTCCCGCCTCAGCTCGCCGGTGCAGCAGGTGATGGCTGCTGCGCTGGGAGTGCCAGCGACCGCAGCTAAGGCGGAAAAAGCTGAGGGCGTCGGCGATCGACTCGGATTGGATTTCGCTCACTGGCGTGATGTGGCTATGAATGTGGCTGTGGCTGTGGCGATGATCGCAAGCCGCGATGAGGTCGCCCAGCTCTAGGGCCAATGGTGCCCGGCCCAGGCTGGTGGCCAGTTGCTGCAGCTGCCTGCCCGCTGCTTCTAACTGCTCCACCAGGACTGCCTGGAAGCAGGGAGCGTCGGTGAGCGCGGGCTGCTGGCTGGCCCAGGCGCAAATCGCGTCATGGCCTGGGAGTGCCCCCGCGGGCTGGTGAGTTGCAACCGCCTGCAGGCTGCGCAGGCTATGGGCCAGAAGGCGCAGGTGGTGCCGCTCCAAGGCAGGCAGGAGGGTGGCCTCCAGCTCCGCCAGTTCCGCTGCTGAAAGCGGACTTTGGGCTTGGGGTGGCGGGGCTTCAGTCGTCACGGCAGGGCGTCAGGCGAAAGCCGCAAGAGTGACCCTTCTCCAGGCGCCATTGCACCCGATCCACCTGGCAGTCGGGAAAGGTGTGGCGAATTAGCTGCAGCTCTTGGTCGCAGATGCAAGGAAATTGCTCGGCGATGCGCATCACGGAACAGTGAAATTCACTGAGCATCCAGGCTTGAGGGTCGCCGGCATCTTGAGAACATTCCGCCAGATAGCCCTCCTGCCGGCGTAGATCCACCAGTTGCTCCAGCCGCTCTTGAAGCGAGCCGGCGCCGATGCGGTGGCGGTAGGCGTCAGCTTGCTGAATGGCTTGTTGCTCTAGGAGTCCGTGCAGGGTTTCCGGTGGCAGGTTGCCAGCCAGAGATTGCAGCAGGCCGAGGGCGAAATGGTCGCTGCCATCGGGAAATTGCCCTTGGCCTTTGGCGGTAAGGCGCCAGTGATTACTGGGCCTGCCCGGACCCTCCGCCGCTGGACTGGCCTCGACCAGACCATCATCTTCCAAGCCACGCAGATGGCGACGCACAACCTGCACCGACATCGCCAGATGAGCGGCTAGGGCGCTAGCGGTGGCCTCTCCATGCCTAACCAGCAAGGTGAGGACCGTATCCCGAGTGGATGCCGGATCGGCGTGCTGGGGAATGATTTGGGGAATGGCGCTCACGGCAAAGGCCGGTTGAGACAACGATGCCACGACTGGCGGGAGGTTGGGGATTGGGCCCCGCTCCCGGCCGTGGTGTCTTAGGCTCAACCACTATCGAAACAACTTGGTTTCGTAATGGTCTGCCGGCAAATCCACTTGCTGGTTGCCGATGGCGTCACATTTCGAGGCGCTGATTGACTACTGCCTTCTGATCACCTTCCCTTTCGAGCCATGTCCGACACTCCGGCCAGTTCGACCGCTGAGAGCCCCGCAGGGAGTTCGCCGGCGCATTCCGACAGCTTGGAGGTGATTCGAAAGTTTGCCGAAACCTACGCGCAGCGCACTGGTACTTATTTTTGTAGTGATCCTGGTGTGACCGCGGTTGTGCTTGCTGGCCTGGCCAAGCACAAAGATGAGCTTGGTGGTGCCCTATGCCCCTGCCGCCATTACGAGGACAAGCAGGCCGAGGTTTCCCAAGCCTTTTGGAACTGCCCTTGCGTGCCCATGCGGGAGCGTAAAGAGTGCCACTGCATGCTGTTTCTCACCGAGGACAATGCTTTCCGCGGTGACCAGCAGACAATTTCCTTAGACGAAGTTAAAGCCCTTACTGCCAGCTGATTCGGTTTACCTCGATGAGTACTGCAACCGTTGGCGATCTAGTTTCACAGCCGTATAAGCACGGTTTCGTCACTGATATTGAAACTGAAAAGATCGCCAAGGGTCTGAGTGAAGACGTTGTGCGTCTGATCTCTTCGAAGAAAAATGAGCCGGAGTTTTTATTGGCTTTTCGGCTACGGGCCTACCGCCAATGGCTGCAGATGCAGTCGCCAGATTGGGCCGCACTGGGGTACCCGCAGATTGATTATCAAAACATCATCTACTACGCAGCTCCTAAGCAGCAGGAGAAAAAAGCCAGCCTTGATGAGGTCGATCCCAAGCTGCTGGAAACATTTGAAAAGCTTGGCATCCCCCTGAGCGAGCAGAAGCGCCTATCGAATGTGGCGGTTGACGCCGTTTTTGACAGTGTCTCAATCGCCACCACCTATCGCGAAAAGCTGGCTGAGCACGGCGTTGTTTTTTGCTCTATCAGTGAGGCTGTAAAGGAGTATCCAGGTTTGGTAGAGAAATATCTTGGCACAGTTGTTCCCAGTAATGACAACTATTTTGCGGCCCTGAATTCTGCGGTTTTCAGCGACGGTTCTTTTGTTTTTATTCCCAAGGGTGTGGCATGCCCAATGGAGCTGTCAACATATTTCCGGATTAATTCCGCTGATACGGGCCAGTTTGAGCGTACTTTGATAATTGCCGAAGAGGGTGCTTCGGTTAGTTATTTAGAGGGTTGCACGGCCCCGATGTTTGATACCAATCAACTCCATGCGGCCGTTGTGGAGTTGGTGGTGCTCGATGATGCTTCTATTAAGTACTCAACGGTTCAGAACTGGTACGCCGGTGACGAGCATGGCGTAGGTGGAATATATAACTTCGTGACAAAGCGCGGTCAGTGCCGAGGTGACCGCAGCCGCATTAGTTGGACTCAGGTGGAAACTGGATCGGCAATTACCTGGAAGTATCCCAGCTGTGTATTGCAGGGCGCCGATTCGGTGGGCGAGTTCTATTCGGTTGCCCTTACTAATAACTATCAGCAGGCCGATACTGGCACCAAGATGATTCACGTTGGCCCGAGGACCCGTTCAACCATTGTCAGTAAGGGCATTAGCGCTGGTCATTCTTCTAATAGCTATCGAGGCCTTGTTCAGATAGGCCCTAAAGCGGTAGGCGCTAAGAATTACAGTCAGTGCGATTCGATGTTAATTGGCGATCAAGCTGGCGCCAATACCTATCCTTATATCCGCTCTCAGCAACCAGATGCTGCAGTGGAGCATGAGGCAAGCACTTGCCGCATCTCTGCAGATCAACTCTTTTACCTGCAAAGCCGGGGCATTGGTTTTGAGGAGGCGGTTTCGATGATGGTCAGTGGTTTTTGCCGTGATGTGTTTAATCAATTGCCCATGGAATTTGCTGCTGAGGCAGACAAATTGCTTGCCCTCAAGCTCGAGGGATCCGTCGGCTGAGCCGCGCCGATCTGTTTTATCTGTCCGTTCCCCCTTTCCCGCCTTTCCTTACCTGCTGTGATTCGCCCAGACGCCTCGATACTGCTC
The DNA here is from genome assembly GCF_024345395.1 of Cyanobium sp. Tous-M-B4. Taxonomy (NCBI): domain Bacteria; kingdom Bacillati; phylum Cyanobacteriota; class Cyanophyceae; order Synechococcales; family Prochlorococcaceae; genus Cyanobium; species Cyanobium sp. Tous-M-B4. The sequence goes on along the minus strand of NZ_JAGQBA010000008.1, from coordinate 46,856 downwards.
GAAATTCGTGACCTGCACGCACGGGTTGAGGAGCAGCCAATCCTTAAAGGGGTGAACCTCACTATCCGAGCTGGTGAGATCCACGCAGTGATGGGGCGTAATGGCAGCGGTAAAAGCACACTTTCCAAAGTGCTGGCCGGCCATCCCGCCTACACGGTCACAGCCGGTTCGGTTTCATATATGGGTGCAGATCTACTTGAGCTACCGCCAGAACAGCGTTCCCGCTTAGGATTGTTTCTGGGATTTCAATACCCGGTGGAGATCCCGGGGGTTAGCAACCTTGAATTCCTACGGGTGTCCACTAACGCGCGCCGCGCTCAAAGGGGTGAGGAGGAGCTGGACACCTTTGCTTTCGAAGACCTCGTGCGTGAGCGCCTCAAAGTGGTGCAGATGGATCCGGCCTTTTTAGATCGCAGTGTCAACGAAGGCTTCTCCGGTGGCGAGAAAAAGCGCAACGAGATCTTGCAGATGGCGCTACTTGAGCCGTTGGTGGCGATCCTCGATGAAACCGATTCAGGCCTTGATATCGATGCCCTACGCATCGTGGCCGATGGGGTCAATCAACTCGCAAGCCTGGAAAATGCCACCTTGCTGATTACCCACTACCAACGCCTGCTGGATCTGATCACCCCCGATTACGTCCATGTGATGGCGGCTGGCCGGATCCTGCGCACCGGAGGCAAGGAGCTGGCCTTGGAGCTTGAGCGCGCTGGTTACGAATGGGTGGATCAGGAGCTGGCCAGCCTGGGCCGGGAACCTGCGGAGGTGCTGTGATGGCAGCTGCGGTTATGCCCAATACTGCTGATTGGCTCACTCAGCTTGCTGGCCTGCCCCTGCCGGGCCGAAGTCAGGAGGAGTGGCGATTTACAGGCCTGGCTGCCCTAGAGGCCTTGGCGCCCGAACTCTGGAGTGGTGTCGATCCATTCGCCCAACTCAGCTTGCCCGCTGGCATTAGCCGCATCGGAGCCGATCAGGCGCAGGGGTTGCAGCAGCAGGTGCTTGAGGCCACAGGCGGCAGCGATGCTTGGTCGGTGCGGCTAAACCAAGGTGCTTCACCCCGCTGTCTGGCTTTGCGGGTGGCTGGAGCAGCTGATCCGTTGCAATTGCATTTTGACGCCGGTGCGGCGCCGGGTCTGCTGGCACTGCAGCTGGTGCTCGTGCTTGAAGAGGGCGCCAGCTTGGAGCTGATGATTCGGCACGGCTCCAGTGGATCCAACGCCACCAGCTTGGTAGCAGTGGCCCAGCTGGGCCGCGGTGCCCAGCTCAATCTGGGGCTGCTGGCGCCTGGTGATGCCTGCGCCAGCCTGCTCAGCCACCTGTCGATCAGCCAGGCTCCCGCCAGTTCCCTCCAGCTCACCACCGCAGTTGGGGGTTGGGCCCTAAGCCGCCTCGAGCCTTGCATCAGCCAGCTGGAGGGAGCGGCCCAGACCCGGCTGCGGGCACTGCAGCTGGTGGATGGTCAGGAGCTGGCCGACACCCACAGCCAAGTGCGTTTTGAAGGCCCCGATGGGCAGCTCGACCAGCTCCACAAGGTGGTAGCTGATGGGGCCGGACGCAGCGTGTTCAACGGGGCTGTGCGGGTGCCGCGCAGCGCCCAGCAAACCAACGCCGCCCAGCTCAGCCGCAGCCTGTTGCTCTCCGATCGGGCCCGAGTGGATACCAAGCCCGAGCTCGAAATCGTCGCGGACGATGTCAAGTGCGCCCACGGCGCCACCATTAGCCGGCTGCAGCAGAACGAGCTTTTTTATCTGCAGAGCCGGGGTATTGGCGCTGAACAAGCCTCACGGTTGCTGTTGCGGGGCTACTGCGAGGAGGTGTTGCGCGAGCTTCCCGCGGCGGCGGCGGCCCTGAATCCGCTAGAGCTGCTGCTGCGGGAGCATCCATGACCACCAGCACCACCACAACCGCTGCAGCAACCACCGCAGCAACTACCGCAGCAACCACCCCCGCAACCCCGCCCAGCCTTGAGGTGGTTGCGCCAAATCTTGCTGCCCTCACCCGGCCTGATTTCCCCCTCCTAGCCCAAACGGCTTGCCTTGGCCAGCCGCTGATCTACCTCGATTACGCCGCCACCAGCCAGAAGCCCCGTCAGGTACTGGCGGCCCTACAGCACTACTACGACCACGACAACGCCAACGTGCACCGTGGCGCCCACCAGCTAAGTGCTCGCGCCACTGAAGGCTTTGAGGCAGCCCGCAGTAAAACTGCCACCTTCATCGGTGCGGCCAGTGCGCGCGAGATCGTGTTCACCCGCAATGCCAGCGAGGCGATCAACTTGGTGGCTCGCAGCTGGGGCGAGGCCAACCTGGGCCCTGGTGATGAGGTGTTGCTCACAGTGATGGAGCACCACTCCAACCTGGTGCCCTGGCAGCTGCTGGCCCAGCGCACTGGCTGCGTGCTGCGCCATGCGGGGCTCACTGAGAGCGGTGAGCTGGATCTGGAGGATCTGCGCGGCCAGATCAGCGAGCGCACCAAGCTCGTGAGCCTCGTGCAGGTGAGCAACACCCTCGGCTGCCTCAATCCGATTGAGCAGGTGGTGGAGCAGGCCCACGCCGCAGGCGCTCTGGTGCTCGTGGACGCCTGCCAGAGCCTGCCCCACCTGGTGGTGAATGTGGCCAGGCTGGGCTGCGATTTCCTGGTGGGCAGCTCCCATAAGCTCTGCGGCCCCACCGGCATGGGCTTTCTTTGGGCCCGCGAGGCGTTGCTTGAGGCGATGCCGCCCTTCCTGGGCGGCGGCGAGATGATTCAGGACGTTTATCTCGATCACAGCAGCTGGGCCGAACTGCCCCACAAATTTGAGGCGGGCACCCCGGCCATCGGCGAGGCGATCGGCATGGGCGCTGCTCTCGACTATCTCAGCGCAATTGGTCTTGAGCGCATCCACGCCTGGGAGCAGCTGCTCACCCGTCAGCTGTTTGCGCGTCTCCAGGCGATCGAGGGGGTACGCATCTTGGGTCCCACCCCTGAGCAGCAACCAGATCGCGGTGCCCTGGCGGCCTTCACGGTGGATGGCCTGCACGCCAACGACATCGCCGCCCTGCTTGATTCAGCCGGCATCTGCATCCGCAGCGGCCACCATTGCACCCAGCCCCTGCACCGCCTCTACGGCCTCCCCGGCTCAGCCAGAGCCAGCCTGGGCTTCACAACCACCCCGGAAGAGATCGACCGCTTCGCTGAGGAACTGGAGGGCACGATCACCTTCCTGCGCGAGCACAGCTAGTTTGCTGGCAATTCGCCCAGGGCAGTGGCGGCCGCCAGTTCACCGGCTTCGATTGCTCCCTCGAAATAGCCCGGCCATCTCGGGGAAACCTCGCTGCCCGCCCAGATCACCCGGCCGTGATTGGCAGCTGCTAGCCGGGCTGGGCCCGTCCAAGTGCCAGGGATCACGAAGCTGGTAAAGGCGCCGCCGCTCCAGGGCTCCTTGTTCCAGTTGTGCTCTACCAGCTCAAGCGGCTTGGCCGCTTCCGGCCCCCAGTAGGCCACTAGGTCGTCAATGACCAGCTGCCGCCTCTGCAGAGCGGGCATGGCGCCAAGCCTTAAGGCGCGCTCGCCAGCGATGAAGCCGGCCAACACGGCCGGCTGGCCTTCCGGAGGTCCGCTGTCGGCGGTGAGCTCCAGGAACGGCAGATCGCCGCTCCCTAGGCCGTTGAGGCCCTGCTCGCGCCAGAAGGGCCGGGCATAGATGGCCAGAACTTTGATCATTGCTCCCATAGGTGAGCGCTGCAGCAGGGCGCTAAGGGCTGCGGGCAGGGCCGGCTCGAAGCGGATCGCCAGCCGCAGCGGTGGCGGGATGGCCACGATGGCGCTGGCGGCGTGATGCTGCTCCCCGCTGCTGTCCACCAGGCAAACGCCGTGGCTGTCTTGAACGATGGCCTGCACGGGCCGGTTCAGCCGCAGGCAGCCGGGCGCTTGGGCCTCCAGGGTGGAGTCGAGCCGCTGGGCTACGGCTCCTGCTCCGCCGCGCACCAGCCAGGCTTCTGGGCTCTCCGTCTGGGGGGCCACGGCCTGGGTCCAGGCCAGGTGCAGGATCGAAGCCTCCCAGGGTTCAAAGCCGCCGGAGCCGCCCACGCGGCAGAGCCACTCGAGGGGCAGGCGGGCCAGGGGGATGGTGGTGTGTCGCTCGGCCCACTGCGCCACCGTGAGGCGGTCGAGCTGCTCGGCATTGGGCGTGCGCCAGGGCTGGTGAGGATCCACTTGGGCCACCAGGGTGCTGAAGGCCCGCTGCAGGTCCTCAAAGGCTTCCAGCTCCGCTGCAGTCAGGCCGAGGCTCTCAGGTTTGAAGAAGAGATGGCTTGACGCAAAGTCTTTGGCCAGGGGCGCTTCCACCCTGCTGCCGCGCCAGTGGAAGACGCCGCGGTCGCCGTAGTGGCTGGCAAAGCGCTCGAGTGCCAGCTCATCCAGCAGGGCCGCGAAGCGGTGGTGGCTGGCGCCGCCCCACTGGCCGCCCAGGTCAATGACGCTGCCATTGGCGCTGGTGCTGCTCAGCATGCGCCCGCCCACCCGGCTCCGGGCTTCCAGCACCCGCACCGCGCGGCCGGCGCTTTGCAGCCGGCGGGCAGCGACCAGGCCCGAGAGCCCGGCACCCACGATCAGCACATCCACTTTCTTAGTCATGGCTTGATCGGCTGGGGGCGTTGCGCTCAGATTGGCAAGCTTTGGCAGCGAGGGCCGTTTGGGTTTCGATGATTTCTGAGAGCCAGGGCTGGCCCGAGTTGTTTCTGGCGGTGCTGGGCGGCCGGGCCCCTGGCTGTCACATCGAGCTCCACGACGTGCGCTTCGTGGCCGGCGCCACGATCGAAGGGGCGCTGCCGGAGCTGCGGCGGCAGTGGTTCGGGAGGCGTGAGGGCCTGCACCTGGACAGCTATATGGCGGTGCGAGCGGTGGATGGCTTCGCGGTGAGCCTCGGGCGCGAGCCGGCCGCGCCCCGGCCCGAGCGGCTCTGGTTTGTCAACCTGGGCGCCTACCGCCCCGACTCCCTCGCGGAGCTGCACCACTTCGGCCTGGTGGTGGCTCGCTCGCCCCAGGCGGCCTAGGCGGCGGCTAAGCGCCAGTGGCTGCGCGGCGCCCTGCAGCAGCACAAGGATGATCTGGTGGCCGTAGACGACTGCCTGGCGATCGAGCAGCTGGAGCTGCTGGGCGGCGAGCGCTGGCATGTGCAGCTGGAGCCCCACCTTGAGGGCCTGAGCCAGAGCCAGGTGCCGGATTGGTTTGGCTACCGGCTGATTTGAGGTGATTGGGTCTGCTGCAGCGCTCGCAACAGCAGGCAGACTGATTCCATGACCGCAAGCGCCATCACTCCTGTTGTTGATCCTCGGATTCTTCAGATCGCGGCTGCGATTCGGGCTGAGATCCCTCAGTCGGACGTGCGCCTATTCGGATCGCGGGCTCGCGGGCAGGGGCGCCCAGATTCCGATGCAGATCTGTTAATCATCGTTCCGGATGCCTGGCTGGCGCAGCACAGTCGGCTTGTGGTTCTCGGTCGGCTGAGCCGAAAGCTTTCGAGCCACCGCCTGCCTCTTGATCTACTGCTCTACTCCCAGAGTGAGGTGGCTGCTCGTTGCGCCTGTCGTCAGGCGGTGACCACGGTGGCGTGCCGTGAGGGGATCGTGCTCGATGGCTGATGCCGACGCCAGTCGCTATCTGCGCATTGCGCGGGCCGATCTTCTTGAGGCTCGGCGCATGTGGGAGTTTTCTGGTTTTCGTGGCAGCAGCATTGGTTTCTTGCTCCAGCAAGCAGCGGAAAAGGCCCTGAAGGCCTGGATTCAAGTGGCTGGAGGAGAAGCTCCTTTCACCCATGACCTGGGTGCGCTGTTGGATCTGTTGCAGGAATTGGGCAAAGCCACGGCTGAATACGAGAGCCTCACTGAGCTCAACTTCTTTGCGGTGCAATTGCGTTACGACGATGAACTTGAGGTTGAGCCACCCAATTGGCTGGCCTGCTTCGATCTGGTCGAAAACCTGTTGCGGCGGGTGGAGGAGCCTTGGCCTGGGGCTTGAATTCACCTGCCCAGAGATGATCAGGAGAAGACTCGGCCCACTTCCGCAGCCATGAACATCGACGGCAAGCCCTGGCGCACGATCTGGCTGGAGCCAGACGGGGGCTCGGGCTCCCACGCGGTTGGCGTAATCGATCAGACCCTGCTGCCCCACCAATTCACGACGCGTACGTTGCGCAACTGCGCTGACGCGGCAGATGCGATCAGCACGATGGTGGTGCGCGGAGCGCCGCTGATCGGCGTGACCGGCGCCTATGGGCTGATGCTGGCCATGCAGGCCGATCCGGGCGACGCCTCCCTGGCGGCGGCCTTTGAGCAGCTCAATGCCACCCGGCCCACGGCGATCAACCTGCGCTGGGCCCTGGAGCGGGTGCGGGCCATGGTGCAGCCGCTGCCGCCTGCTGAGCGGGCCGAGGTGGCCAAGGCGGAGGCGGCGGCGATCGCCGATGAGGACGTGGCCATGTGCGAGGCCATCGGCGATCACGGGCTGGCGATCTTCCGGCAGCTGGCGGCGGCCAGGCCCGGCGCCAGGCTCAATGTGCTCACCCACTGCAACGCCGGCTGGCTGGCCACCGTCGACTGGGGCACGGCCCTAGCGCCGATCTACAAGGCCCATCGCGCCGGGCTCAACATTCACGTGTGGGTCGATGAAACCCGCCCCCGCAACCAGGGCGCCAGCCTCACCGCCTTTGAGCTGGGTAAGGAGGGCGTGCCCCACACGGTGATCGTCGATAACGCCGGCGGCCACCTAATGCAGCACGGCCAGGTGGATGCGGTGATCGTGGGCACCGACCGCACCACCCGCCGCGGCGATGTGTGCAACAAGATCGGCACCTATCTCAAGGCCCTGGCCGCCCACGACAACAACGTGCCCTTCTATGTGGCCTTGCCCGCCTCCACGATCGACTGGACGATTGGCGATGGCGTGGCCGAGATCCCGATCGAGGCCCGCAGCGCTACGGAAGTGACCCACATCCAGGGGCGCGGCGCCGATGGGGCGATCACCACGGTGCAGCTCAGTCCCGATGGCAGTGCCGGCTTCAACCCGGCCTTCGATGTCACGCCGGCGCGGCTGGTGACTGGCCTGATCACCGAGCGAGGCGTGGCAGCGGCCACCGAGGCTGGGTTGCAGGAGCTTTATGGCAATGACTGAGCAGGCGCTGCGCCAGCAGCTCGTGGAGGTGTCCCGGCGCCTAAACGCCAGCGGGCTCAATCAGGGCACCTCCGGCAACCTATCGGTGCGTATTCCTGGTGGCCTGCTGATCACGCCCAGCTCCCTGCCCTTCGAGCAGATGGAGCCGCAGGATCTGGTGGCGATTGCCAGCAGCGGCAAGCCCCTCGCGGCAGCAGCTGGCCAGCGGCGGCCCTCCTCCGAGTGGCGGCTGCACGCCGATCTCCTCGCCAGCCGGCCTGAGATCCAGGCGGTGCTGCATTGCCACTCGATTCATGCCACGGCCCTTGCCTGCCATGGCCGCCCCATCCCACCCTTTCATTACATGACAGCCGTGGCCGGCGGCGATCACATCCGCTGCGCCGCCTACGCCACCTTTGGCACCGCCGAGCTCTCAGCCCTGGCAGTGCAGGCCATGGAGGATCGGCTGGCCTGCCTGCTGGCCCAGCACGGCCAGGTGACGCTCGGCACCAGCCTCGATCAGGCCCTGCGCATCGCCGTTGAGGTGGAAACCCTGGCCCAGATGTATCTGCAGGCCCTGCAACTCGGCGAGCCTCCGCTGTTGAGCGCCGCCCAGATGGCCGCGGTGCACCAGCAGTTCCGCTCCCTGCACTACGGGACCGGCGCCTGATTGCGCGCCAACCACAGTCCGGTGCCGCCAAACAGCAGCACCAGGGCAAAGCAGAAGCCGGTCCACAGCGGCAGCCCCCAGCCCGCCACCGCCAGCGGCGCCACCACCGTCACCACCCCTCCGGCCAGAAACGGCTGCAGCATCAGCTGCTTGATCGAGAAGGCCGGTAGGGCGTCGCTGCGGTCGTCTGGATCGGCCATGCGCAGTAGCAGCAGGCCGCTGGCCGCCACTCCCGTGGCCTGGCCAAACTCAATCACCGCCCGCTCAAACCAGTCGGCGGGCAGCAGCCGCGGGGCTAGCAGCAGGGTTACCGCCAGGTTCCACACCAGGCCCCCTAGGGCAAGCACCGTGAGCGGCAGCCAGTCGGCCCTGAGCAGGGCCAGATCCAGCCCGGCGGTGGCGGCGGTGATCAGCAGGTCTGCCGAGAGGGTGCCCACCTGGCCCTGCACCGCGGAAGAAGCCCAGTGGGCTTTGCCGCTGCGCTCCAGCGCCAGCCGCACCAGCAGCGACCCCACGATCGCCAGCGGAAACACCGGCAGCGCATCAACAACGCTGCCAACGCCATCCCCCAGTCCGGCGGTGAGCCAGCGCAGCCCGGCCAGCAGCGCCACGCCCGTGAGCACCGCCACGCCCACCAGGGCCAGGTTCACCGCCCAGGCCGCCGCTCTGGCCGCCACGCCACCCGAATCACCGCTGGTCGTGCTGATGGACTCGCTGGCTGCTGCGCCTGGGGCATCGGCCAGCAGCCAGCCGCGGCTGCGGGCCAGCACCACCACCAGCCCTCCCACCAAAGTGGAGGAGAGCAGCCCCACCGTGGCCATGGCTAAGCCCAGGGCCTGACCGCCGGGAAAGCCCAGGGCCGCGTAGCTGGGCCCCATCGCCGCGGCGGAACCATGGCCTCCTTCGTAGGCCACCTCGATCAGGCAGGCCATCACCGGGCTCACCCCCAGCCAGGGCTGCAGCACCAGCAGCACCGCCAGGCCGCCCACCACGTATTGGCCGAAGGCCAGCACCAGCGCCAGCGACACCTGCCCCGACACCGGTCGCCACAGCCCCTCCAGCTTGGGCAGGGGTTTGCCGAGCAGCAGCGAGCCGAACACCAGGGTGAGCAGCACCAGCGGCAGATCGGCCCATAGCTGCATCACCTGAGGAGGCAACAGCGGCAGGGTGCCGCCCGGGGCCAGCAGTAGGCCCAGCAGTCCGGCCAGCAGGGCTTCGGGGATGCCCCAGAGCCGCAGCTGCAGCCTCGTGCCAAGAGTTCGCCCCACCGCCAGGATCAGGCTGAGGCAGGCCAGGGCCAGGGCCAACCAGCCGAAGCTGGGCAGCAGGTCGCTCGCCAAGGTTGCGATCACAGGTTGAAGTGCCGGCGGAAGAAAGCCTCAGTGGCCTCCAGGACGCGGATCAAGGTGGCACCATCGCGGAAGCCGTGGCCCTCCTGCGGGAAGCGGTGCACCTCCACCGGGATGGCGTTGGCTGCGAGCGCTGCTGCCATGCGGTCGGTCTGCTCCGGTGGCACCACCTTGTCATCGAGGCCCTGAAAAAAGATCACCGGGCAGCGGATTTGATCGGCGTGGGCCAGCGGTGAGCGGGCCTTGTAGGTGGCGCGCGCTTCCGGCCAGGGGCCGATCAGCCCATCGAGATAGCGGGCTTCAAAGCGATGGCTCTCAGACGCCAACGCGCTGGGGTCGGCTACGCCGTAGCGGCTCGCGCCGGCGCGAAATACGTCCGTGAAGCACAGGGCGGCCAGGGTGGTGAAGCCGCCGGCACTGCCGCCTTCGATGGCGATGCGGTCAGGATCGGCCCGGCCCGCCGCCACCAGGGCCTGGGCGGCTGCGGCGCAATCTGCTACGTCCACCACGCCCCACTGGCCAGCGAGCCGCTGCCGATAGGCGCGGCCGAAGCCGGTTGAACCGCCGTAGTTCACATCCACCACCCCCCAGCCTCGAGTTGTCCAAAACTGAATGGCTAAGTTCAGGGCCGTGCGGGCCATGGCGGTGGGGCCGCTGTGGCTTTTCACCAGCAAGGGTGCCCCGCGGTGGGCTCCCCCGGCTGGGGGGTAGAACCAGGCGTGGCTGCGGGCGCCGCCGTGGCCCTCAAACCACAGCTCCTGCGGCAGGCTGATCGCCTCCGGCGCCAGAGGGCAGGTGGCAGCAGGGGTGTGCCACCAGTTGCCGCTGGCCAGGTCCAGCTCGAGCAGACCCGCGGCTTCAGTTGCTGATGCGGCGATGCAGGCCAGCCGCCCTTTTTCGGCGCAAATACCAGCCAAATCATCAAAGGGGATGGCCAGGGGCTGCCACTGGCCGGCGTCTCCGCCCTGGCTCGGCAGCTCCACCCGGCCCAGCTGCCAGCGCCCCTGCAGGCAGGCGGTGGCCAGCAGCTGCTCGCCATCCCAGGCCTGGGTGCCCATGCCGAACACCCACTGGGGCAGGCCGAATTCCGCCTGCATGGGCAGCAGCGGCCGCCAATGCAGCGGCGCCTCTGCGCCGAGGGTCTCTATGTCGAGTCCCTCGGCGTTATCGAGCTGTTCGAGGTTCCAGAAGCCGGAGCGATCGTTTGCCACCACCAGGTGGGGCCCGCACCAGAGCGGCTGGAACACCGAAATGTCCGGGTTTGGCTCCACCCCCGATCCTGCGACCAGGCGGCGGCCACTGAGCTGGCCTGCCGCATCGAAGTGCCCCAGCCACAGCTGGCTGCGCTCCCAGGGCATGAAGGGCTGCTGCCACTCCACCCAGGCCAGCCCCTCGCCGGAGGGGCTCAGGGCCGGGTAGCCGCAGAAGTCGGCTGGCTCCACCAGCGGCTGGGGCTCGCCACCTTCCAGCCCAACAGCCACCAGCTGGTCGCAGCCAGCACCTTCATCACTGCCGCTTTCCAGTACGCCAATCCAGCGGTCGCGGCTGGCATCGATCAAGCCGCCGCCGTAGGCACCTGGCGGGCTGAGCCGTCGCGGCTGGCAACTGCTGCTATCGAGCTCCAGCAGCCAGAGGCAGCGGTCGCCGTCGTGGCTGAACACTGCCACCAGCCGGCCATCGCTCCGGTGGCCCAGGGCCGTACTGCCGCCACCGTATTCATGCACCCGGCTGCGCAGATTCCAGCTGCCAGGGCTTAGCTCCTCTGCTGGCAGGTCTGGCCCCAAGCGCCGCAGCAGGGTCGTGCGCCCCCCTTCATGGGGGCGCTGCTCCAGCCAATAGAGCACCCCGTCGAGTAGCCGTGGCTCCCGCAGGCTGGGGGTTTGGCCCACCACAACAGCGGCGGGAAGGGCTCCAGGGGGGTCAGCCACCGCATGCACCGAGGGATAACGACTTAAAGTGGAAGTCGTTCGATCAAGTATCGCGTTGGCCCGCAGTTCAGCCGGCAGCTTTGCCCAGATGGCACGCTCCGCCGTTCAGGCCAGCCGCGGCGTTCAAGTATCCAAGGATGCCCTTGAGGAGTCCCCGCTCACGATCCACACCCTTGGTGATGGGGTGCTGCGCGCTCCTGCCAAGCGCATCAGCAAGGTTGATGAGAGTGTGCGAGATCTGGCCCGGGACATGCTGCGCAGCATGTACGCGGCCAAGGGCATCGGTTTGGCGGCACCCCAGGTGGGAGTGCATAAGCAGCTGCTGGTGATTGATCTTGATCCCGAGAATGCTGCTGCGGCGCCGATGGTTTTGATCAATCCCGAAATCGCCTGCTTCGGCGCTGCGATCGAGACTTACGAGGAAGGTTGCCTCAGTATTCCAGGCGTCTACTTGAATGTGGTGCGCCCGGCCACGGTCGAGGTCAGCTATCGCGACGAGATGGGCCGGCCCCAACGGGTCAAGGCTGATGGTCTGCTGGCCCGCTGCATCCAGCACGAGATGGACCACCTCGAAGGTGTGCTTTTCGTCGATCGGGTTACCGATGAGCTCAGCCTCAATGAAGGCTTGCTGGAAAAGGGTTTTCAGCGGGCAGATGTCCGTTCCATCCGCTGATCTTTCTTCTCCATGCCAATGAAACCCCTGGCCGGCTTGTTTCTGGCCCTGGCCTGCCTGCTGGGCATCGCTTCGACGGGCTCAGTGTTTGAGCTGGCCTATGGCGACCCCGACCTGGGCCTGCAGGCCACCCGTTGGATTCTGGGCCTAAGCCTGCCTGGCACGGTTGCGGCCCTGTTGGTTGCCATCCGGATCAACAAGCCGGCCTAGCCCTAGCTGGATGCCTTGCATACGATTAAGTCCATGTTGCTTGCCAATGCCGTGATGCGATTGCCCCAACTGGGTGCCAATTCCCTCCCCCTGGCAGCTGGAGCTTGGGCCGCTGCGGTTGCCTTTGCTGCCACCCCAGCCATGGCCAGCACCCTTTTTCAAGCTGCGGATCTCAGCCAGGAGCGTTTTGTCCTGGTGGCAGCGCCCATCGGCGATGGCGTCCGCGCTCAACTCAACATCTATGAGCAGGTAAAGCCGACCCGGCCCTGTTTTGCCGTAGTCCCTGGCTCACCAGCTCAGGTAGACCCCCTGCTTGCAACTTTTGACTTCAGCGGCATCTGCAGTCGCTTCATTGATGCCAACGGCTACTCGGTGCGTGTAGGCGAGGCTGATCTAGCTACGAGCTATCGGCTCACCGTGCAGCGTCAGAGCGGTGACAACGTGCTGCTGGCCGTGCCCACCAAGGCCGGTGCGGGTCCTGAAATGCTGGTAGCCCGCACCCAGGGTTCGGGCTCTGGCTTCCTGCAGTTGGTGTTTGAACCGGGCTGGCAGCTCAAGCGCCGCGCTTTCGGCGGTCGCAATCTGGGCCACGTGTATCTCTACCGCGATACCTGGCCTGATGCTGCCATCCAGCCTGGGCTGCCGGTAGTGGCGCCCAGCCCCATTTCAGGCCTCTCTGGCAGCGGGAGCTGACCTGGAGGCACGGGGAATGGTCAACGCGAAAGGGCAGTTGCTACATTGGCAAGCTCTGTGAGCAGCGCAGCGCTTCATGACCCAGGTCACCGTCGGCGAAAACGAAGGGATTGAATCGGCTCTGCGCCGCTTCAAGCGCCAGGTGTCCAAGGCGGGCATTTTCGCTGACTTAAAGCGTCTGCGTCACCACGAGACACCTGTCGAGAAGTACAAGCGCAAGGCCCAGCAGCGCCGCCGCCGCCGTTGATTGCTTTGATCTGGCCTCCCGCTTAGCGAGATACCCCTTGATCAAACGACCGGTAGGTGAGCGCTTCGGCAATTGCAGCTGCGCCAATGCTGGCTTGATCGTTTAGGTCGGCGATCGTCTGGGCAACCCGCAGCAGCCTGGCCCCAGCCCGGGCACTGAGTTGCCGGTGCTGAATCGCTGCCTCCCACACTTCTAAGGCTTTGCCTTCCAGTCGAAGCACTTGCTGCAGCTGGCCTCCGGCGATACGGCTGTTGCAGCAGCCACCGGGATTGCGGGCAGCCATGTGGGCCCGGGCCCGGCGGACTCTTGCTCGCACTTCAGCGCTTGATTCGTCGCTGGTCGGGCTGCCACCGTGGCTTCTAAACGGTGCCGTTAGGGCGGCACTTGATGGCCGTCTCATCACCACCTGCAAATCAATGCGATCCAGCAGGGGGCCCGACAGCCTGCCCCAGTAGCGCCGCCGCTGGCCCTCCCCGCAGCCGCAGCTGCGCTCAGGGTCGCCAAACCAGCCACAGGGGCAGGGATTGGCCGCGGCCACCAGGGTGATGCGGCAGGGGAAGCGAGTTCGCTGGCGGGCGCGGTTAATCCAGACTTCGCCGTCTTCTAAGGGCTGGCGCAATTGGTCGAGCACGGACCGGCGAAATTCGGCCAGCTCATCGAGAAACAGCACTCCGTGGTGGGCCAGGGCCAGCTCCCCTGGTCTGGGTTGGCCACCTCCACCGATCAGCCCCGGCCCGGAGCAGCTGTGGTGGGGGCTGCGAAAGGGGCGGGTTTGCAGCAAGCCCTGGCTGCTGTCCAGCAGGCCCGCCACCGAGTGGACGGCTGTGAGCTCAAGGGCCTCCGCAGGATCGAGCGGGGGTAGCAGCCCCGCCAGTCGCTGGGCCAGCATTGTTTTGCCGCTGCCGGGTGGGCCGCAGAGCAGCAGGTGATGGCCTCCGGCCGCGGCGATCTCCAGGGCCCGGCGCCCGTGGGGCTGCCCTTTGACGTCGGCAAGATCTTCAGCCGCAGGCCTGGCGGTTTTCAGCGCTTTGGCTTGTTTAAGGGCGGGGGCGGGGTCAGGAGCGGTGGCGGCCGGACGGGCCCGCGGATGCTGCAGCCGCCATAAGGCCTGGCCGAGATCGGCGGCGCCCCACACTCGCAGCTCCTCCACCAATGCGGCCTCCCAGGCATTGGCCTGGGGCACGACCAAGGCCCGGGCGCCATGGTTCCGGGCTGCAATCGCAATCGCCAGCACCCCCCGGATCGGCCGCAAGCTGCCGTCCAGCCCCAGCTCGCCGGCGCTCCAAACCTCGTTGTTGCTGGCGGCATCCAGCTGGCCACTGGCCAGTAGCAGGCCCAGGGCGATCGGTAGGTCAAAAGCCGGCCCCTCCTTGCGCAGATCGGCGGGGGCCAGATTCACCACCACCCGCGTCAGCGGCACCTTCAGGCTGCTGTGGCGTATGGCCGAGCGCACCCGCTCCCGGGCTTCTTGCACCGCCGCATCGGCCAGGCCCACCAGCTGCAGGCCCGGCAAGCCGGGAGCCAGATCCACCTCGACCAGCACTGGCCTGGCCTCCAGGCCCTGCAGCGCCGCCGTCTTGCACCGTGCCAACATCACGCCATGGGCTACTACATCGTTAGTGCCACCCCTGTCCCACCCCCGTTGCCTTTGTGAGCCAAGACACGATCTTTGGGCGCATCCTCCGTGGCGAGATCCCCTGCGATCAGGTGTATGCCGATGAGCATTGCCTGGCTTTCCGCGACGTAACTCCCCAGGCTCCAGTGCATGTGCTGGTGATTCCACGCCAGCCGATTGCCCAGCTTGCTGATGCCACCGCAGGGAACGAGGCCCTGCTCGGCCACCTGTTGCTGGTGGCTGCCCAGGTGGCCCGGCAGGAGGGTCTGGAGTCGTTCCGCACGGTTATTAACAGCGGCGCGGATGCGGGCCAGACCGTGTTTCACCTGCATGTGCATGTCCTTGGTGGGCGTCCCCTGGCCTGGCCCCCGGGCTGACCGCGGGCCCGCGACAATGACCTGATCCGACCTGCCCCATGAACCCCCTCAAGGCTCTTCGCGGTCAACTGGCGAAGTTGCAGCGCCTGGCCCAGCCCTATTTCCTGCCGGTAGACGACACCAAGAGCTGGCAGTTTCTACTGCTGGTGGTGGCACTGCTTGCGGTGGTGGTAGGCAGCACCTTGTTGCTGCTCACTGGGGTTTTGGCCCTAACCGGGGCCTTGATTCCCGAATTGCGCAGCCGTTTCCTGCCCGGGGTGCCCGAGCAGGTGGCAGCAATTTGGAGCAGCCCGATCGGGCCGCTGGTGATGGTGCTGCTGGCCGGAGGGTTGGTCTGTTTTGTGGCTTTCCGCGGCAAGTTGCGACACGGGCGCTGGTTGCCCTGGTTGTTGATGGCGGTGATCACCCTGCTGATCCTGGTTATCAATGGCATCAATGTGGGGATTAGCTATGTAGCTCGCAATATTGAAAATGCTCTTGTCGGTTACAAGGCTGAGGAGTTTTGGAAGATCGTTGCTATTTATGCTTTTTGCTTGGTTATCGCCCTTCCGATCAGGGCCATCCAGAGTTATTTAATACCTAAGCTTGGCCTGCTGTGGCGTGAATGGCTGAGCGGCCGCCTGTTGAGCAGGTATCTTTCAAATCGGGCTTATTACGTTCTCAATCCAAATGATGAGTCAATCGAGGAGATTGACAACCCTGATCAGCGCATTTCGCAAGACGCAGCCAGTTTTACTGGCACCAGCCTCAGTGTAACGGTTGAGATAATATCTGCCCTGCTCACTTTCGTCAGTTTCATTATTGTATTGTGGACTATCAGCGACAAGCTTGCCTTGGTGCTGCTTGCTTATTCAGTAGGAGGTACTTCTCTAATTGTATTTGCCAGTCGGAAGCTGGTGAGCTTGAACTATCAACAGCTCAAGCTGGAGGCTGATTTCCGCTACGGATTGGTTCATATTCGAGATAACGCTGAATCTATTGCGTTCTATCGGGGCGAGCAACAGGAGGGCCGTGAGGCAGGCAGAAGGCTAGAGGGGGCGATTCGAAATTATGATCGCCTGATTATTTGGGAGGCGCTCATTAGTGTGATTCAGCGCTCCTATGATTATTTTTCTCGCTTCCTGCCTTGGCTGGTGATAGCTCCTATTTATTTCGCTAAAGATGTTGATTTTGGAGTCTTTGGCCAGGCAAGTATTGCTTTCAGTCAAGTGCTCTTTTCGGTGAGTTACATCGTTAATAATATCGACCGTCTTGCGGCATTCTCGGCTTCTATTAGCCGGCTTGAGGGTTTTCAGGGCAAGGTTGATTCAATCGGCATTGAAACTGCAGCGCTTGAAGCCCAGTTGGCCGCAACGAGCACTGGTAGCAGTGGAAATTCGATTCTGGTTAGCCATGTCGATTTGGTGCCACCCCGCACAAATCGTATCTTGATTCGCGACCTCAGTGTTGAGGTGGATCGCCATCAACGTTTGCTGGTTGTAGGCCCATCGGGCTGCGGCAAAACCTCTTTCTTGCGCATGGTCAGTGGGCTGTGGCCCCCAGCTGCTGGTCGGGTGGAGCGGCCCAGCGAGGGAGATCTGCTGTTCATTCCCCAGAAGCCCTACATGCTGCTCGGCAGCCTGCGCGAGCAGCTTTGCTATCCGCTGCAGCCAGATCGCTTTAGTGACGACCAGCTGCGCCACGTTTTGGAGCAGGTGCGGCTGCCCGAGCTGGTTGGGCGCTACCCCGATCTCGACATCATTCAGGATTGGCCTCGCCTGCTTTCCCTGGGCGAGCAGCAGCGTTTGGCCTTTGCGCGCCTGCTGCTCAATTCACCAAGTTTTGTTGTTCTAGATGAGGCCACCAGCGCCCTGGATGTGGCAACTGAGCGTCACCTTTATGCCCTGCTGGCTGAGCGGGAGATGGCTTTTGTGAGCGTCGGTCATAGGCCCACCCTCACCGCCTTCCATGACACCGTGCTGGAGCTCGATGGCAGCGGCAACTGGCGGCTACTACCGGCGGCCGGCTATGACGTGGGCCGCCACGCCTGATCCACTCCCTGTTCCCCTACCTGACCCCATGCCTGAACCAAGCCCCGACCAGACCCCAGAAATCAGTCCTACAACCAGTGCAGCAATTAGTGCAACAACCGGCGACGTGCCAGCCTTTGGTTGGAGCGGCTACGCCGAGCGGGTGAATGGTCGCTTTGCCATGGTGGGCTTCATTGCCGTGCTGCTGATCGAAGTCCTGGGCGGCGAGACGTTTCTGCGCTGGTCTGGCCTGGTGCCTTGAGCGTCTGGTGCTCTAAGGAATTTGCACCAGATCCACCTGCCAGATCCCGCTCCTGCTCACCTGCACAGCTAGCTGGCGACCATCGGCCTGCAGCTGCACCTGGCGGGCAACGCCGCTGGGGACCATCGGTATGGGTTGCAGGCTCTGCACGGAGCGCCTGTAGAGCACCAACTCGGTGCGTCCCTCCAGCTGCCGCACCAGGGCAATTCGCTCTCCTGCTGCGTCGACGCTGACGCTCACCGGTTGGGCATCGGCCCGGTTGAGGCCCGGCAGGTCTATGGGCTGCTGGCGCTCCAGATCCAGCAGCAGCACTTGTTCGCGGCCGCCCCTGCCGCTGATTAGGGCCAGCCAGCGCCCTGAAAGGGCTGGATCCCGGTTGGCACCTATGGCTTCCAGCCGGGAGTTGAGCGGCACTATGGGCTGGGCCATGGGGGCAAGGCAGCCGCCCAGTAGCAGGCCGGTTGCTGCCGCTGCGATGGCTCTATTTGCAAGCGAGCTCCTCATGGTGAGGGCTGGGCTCCGCCCCCCTGAACGGCAAGGCCGCCGGGCAGGTCTGGCTCAAGCAGGCTGCGCAGATCAAACAGCTGCACGCGCCACTGGCCAGCCTGGGCAACTTGCACCGCCAGCTGGCGTGCCTCCGGGGACAGGCTGAGGCGAACTGCAGTGCGGTCCGTCGGTAGGGGAAGCCGGTGCAGGTTGCCGTTGGCTCGGTCTTCGATCAAGGCCAGTCTTTGGTTGCCCTGTTGCACCAGGGCCGCCACATAACGACCGTTCCAGCTAAGGGAGGGGGAGCTGTGGGGCTGGTGGTTTTGGAAATGGCGCAGGGGCACGATTCGGCCGCTGGGCTGCTCCTGCAAAAGCAGGGTGGCCCTGCCGCCCCGATCAACCACTGAGGCAAGAAATCGTCCCTGGCCGCTGAGGGCGGGTTCTTGGCGGCTGTTGCCGTTGAATACCCCAACCTGGCCAGCACTGCGCCGGGCCAGCCACGCTCCACCGGAGCAGCCGCTGACAAGAAAGCTCAGGGTTGTCAGCAGCATGGCAGAAACCCCTAGGGGCACCAATCTGTTGGCGGCGAAAAGGTTCAGTCGTCGAAGCGGGAGCTGTTGTCCCGGGGACTAATGCCTCGGGGGCTGGGCTCGGGGCGACTGGAGGGTTTCACTGGGGTGAAGTCCGCATCACTGATATCGCTTGCCGCTGGCCGATTGCTTCTGCCGCTGGCAGGGGTTGCTGGGCTGATCGGTGAGCCCTGGGGCACCCCCGCTGGCTTGGAGCTCCTAGGTGCTTCTGGGGCTGGGGCTGGGGCTGGTGGCCCGGGCCTGCGGCTGGAGCGGGGCATGGCCTCACTAGCAGCTGTCGGCCGGCTACCGCGCCGGGGCTCTACCGCGGCATCTCGATCACGCCTGCGGGCACCGAAATCGATACTGGGCCGGCTAGAGCTTTGGGGTGCCCAATCCTCTTGGGCAGGGCGGCGGCTGGCGGCCCTTTCCGGGATGGCGGCCCTACTGCTGGGCCGGGGTGCACGGTAAAAGTCTTCCTCATCTGGCGCATCGACTTCGCCGCGGGAGGGGATGCGGCGTCTCAGCGGCTCGGGCTCATCAAAGCGATCTGTAGAGGCCTCGACCCAAGCGCGGCCACCCATTCTCGGCCTGTATGGGCCTGGTTCAGGCATTGGTTCGTCGTCGTCGAAGTAGGACGACCGGCGTGCCTGCTCGGTGGTTACACCCCGCAGGCGCACACTTTCGTAGGCGAAAAAGACAGTGGTGCCGGCGAGCAGAAACTGACCAAATTGCAGGATTGGATCGAGGCGCCACCCCTGAAAAAACAGGATGCCGCCGCAGAGCAGGCCAACCGCAGCGAAAAAGACGTCGTAATCGCGGGCGAGGGCGGGCTTGAAGCTCCGCATGAAATAAAGCAGTGCACCGCCCACCGCAAGCACTATGCCCACGATGCTGGCCCAATTCAGGCTGGCATTAACCACGGTTTTTCACCCGACAGTCCGTCTCGTCAGTGTAGGCAGGTGAGCCCGAGCAGCCAGAGACCTGGAGTTACTCAGGTGCCGGAAGCTCAAAGGCGACGATCAAGCTGATCGTTTTGGCTGATCAGCACCAGCCCGATTGTGATGGGCACCACCACGATCACGGCGCCGGCAAGCAGGCTGGTCAGGAAATTGGCCAGGGATGGCGTCATGGCAGGAACAGCTCTATGGCTTGATTCGTGGCGCGATCCTAGGCAGTGATGGCGGCTTCCTACGCTGGGAGCCCAGCTACTTAGAGCTTTGTGACGGCAGCCACCTCCCTACCCCAGTCCTGGCTGCCGTTGTTGTCCGGCTTGCACTTGGCCCTGGCCTTTGGCCTGGCGCTTTGGACCTTGCTTTTTCTGTTTCGGATCGTGCTCACCTGGTATCCCCAGATTGATCTGAGCCGCGGAGCGATGCGCCTGGTCGGAGCCCCTACCGAGCCCTTGCTTGCCCTCACCCGTCGGCTGATCAAACCGATCGGTGGCGTGGATGTGACGCCGGTGGTGTGGGTGGGCCTGCTCAGCCTGGTGCGAGAAATTTTGGTGGGGCAGCAGGGGCTTGTCAGTCAGGTGTTGTTTCGGGCCCAGAGCGTCGGGATCGGCTGAACTCAGATCCGGCTTAGCTGCCCTTCTGCGGAAGCATGTCCTGCTCCACAAATTTGGTGTGTACGTCGCCCGCCTGGAATTCGGGGCGATCCAGCAGTTGCAGGTGAAAGTCGATGGTGGTGGGAATGCCGGTCACCGCGCATTCCGACAAGGCCCGGCGCAGCCGTCTGAGGGCATGGGGGCGATCGGTGCCCCAGACGATCACCTTGCCGATCAAGGAGTCGTAGAAGGGCGGGATCTCATAGCCGGTGTACACGTGGCTATCGACCCGCACACCGGGGCCGCCAGGAGGTAGCCAGCCGGTGATTTTGCCAGGGGCGGGCCGGAAGTTTTGGCGGGGATCTTCAGCGTTAATGCGCGCCTCGATGGCGTGCCCGCAGAGCTTGATCTGGTCTTGGGTGACCGAGATCGGCTCCCCACCGGCAATACGCAACTGTTCGGCGATCAGATCTACCCCTGTGACCATCTCGGTGACCGGATGTTCCACCTGGATCCGGGTATTCATTTCCATGAAATAGAAAGCCCCGCTGCGGTCCACCAGGAATTCCACGGTGCCGGCGCCCTCGTAGCCAATGGTGCGGGCGGCGGCCACGGCGGCATCGCCCATCTGGCGGCGCAGGTCGGCGTTGATGGCCACGCTGGGGGCCTCTTCCAGCAGCTTTTGGTGGCGGCGCTGGATCGAGCAGTCGCGTTCGCCCAGGTGGATCACATTGCCGTGGCGATCGGCCAGCACCTGCACTTCCACGTGCCGGGGCCGGTCGATGAATTTCTCCATGTAAAGGCCAGGGTTGCCGAAGGCAGCCTCCGCTTCCCCCTGGGCCGCTTTGAACAGGCTCTCGAGTTGATCGGGCCCAGGCACCAGGCGCATGCCGCGGCCGCCGCCGCCAGCGGTGGCCTTGATCATCACCGGGTAGCCCATCGATTCGGCCAATCGCGCCGCCGCCTCCGGGCTGGCCAGCAAGCCGGCACTACCGGGGATGGTGGGCACCCCCACCCGCTCCATGGTGGCCTTAGCGGTCGACTTATCTCCCATCGAGCGGATGGCCTCGGGGGAGGGACCCACAAAAGTGATGCCGTGGTCGGCGCAGATCTCGGCGAAGCGGTCGTTTTCGGCCAGGAAGCCGTAGCCGGGGTGAATTGCGTCAGCACCCCGGGAGGTGGCCGCCGCCAAAATGTTGGGGATGTGGAGGTAGCTCTTGCTGCTGGGCGCTTCGCCAACGCATACGGCTTCGTCGGCGAGCTGCACGTGCAGGGCGTTTTTGTCCACCGTGCTGTAGACGGCGACGGTGGGAATGCCGAGCTCCCGGCAGGTGCGCAGGATGCGTAGGGCTATCTCGCCACGGTTGGCGATCAGCAGCTTGCCGATGGGCATCCGCGGCGTCTCAGCTGATATGGGCTGAGGCGGACTGTATCAGTGCTGCCTGGACAGCTCCCCTAGAGGGTTCTGGTGCCGGCGATGGGTATATTGCTCGCACCGGAACGCCCAGCGATCCGAACCACATGCGGATGTGGTGGAATTGGTAGACACGCACGTTTGAGGGGCGTGTGGCTTCGGCCTTACGAGTTCAAGTCTCGTCATCCGCATTTCTTAATTCGAGCCATCCAGGCCTTGCCCGAATCGATCCGGCCCTCGGCAGCGATCGTGCTTGTCAGCAACGGCCCCGGAGAGCTGTCTACTTGGGTTAGGCCCCTCGCCCAGCGCCTGCATCGCCAGATGGCGCTACGCCCTGAGGTTCCTGCGGCAGCCTGCAGCCTCAAGTTGTTGCTTGTGCCCTGCCCAAACGGCACGGGACAGGAGCATCGAGCCGCCGCCGCCTGGGGCCTGTTTGAGCGCATCGTGCCGGCGCGTCAATTTTGGTCGCTGCTACTGCGCCCCAAGCGGTTTGGCCCCTGGCCCCGCCAGGGACTGGTGGTGTTTTTAGGGGGTGATCAGTTTTGGACCGTGCTGCTCTCGGCACGGCTGGGTTACCGCCATCTCACCTATGCGGAATGGGTGGCCCGCTGGCCCCGCTGGAACGACCGCATCGCTGCCATGGGGCCCCTGGCTGCTGATCAGTTGGCACCGCGTTGGGCATCCCGCTGCACGGTGGTGGGTGACCTGATGGCAGACCTCTCCGAGTCGGCCCGTAGCGAGGCGCCCTTGCCGGCAGGGGAGTGGTTGGCGCTGCTGCCGGGCTCGAAGCGGGCCAAGTTGCGCGTGGGTATGCCGTTTTTGCTGGAGACGGCCGATCGGCTGGCGGCCCTCCGTCCAGGCTGTCGCTTTCTGTTGCCCCTGGCGCCCACCACTGCGGTGGAGGAGCTGCTGATTCAGGCTGGCCCGGCCAATCCGATCTCCCGTACCTACCGGTCGGGTCAGCCCCGTCTGCTGGCTCCGGATCTACTGGAGACCCCAGCTGGCACCAGGATTCGGTTGGTTCGGGAGAATCCGGCTTACGGCAGCTTGAGCCAGTGCTCCCTGGCCCTCACCACCGTGGGTGCCAACACCGCCGAACTGGCTGCTTTGGGCGTGCCGATGCTGGTGCTGGTGCCAACCCAGCACCTGCACGTCATGCAGGCCTGGGATGGACTGGCCGGAATGCTGGGGCGGTTGCCCCTGCTGCGCTGGCTGTTTGGGGTGCTAATTACGGCCTGGCGGCTGCGCCACCGGGGCTTTCTGGCCTCGCCCAACATTGCCGCTGGCCGCTTGGTGGTGCCGGAGCGGGTTGGGGCGATCACCCCTGAGGCCATCGCCGCCGAAGCCGCCGACTGGCTGGCGGCACCGGAGCGACTGGAGCAGATGCGCGCCGATCTGCGCAGCCTGCGGGGCCAGCCGGGGGCTGTGGCCAGCCTGGCGGCCCTGGTGCAGGAGCTGCTGCCCCCTGAGCTGAGTGCCCCTACGCTGAAATCCCCCAACTGAGCTGCCTAGGCTTGCGACTCCTTTTGACTGAGTTCGATGGCCGACGCTGCTAGTTCTTCCGACCCTTCAGCCTGCGGCCTCGACAGTGGCTTGGCCCGCGGGGCCAGCGAGGAGCAGTGGCGCCAGCAGCTGACGCCTGAGCAGTTCCGGGTTGCCCGTCAGGGCGGCACCGAGCGTGCCTTCAGCGGCGCCTACTGGAACCAGAAGGGCAATGGCAGCTACCACTGCATCTGCTGCGATGCCGAGCTTTACAGCAGCGCCACCAAGTTTGATTCCGGTACCGGCTGGCCCAGCTTCTGGGATGGGGTAAGCGCAGCAGCCATTAGCACCCACACCGATAACGCCCACGGCATGGTGCGCACAGAAATTCGCTGCGCTAACTGCGACGCCCACCTTGGCCACGTCTTCAACGACGGCCCAGCCCCAACCGGCCAGCGCCACTGCGTCAATTCGGCTTCCCTGGCCTTCAAGGCGAGCTGAGAGGGTTTTTTACCAGGGATCGTCTAGGTCGTTGCTGGCCAGGTCTTCAGCCTCCACATCCAGGGGTTCGCGGTAGGGGGTGGGGGCGGGCCGCCTCTCTAGTGGTCGAGCTTCGAGAGGTCGAGCTTCGAGAGGTCGAGCATCAAGAGGTCGAGCCTCGAGGGGGCGTGCCTGCCTGGGCTGGGGCTCGGCCTGCAGGGGGCGGCGACTGGGTTCAGCTGGACGCTGTTCGTAACGTGATTCCTCGTAACGCAGTTGCTCGTAGCGGCTCTCCTCCTCGTCGAGGTAGCGGCGCTGGCGCAGGGGTTCCCGTTGGCGCTGCTCATCGAGTTCGACGTAATCGAACTCCTCATCGGGCTCGAAGCTCTGGCTAGTTGCCGGCTGGATGCGGCGCTGTTCCTGCACTGCCGGCTGGCCTGCAGCCAGTTGGTTTTCCACGGGCACCATGCTGGTGCGGTAGCGATCTCGCTCCTCCTGCTCCCAGCTCGGCCCACCAATACCAAGCTTCTCCAGCAGCCCGGAGCCCAACTGCTTGAGCTTGTCTTCGGCGCCCTCGTAAACAATGATCCGATCCGGGCCGCTGCTGACGATCTCTTCAACGGTGAGTTCCCAGGTGCTCAGCACGCCTTCACCCAGCAGGGGCACTCCCAGGGCGCCGATCACCAGGGTGGCCAGCTCGCCGGTTTCGATGTCGAAGCTGAAGCCCAGCACCCGGCCCAGCTGGTCGCCCGCTTCGGTGATCACCTGGCAGTTGATCACCTTGCTGTAACGGTCAGGGTTGAAGCCCTCTGCCAGCGAATCGGCGGAATCCACCAGGATTACATCGCCCACCTGGCGGATCCGGTCTAGGGGCATCCAGCGCGGCAGGCCTGGCAGGAAGCGGGTCAGAGGGTTGTCGCGCAGGCCCAGCGCCACCACTTCGCGCCGGTCGATATCCACCACCACCTCGCCCACCACGCCCAGCCGGCGGCCGGTGTCGCGGGTGATCACCTGGGTGCCCATCAGCTCGGAGCGCAACCAGAGGCGATCACTTGGGGCGGCAGCCGTTGCCCCGGGATCAGCGGAAGGGGGGATGGAGGAGGTCAATGAAAGGGTCGTACCCGTGGCCCAGTCGGCCCATTGTGGCTCACCTGCTCCGCTGGGGAAGGGGCGGCTCAGGCAGCGGGCGGTAACCCGACCACCTGGGTGTGGGCGCCCCGGGCCTGGGTGACGCCAATGGTGCGGGTGGCGGCGGCGATCATTGGGCGCCGGTGGCTCACCACCATGAATTGGGCCTGGTCTGCCTGGCCGGCAATCAGGGCGGCGAGGCGCTCCACGTTGACGCCGTCGAGAAAGCTGTCGACTTCATCTAATGCATAGAAGGGCGAAGGCCGGAAGCGCTGCAGGGCAAACAGGAAGCTCAGCGCCGTGAGCGATTTCTCGCCGCCACTCATGGAGTTGAGACGCCGCACCGCCTTGCCCTTGGGGTGGGCCACCAAGGTGAGGCCACCTTCAAGGGGTGCTTCCGGGTTTTCCAGTTGCAGGTGCCCCTCGCCGTCGGACAGCCCTTCAAAGATTGTGCGGAAATGGCCATCCACGGCTGTGAAGGCTTCAAGGAAGGCCTCCTGGCGCAGGGTGGCCACGGTTTCGATGCGTAGCAGCAGCTCTTCGCGCTCCTTGCTGAGCACTTCGAGCCGCTCCTCCAATTCCGCCAAGCGGGTTTCGAGCTGCTCAAGCTCCTCAAGGGCGAGCATGTTCACCGGTTCGAGGGCTTCCATCCGGGCCTGCAGGCTGCGCAGCTCTGCCTGCAGGGCCTCCAGACCCGCCTCCCGCACCTCCTCGGGGATCTCCGGCAGGGGCTCGGGCAGCTCCCGCTCGAGTTGGGCCAGGCGCAGCTGGTCGCCACGCTGCTGTTCGGCCAGCGATTCGATCTCCTCGCCGAGGCGTTGCAGTTCCCATTGGCGCTGTTGCAGGGCCTGGCGCTGGGCGGCCAGCTGGGCTTCGGCGGCATCGCGGGCGCGGCGGCTTTCGCCAAAGCGGGTTTGCAGCAGCTGTTGCTCGGCTGCCAAGGTGCTGCGCCGCTCCTGATCCGCCTGGTGCTGCTCTTTCCAGCGAGCGCGCTCCTCCACCAGGGTGTTCACAGCGGCCACCAGCCGCTGTTCATCGGCGCTCAGGGCCTCGAGCTGGTTGCTGAGGCGCTCGGCGCTCAGGGCCCGTTCGCGCCGGGCCGCCAGCAGCCCATCACGCAGGCTGCGGGCCGCGGCCAGGGCCGTGTCGGCTGCCTCCAGCTCGCTCTGCAGCCCCTGCCAGCGGGCCGCATCACCGGAGGATTGCACCGCAGCCTCGGCCTCTTCCAAGGCGATGCGTTGTTGCTGCAGGGGCAACAGCAGGGAATCAAGTTGCTGCTGGCGCTGCAGATCGCTCTGCAAGGCCTCCTGCAGTTGGCCTAGGCGGCTGCCCAGCTGCTGCTGGCGTTGCAGTTGGGGGGCTAGGGCCCGCTGGGCGGCGCTGCGCTCGGCCTCCAGGCCCGCCTGGCGCTGCTGGTGTGCGAGCAGCCGGGGGCGCAGGGCTTCGAGCTGCTGGCCCAGCTCGGCTTCCTTGCGGCGGCAGGCCAGCAGGCTCTCGCCCAGCTCCAGCAAGCGCTGGCGCAGGGGTGCGGCTTCGTCGCCGTCCTGGCTGCGGCCGAAGCTGAGCTGGCTGCCCCGCTGTTGCAGGCTGCCGCCGGTCATGGCGCCGCTCTTCTCCAGCAGTTCGCCGTCGAGGGTCACGGCCCGGCAGCGGCCCAGTTCGCGTCTGGCATTGGCCAGGCTGTCGAACACCAGGGTGTCGCCGAAGACGTAGCGGAACACCTCGGCGTAAACGGGCTCGTAACCCACCAGATCCACCGCCTTGCCCACCAGCCCACCGCTTGCAGGCCCACCGCGTTGCAGTGCGGCTCCGCCACTACCACTGGAGCCGCCACCGGAGCCCCCCCGAATCTTGTTGAGCGGCAGGAAGGTGAGCCGGCCTGCCCGGCGGGTTTTGAGCAGCTCGATCGCCCGGGCGGCGATGCGGTCGTCGTCGACCACCACCTGGCCGAGGCGCCCCCCGGCGGCCACTTCCAGCGCCAAGCGCACCCGCTCCTCCACTTCGCCGAGCTGGGCCACCGGCCCGTGGATGCCGTCCAGGCCGGCCTCCAGCAGCACCCGCAGGGCTCCGGTACCGCGGCTTTCCTGCAGGGTTTCGCGGCGGCTGTCTAGCCGGGCGATCTCGCGCTCGAGCTGGGTTTGCTCCTGCTCAAGGCGGCTGCGGGTGCGCTGCTGCAGGGCCAATGCTTCGGCTAGCTCCTGCACCTGCTGCTGCTCCGCTCGGGTGGCCTCCAGCACCTGCTGCCAGCTGCTTTCGGTGGCCTCCAGTTGCTGCTGGGCACTGCGATGGCTGGCCCCTTCCTGCTGCTCTTCGGCGCCGAGCTCGGCCAGGCGCTCCTGGTGCTGCCGCAGTCGCTCCTGTAATTGCTGACGCTCGGCCTCCAGGGGGCTGATCTGCTCGCCCAGCTGCTGGCGGGCGCGGCTGCGCTGCTGCTGTTCTTCCAACCAGCTGCCGGAGCGCCCCGCCACCTCGCCCAGCCGGCGGCGCGACAGCTCTACGGCGGCTTCGGCATCGCGGCAGCCGGCGTCGGCGTCGTTGAGAGCGGCTTGGTCCGAACTGGCCTCGAGGGCCTGCTGCTGCTGGCGCAGCTCGCCCTGAGTGCGGGCCAGCTCGTGGCGCTGGCGTTGCAGGGCCTCGGCATCGAGCTTGTGTTTGCCTGCCTGGCGGGTTAGTTCGCGGCCACTGGCCTCGAGGCCTGCCAGCTCGGCTTGCACGGCGATCAGCTGGTCTTCACCGAGGGCTTTTACCTCAGCTTGGAGTTGCTCGAGCGCGGTGGCGGCAGCAGCCAGGCCCGTTTCGCCCTCGCTGATCTCCTCACGTTCAGCCAGTTGCTGACTGGCGAGGCTGGCGCTGCGTTGCAGCAGGGCAGCCTGGTTCGCCTGGGCTGCTTCAAAGGCCAGCACCTGCTCCTGCAGGCGGCCGTTGTGGTGGCGCTGGCGCAAGTCTTGATAGGTGCGGGCCTTGGCGCAGTCGCGCTCAAGTTTCAGGCGGGAGCTGAGCAGCTCCTGCTGCACGATTGAGCAGCGCTCCTGACGCTCCTGCACCTCGTCAAGCTTGCCGCGGCTCTGTTCGATACGGCTGTCGAATAGGGCGACACCAGCCAGCTCGTCGATGATGCCGCGCCGGTCCCGGGCGCTCATCGAGACGATGCGGGTGACGTCACCCTGCATGACCACATTGCTGCCTTCAGGATCCACCCGTAGGCGCCGCAGCTGGCTCTGGAGCTGCTGCAGATTGCAATTCACCCCATCGGCGCTGAAGCTGCTGGCGTAGGTGCCGCCGGGGGCAACCCGCAGGCGCCGGCTAACGGTCCACTCCTGTTGACCTGGCTTGATCCAGGGCCCTTCTTCTGGCGGCTCCAGGCCAGCTTCGGCCTGGTCGGGTTGCCACTCACTGAGGTCAAAGCGCACGCTCACCGAGGTTTCGGCGACCTTGCCCTCGCGCAGCATGGCGCTGTTGATTAGATCGGGCAGACGATCTGCCCGCATGCCGCGGCTGCTGGCCAGGCCCAGACAAAACAACACCGCATCAAGGATGTTGCTCTTGCCGGAGCCGTTGGGGCCCGTGACCACCGTGAAACCTTCTTGCAGCGGGATCGTGATCGAGCCGCCAAAGGACTTGAAGTGGGTGAGCTCGACCTGATTGATGTGAACCAACAGGCCCGTGCGCCGAGCAGCAGAAATGTAGCGGAGGCTTTCGAAAGCTCAACCCCCTCCTTACCTTGAGGACTGAGCTTCGCAGTCGCCCCCTGTCCCCATGACCGCAGAACTGCCATGAACGCCGAAACGCCTCCCCGCGCCGCCAGCCCCGAGGGCTTCCGCGACCGTTTTGAGACCCTGATCCCCACCATTCAGCGGGAGTGGCCGGCGGTTGCCCGCCAGACCCTGGAGGCCACTCGGGGCAGTTTTGATGAAGTGGTTGAGGTGATTTCCAGCCAGACCGGCCGCACCGCTAGTGCGGTCAAGGACCAGCTGCTCGACCTCCTCGAGGTGGCGGGGGACCAGACCAGTCGCCTGGCGGACAACCTGGCGCCCTTGGAGGCTCAGCTGGAAAACCTGCTCGATGAGCTCAACACCACCTTGCGGCCTCGCATTGAGAAGCCGGTGCGGGAGCGTCCACTGATGGCGATTGGCATCGCCACCGGCGTCGGGGTGCTGCTCGGTTTGCTGCTTGCCTCGGGCCGGCGTTCGTCATGACGGACCAAAACTCGCCCGGCCCGGCCCGGGTGGCGGCGGGCCGGGTTGGCGCCCTGCTGACTTCGGTTATGGACCTGCACGTGCGTATCGCTCTGCAGGAGGTGGATCGGGAGAAGCGGCGCTTGATCAGTGGGGCCTTGCTGCTCAGCGGCGGCCTAGCCCTGCTGCTGCTGGCCCTCATCGGCGCCGAGCTGGCTTTGCTGCTGGGGCTGCACGCAGCCCAGGGGCTGAGCTGGATCCATGCTGCTTTGGCTGTGGCGGCCCTGAATCTCGTGCTGGCTGGGATTTTTCTGCGGGTGGGCGGCCAGCTGCTCAAGGGCCCCTACCTGCCGGAAACCACCGCCGGCCTAAGCAAAACCACTCGCGCAATCTTGGGTCGTTAGCGCACCTCGTAGTGCAGCCAGCGGCAGTCAATGCCTCCATTGCTGATTGGGATGCGGCGGCTGGCCTTCATCTTGAGGGCGCCGGTGAGCTCCGGGTTGCCGCTGAGCAGCCACAGGCTCCAGCCGCCGCAACGCTCCTTCACCATGCGGCCCAGGTCGGCGTAGAGAGGCTCCAGTGCCTCACGCTCGCCGATGCGCTCGCCATAGGGCGGGTTGCACACCAAGATCCCCGGCCCTGGCGGAGGCATGAAGTCGCGGCAGTCGCCCAGGCTCAGTTCCAGGGCACTTGCGATGCCGGCAGCCTCAGCGTTGCTGTGGGCTTGATCAAGCACGCCGGGATCCTGCTCCCTGCCAACGATCGGCGCCAGGGGTTCTCCGCTGGGGAGCGTCTCTAGGGCTAGGGCGCTGGCCGCTTGGCGCTCTTGCTGCCAGAGCTGGGAGTCGAACTTTGGCCAGCGCTCCAGGGCGAAGTGGCGGCCCAGACCTGGCGCCCGGCCTAGGGCCATGCAGGCCGCCTCAATCAGCAGGGTGCCGGAGCCGCAAAGGGGATCGGCCAGGGGCACCGAGCCATCCCAGCCGGTGAGGGCGATCAGGCCGGCGGCGAGGTTTTCCTTGAGCGGGGCCAGGCCCATGGCGGCCCGGTAGCCGCGGCGGTGCAGGCTGCCGCCGCTGCCATCGAGGCTCAGGGCTGCTTCGCCGCCGCCGAGGTGCAGGTGGATGGAGAGGTCGGGATCCTCGAGGTCAACGGAGGAGCGGGCGCCCCACTGCTGACGCTGCAGATCCACCAGGGCATTTTTGACCTGCAGGGCGCTGTAGTGACTGTGGTTGAGGCCAGGGGCGCTGCCGGTGGCATCGACCCGGAAGGTGGCACCAGGAGGTAGCCAGCGGCTCCAATCGACGGCGCGCTGCACACCGTCGTAGAGCTCGTCTTTGCTGCGGCAGGGGAAGTGAGCCAGTTCAAGCAGGAGCCGGAAGGGCAGGCGGGCTTGCAGGTGCAGCCGGTAGTAGCCAGCCAGGTCTGTTTGGAAGCGCACGGCCCGGCGTAGGCGTGCTACGGCTTGGCAACCCAAGGCCGTGAGCTCAGCCGCCGCGGCGTCTTCGAGGCCCGGTGGCACAACCGCTATGCCGCTGATTGATGTGCTGTTTGGTTCGGTGATGCCCACCCCTGAGTCTGCCCTTGCTTGCTGCCACAATGAACCAGTCCGGTTTCGGCCGGACTAGGTGGCTCACACCAGTGCTTCGGACAGCGGTTCGATTCCGCTCAGCTCCACTTAACGGGGCTGCAATGGTTTCGACGGGGTATAAGGAGGGTGACTGAAGCCTGCTCGGTAAGAGCAAACACGTAACAGCGAACAACATCGTTCGTTTCTCCCGTCAGACCGCCCCTGTGGCAGCCTGACCCTGTAAGGGAGATGGGGTGAGGTCAGCCTTATCACCCAATTGACCCATGGGCCCTGGAAGGGGCCTTCCCATTGCAGCTCGCCGGAGCGATGGCCTGTCCCCACTGCGGCAGTTGGTCGGTTAAGGCGGATCGCAGCCTGGCTGGTCGCCTGGTGTGTGGCCGTTGTGCCAGGCCGCTGGGGGCAGCCCAGACGCCCCAGCGTCAGCGGCGCTCCCGATTTAGGCGCCCAGGTCTGTCTTTGGGGATTGGCCTGGTTGCGCTGGTGGCCTTGGCGGCGCTGTTGGCAGCCTGGGACGAGCAGCGGTTCAGATTCCCTACGCCGCCCGAGCCCCTTGCACCTGATTCCCAGCCAAGAACCCCAGGATTGTTCTGAGCCTTGCGCTTCAGAGATCCACAAGGGGCCGGAGGGCTTGCTCGGCTGCTGCTTCAGGGCCGTCCGATTGCCCGCATCACTGCGCCCTGGCAAAGGCCGCCATGGGAGCACAACGGAATTGCCTGGCCGTTTACCGAAGCGCCGCTGGGCGAACCGCTAGCCATGTTTTGAGCTGAGCTGCCAGCGAGCGGAGCTGGGGAAGGCCCCCGGCTGGAGCCTGAACCTGCTGCAGCCTGCTGGGTGCTGGCGGTGTTAACGGTGTTGCGCGCCTTATCGAGCACGCCCGTGTAAGCAGGCGTGGAGGTGCCCTGGAGGGTGCCTTGAATCGCGCTGGCCCCCACCATGGGCGCCAATCCTTGGGCCAGGGCATTGCCGGCTGGCAGCACGACGGCGGCAACTAAAGCGGCTTTCAGCAGATTGGTAGACATATTGAGAGGCGAGTAGGGGTCAAGGCTGGTTTGGTTTGGCAGCTCCGCTAAAGCCGCTCCACACTTTGAGCTCTTCAATTGTTTGTACCCCTTCGCGGCGCTCCTTGCCCGCTAGGTCCCAGGTGGGGAAAGCCCGTATCTGGGCGGCCATGCAGCGGCTACGGCCAGCGTCAGTTTTGTCGCACTCCACATAGGGGAGGGAATTGCCGCCTTCCTTGCCAAAAAGGTTTTTTTGCTGGAAGCAGGCCGGGCACCACCAGGCGCCGTAAAAAACAGCTCCCTTGGCGCTCAGATGGGCGCTGAGCGCTTTTTGTTCCGGGGTCGAAGCAGAAAGGGCTTCGCCCAAGGTGGCAGTGGTGGAGCTGCCGGTGGAGGTGGCTCCGCTTTCGGCGCTTGCAGTGGCCGTAAAGCCAACCAGCACCGTGCTCAGGGCGATAAGCAGGCCGGAGCGCAGGGAGCCAAGCCGAGACATTTCACATCAAATGAGATGGAAGAAGTGTAGTTCCAAGAGAAAGGGGGGTATTGAATTGTTAGCAAACCCCCCTATTGGAACGGACAAGCGTTTCTCGCTAGCTCTAATATAATTAGAATTTCGAGAAACGGTTTTAGGTGATAAAATTATCGTCAGACAGGCGTCCGGTCAAATTAACTATTAGGGCAATTAGTCCGCCATCCTCGCCAAGGCCATCGCGCCTTCCGTTGTCGTTAAAATAAAGCCCATCGTTTTTGTCGTTGAAAATAATTTCAAACTTTCTGGATGATGCTTGCCGGAATTCTCGGCGGGAATCGGTGAATTTGAAATCAATATCATCGTCAAAATCAAAAGATAATTTAATTTTGTCCTTGGAGGCATTGAAATTGGTTATTGTATCTGCGTCGGATTTTTGCTCCACTACGCTAAATCCTGAGTAGCGGCTGTAGTCGTCGTTTGAATCGTCGCTGCTGGAATCGTCGTCTAAGTCGTCATCATCATCTGAGTCGTCGCTGCTGGAATCGTCGTCTAAGTCGTCATCATCATCTGAGTCGTCATCGTCTGAATCATCGTCGTATTCTGAATCATCAGACGAATCATTGTCATCTGAATCGTCATCATCTGAGTCATCTTCCTCGTCATCGCTAAAGGAAATATATTCAGAGCTCTTGCTGTAATGATCATCAAGATCGTCGCTGTCAAGTTTGTAATTTAGGAAAGAAGGGCTGACTGCCATTGCGGGGGGGGACGCATATATATGCTCATCTTAAGCGATGCGTCTGGGCCGCTGAAGGCCTTCGCATTCGCTTAGCCATTTGCCTCAAGGCCGCAACAGCTCCGCTTCAGCCTCCGTTCGGCCTTCCGCACCCTGGTGCGCAGTGGGATGACTGCTATTGGCTGAGAGAGTGGAGCCTCTAGAGCCGTTGACGCCAGAACTGCGATGAGCGCAAACGGCTATCGGGATTATTTCAACGTGCTCGGGGTGGAGCGTGGCGCTGATGCCGACGCCATCAAGCGTGCCTTTCGCAAGCTGGCCCGTCAGTACCACCCTGACGTAAACCCCGGTGATGCGGGGGCTGAGGCCAAGTTCAAGGAGGTGAGCGAGGCCTATGAAGTTCTCTCCGATCCTGATAAACGCCGGCGCTACGAGCAATTTGGCCAGTACTGGAGCCAGGCGGGCGGTGGCTCGGCCAGTGGCGGCGTTGACGTTGATTTCGGCCGCTATGGCAACTTCGACGACTTCATCAACGACCTTCTAGGTCGGTTTGGCGGCCCCTCCCCCGGCGGCGCCCCGGGCGGTTTTGGTTTCAGTTCAGGCTTCCCTGGTGGCTTTGCTGGCGGTATGCCCGGCGGTGGCCGCAGCGCCCCGATCAATCTCGATGCCGAAGCCAGCATCAGCCTCTCCTTCGCCGATGCCTTCCGCGGCTCCGAACGCACCTTGGCGGTGAACGACGAGCGGGTGCAGGTGCGCATTCCGCCCGGCGTGAAACACGGCAGCCGCCTGCGGCTCAAGGGCAAGGGCAACCTGCAGCCCGGCACCGGGCGCCGGGGTGACCTCTACCTCAACCTGCAGCTGCAGGAGCATCCGGTGTGGAAGCTGGACGGCGACCAGCTGCGGGCTGAGCTGCCCCTCAGCCTCGATGAGCTGGCTCTTGGCGGCGAGGTGCGGGTGGCTACCCCCGATGGCGAGGCCTCCGTGCGGGTGCCGCCCGGCATGACCCTGGGGCGCAGCCTGCGGCTCAAGGGCAAGGGCTGGCCCCTCAAGGATGGCCGCGGCGATCTGCTGCTTACGCCGGTACTCAAGTTGCCCGACCAGCTAAGCGCTGAGGAGCGCCAGTTGCTGGAGCAGCTGCGGGCAGCCCGCAGCGCCGATCCCCGCGCCGGTTGGATCCAGGCGGCCCGTCTCTAGGATCCACCCCAGCCAGATCGCAGCCATGGAGCTCACCTACCGTCCCCGCCGCCTGCGCCGTACCCCGGCCCTGCGGGCGATGGTGCGGGAGCACCACCTCAGCGCAGCCGATTTCATCTACCCGCTCTTCGTGCATGAGGGCGCCACCAACGAGCCGATCGGGGCCATGCCTGGGGCGATGCGCTGGAGCCTCGAAGGGTTGGTGCAGGAGGTGGGCCGCGCTTGGGATTTGGGCATTCGTTGCGTTGTGCTGTTTCCCAAGGTGGCCGATGGCCTTAAAACCGAAGACGGTGCTGAATGTTTCAACGAAGGTGGCCTGATACCCCGAGCTATTCGCCGGCTTAAGGAGGTGCACCCCGAGATGGCGATCATGACGGACGTGGCCCTCGATCCCTACTCCTGTGACGGCCATGACGGCATCGTTAGCGAGGAAGGGGTAGTGCTCAACGATGAAACCGTGGCGATCCTCTGCCGTCAGGCCGTTGCCCAAGCTCGGGCCGGGGCGGATCTGATTGGCCCCAGCGACATGATGGATGGACGAGTTGGGGCTATCCGTGAAGCCCTCGATGAGGAGGGGTTTGAGCATATCGGTATCATTAGCTATACAGCTAAATACTCTTCTGCTTATTACGGTCCCTTCCGCGAAGCTCTTGATTCAGCTCCTCGGGTTGGCGCGGGCAAGCCTATCCCGAATGATAAATCAACCTATCAAATGGATCCGTCCAATGGACGTGAAGCGCTCACCGAAGCCCTGCTCGATGAACAGGAGGGGGCTGACATTTTGATGGTGAAGCCTGGCCTTGCCTATTTAGACATCATCTACCGTCTGCGCGGCGAAACGGAGCTGCCAATTGCGGCTTACAACGTAAGCGGTGAATACGCCATGGTGAAGGCCGCCGCTGAAAAGGGCTGGATCGACGAGCGGGCCGTGGTGCTGGAAACCCTGCTGTGCTTTAAGCGGGCTGGGGCCAATCTAATCCTCACCTATCACGCCTGTGATGCTGCGCAGTGGCTGCGCCAGGGGTAATTTTATTATTTCCCGATATTTTTGGATTTGGCCTTATCTGGCTACAGCTAGTTACATCGCTTTGATGGCTGCACTGGCCAGGGCTAGTGGCATCAGTTATTTGTTGTTTCCAGAGCTGGGGGCGCTCGCCTCTGTTGTGTTTGCCGATCCTCTCAGTAGCTGGGCCCGATCCCCCAAGCTTCTGGCCCTGACACCGGTGCTTACTGCTGTACCTGGGGTGCTGCTCACCCGCACCCTGCCCTATGGCCCCACCGCGCTGATATTGGATCTGGCAATCTGTTTGCTTGTGATCCGGCTTCTGCGCTCGCCTGTTATTCCCGCAATTTCAGCCGGGGTATTGCCATTGGTGCTGGGAATTACGAGTTTTTTTTACCCGGTGGCGATTTTGGTGGGCACAGGTGGGTTGGCCCTAATCGTCATGCTTCGCTCTCACTTGATGCCGCTTCCGGCTCGGGCTCAAGTTTCCCCATTGGTTCCAACTATCTCAACTTTGGTTGCACCCAAGTCTTGGTTGGAGAGGGTTCCCTGGCTGCTGCCTTTGGCTGTTTTCTTGCTGGGAGCTCTGGTAATGGTTCAGTTGCTGGGATCCCAATTGGTTTTGTATCCCCCTTTGCTGGTGATTGCCTGGGAGATGTTGGCCCATGCTGATGAGTGTCCCTGGCAAGGCCGCTTCTTTGCCGTGCTGGCGGTTACTGCTGGAGCGGCGGTGGCTGGAATTGCATTAGTGCTGGCTCTGGGAGTGAGTCCGTTAGCTGCGTTTTTGGCTGTTTTGGTTACTGCGCTGCTGCTCAGGTTGGCTCGCCTCCGATGTGCTCCGGCTTTCGGTTTGGCCCTGCTTCC
This sequence comes from Cyanobium sp. Tous-M-B4, assembly GCF_024345395.1. NCBI lineage: Bacteria > Bacillati > Cyanobacteriota > Cyanophyceae > Synechococcales > Prochlorococcaceae > Cyanobium > Cyanobium sp. Tous-M-B4. The sequence goes on along the minus strand of NZ_JAGQBA010000008.1, from coordinate 11,560 downwards.
CTTCGTAATTCCTGCACCCACGCTCGCCTATCCCCTTCTCACCCTGGCTGGCACCGCCTGGCTGATGTTGGTGGTGAAGCTCGATCAGATCCTCAAGATCCGGTTCTGTAACCCACAATGAACTCACCCGGTTCAGTTGCCATGGCTCCTGCTGCTGTTCATCACCTTGGCCATGTGGCACTGCGGGTGCAGGACATGGAGCGGGCCAAGGCCTTTTATGTTTCCCTGGGCCTGGAGCTCTGCTGGGATGCCCCCGATTGGGCCTATTTGCAGTGGCCTGGGGCCGGCACGGGCTTGGCCCTGCTCAGCCCTAGTTACAAAGCTGCCGGGCCCCATTTTGCTTTCCATTTCCGCGACCGCTCAGAGGTGGATGCGGTGCACGCTCAGCTTGTGGCGGCAGGCCGCTCCTGCGGCCCAGTGCATGACCACCGTGACGGAACTGCCAGCTTCTACCTACAAGACCCGGAAGGCAACTGGCTAGAGATGCTCTACGAGCCCCCTGGCGGCATCCCCTCCAACCTGCCCGGGTGAACGACGTCACTGCCCCCCCATTGGCCCCAATTCAGCAGGAGGCCCTGGAGCTGCTCGAGTGGCCGCGGCTCGCAGAGCAGCTGGCCAGCTTCGCCAGCACAGCTCCAGGCCGCTGTGCCTGCCTGGAGCTGGCCCTGCCCGCTTGCCTCGCTGCCAGCCGCCGCTTGCTCGCTGAAACCACCGAGCTGCTTGGCCTCGACGGGCTGCTGGAGGGGGGATTGAGTTTTCAGGGAGTTGCCGATATCGCGGCGCTGGTGACCCTCTGCGCCAAGGGCGGCACGGCTCCGGGCGAGGAGTTGTTGGCCCTGGCCACCACCCTGGCTGCGGCCCGCCGGCTCCGGCGCCAGATCGACGATCCCCAGCTGCGGCCCGTCTGTACGGCCCTGGTGGCCGAGCTGCGCACCCTGCCGGAGCTGGAGCAGCGGCTGCATTTTTGCCTTGAAGAGGGCGGCCGGGTGGCGGATCGGGCCAGTCCGCCCCTGGAGGGATTGCGGCGCCAGCTGCTTGGGGCCCGCTCAGATCGGCGTGATCGACTGCAGGAGCTGATGCGCCGCTGCGGCGCCATGCTCCAGGACACGGTGATCTCGGAGCGCAACGGCCGTCCCGTCCTGGCTGTGAAGGCTGGCGCTGCCGCTCAGTTGCCAGGGCTGGTGCACGACAGCTCGGCTTCGGGACAAACGGTGTTTATCGAACCCCAGGCGGTGATTGCCCTGGGCAATCGCATACGCGACCTGGAGGGGCGCGAGCGGGAACTGGAGCGGGCCGTGCTGACGGACCTGAGCGCCCAGGTGGGCGAGGAGGCTGAAGCTCTGGCCGCACTCCAGCAGGTGCTGGTGCGTCTGGATGCGGGGGTGGCCCGGGCGCGCTACGGCCAATGGTTAGGGGCGGTACGCCCGGAGCTGGCAGACGACCCCAGCGCGCCCTTCGAGCTGCGTGAGCTGCGCCACCCCCTGCTGCTTTGGCAGCAGCGGCGTCAGGGCGGCCATGCGGTGGTGCCCGTGAGCCTGCTGGTGGCAGCGGAGCTGCGGGTGGTGGCGATCACCGGCCCCAACACCGGCGGTAAAACCGTGACTCTCAAAAGCGTCGGCTTGGCGGCTCTTATGGCTCGGGCTGGCCTGTTTTTGCCCTGCAGCGGCACGCCGCGGCTGCCCTGGTGCAGCCAGGTGCTGGCTGACATCGGCGATGAGCAATCGCTGCAACAAAACCTCTCCACCTTCAGCGGCCACATCCGCCGCATCGCCCGCATCCTCGAAGCTCTTCCGGGGTCTGGCGCGGCTGGCGGCGCCTCCCTGGTGCTGCTCGATGAGGTGGGGGCTGGCACCGATCCCCTTGAGGGTTCGGCCCTGGCCACGGCTTTGCTCAAGCACCTGGCCGATCGGGCCCGGCTCACGATCGCTACTACCCACTTTGGTGAGCTCAAGGCGCTCAAATACGCCGACCCACGCTTCGAGAACGCTTCGGTGGCCTTCGATGTGGACACCCTCTCGCCCACCTACCGGCTGCAGTGGGGTATCCCGGGGCGCAGCAACGCCCTGGCGATTGCCCGCCGGCTGGGGCTGGGGGAGCCGGTGCTGGAGCTCGCCGCCGCCCAGCTGGAGCCCCTCGGCGAGGGCGAGGTGAACCAGGTGATCGCCGGCCTGGAAAATCAGCGTCAACGCCAGCAGGAGGCCGCCGAGGAGGCAGCCGCCCTACTGGCCCGCACCGAGCTGTTGCACGAGGAGTTGCTGCTGCGCTGGCAACAGCAGACCCAGCAGAGCGCCGAGCTACAGGAACAGCGGCGCCAGCAGTTGGAGCGCTCGATTCGTCAGGGACAGAACGAGGTGAAGCGCATCATCAGGAGGCTGCGCCAGGGGCGCGATGGGGGCGAGGTTAGTAGCGCCGCCCTAGGCGAAACAGCACGCCAGGCCGGCCAGCGGCTAAAATCGCTTGAGCAGCAGCACCTCCCCACCCCGGAGCGGCGCGAGCACCGGGGCTGGATGCCCGCCGTTGGTGATCGGGTGCGGCTGTTGTCGCTGGGCAAGGCCGCTGAGGTGCTCTCCATCGCTGATGACGGCCGGGAACTCACGGTGCGCTGTGGGGTGATGCGGCTAACCCTGGAGCTGGCCGGTATCGAGGGGCTGCATGGCGAAAAACCCTCACCCCCTGAGGTGCGGGTGCAGGTGAAGGGTCAGCGGGGGCTGGGGGGCCCGGGCCCGGATGTGCGCTCCGAGCGCAACACCGTTGATGTGCGCGGCTTGCGGGTGCATGAAGCCGAAGCGGCCTTGGAGGAGCGGCTGCGCGCCGCCAATGGTCCCGTGTGGGTGATCCACGGCATCGGCACGGGCAAACTCAAGCGCGGCCTGCGGGCCTGGTTGGCAACGGTGCCCTACGTGGAGCGGGTGAGTGACGCCGAGCAGGGCGACGGCGGGGCTGGCTGCAGCGTGATTTACGTGAAATAGGGCAGGGTCGGCTCCAGGCTTGCGGGCTCAGGGAGCAGGGGCAGGGCCTCGCCGCTGGCATCAAACAGGCGCCAGCCTCGGGGATCAATATCGAGGTTCAGGCTGGCCCCCGGCGGCAGGATTGTTTCAGGGCCGACCCGCACCTGCACCAGGTGACCGCCCTCCTCCAGGCGGCAGGTGAGCAGTTGTTCGTTGCCCAGGGCTTCGCCATGGCTCACCTCGGCCCGCAGGTTGCGGTTGGTGGCGGGAGCTAGCTGGAAGTGCTCGGGCCGCAGTCCGCCAGTGAGCGCCTCCCCTGCCCGTGATGCCAGCACCTCGGCGAGGGGACCTTCAACCGCCAGCTTGCGGCCGCCCAGCTGCACCTGGCCCGCACCTATCGCGGTTACCGGAAGCAGATTCATGGGCGGGCTGCCGATGAACTGGGCTACAAACAAATTGGCGGGCCACTGATAGAGCTGCATCGGTGTGCCGAGCTGCTGCAGCCTTCCAGCATTGAGCACGGCGATCCGGTGCCCCATGGTCATGGCCTCCACCTGGTCGTGGGTGACATACAGGGTGGTGGTGCCCAGGCGTCGCTGCAGCTCAACGATTTGGGTGCGGGTGCCGGTGCGCAGCTTGGCGTCGAGGTTGCTGAGCGGTTCGTCCATCAAAAACACTGCCGGCGCCCGGGCGATGGCCCGGCCCAGGGCAACCCGCTGCTTCTGGCCGCCGGAAAGCTCCTTGGGCAGCCGATCGAGTAGCTGGTCGAGCTCCAGGGTTTCCGCTACCTCGGCGATGCGCTGGTCGATGCGCTCCTCCCGCCGTGAGCGCAGCCGCAAGGGCCCTGGCAGCCGCCTGGTGGCCAAATGCAGGCTGTCTTGAAGCTGCTCAAGGGCCGTGCGGTTGCGGCTGCGGCGCAGGCCGAAGCCGATGTTGCCGGCCACCGTGAGATGGGGATAGAGCGCATAGCTCTGGAACACCATGGCTACGTCCCGTTGGGCTGGGCGCAGCGAGCTCACCGGCCGATTGCCCACGAAGATCTCCCCCTGGCTGGGCTGCTCTAGGCCAGCCAGTAAACGCAGCAGGGTGCTTTTGCCGCAGCCTGAGGGCCCAACCAACACCAAAAATTCGCCATCATGAATCTGTAGATCCAGCTGGCGCAGCACCTGCACCGGATCACCACCGCGCCGGGGTGGGTAGGTCTTGCTGACCTGCTGGAAGCGAACCTCTGCCAAGACGGGCCTTCAGACGGCGCGATCCTAGGTTTGTTCCAATGCAATTCATCGATCAAGCCCGCGTAACGGTCAAGGCCGGCCGAGGCGGCGACGGAATCGTGGCGTTTCGCCGCGAGAAATATGTGCCAGCAGGCGGCCCTTCCGGCGGCGATGGCGGCCGTGGTGCCGACGTGCTGCTGGTGGCTGACGCCAACCTCCAGACCCTGCTGGATTTCAAGTACAAGCGGCAGTTTTTGGCGGTCGATGGTCGCCGGGGCGGTCCCAATCGCTGCACCGGTGCCAGCGGCAACCATCTGGTGATCAAGGTGCCCTGCGGCACCGTGGTGCGCGATGCCCGAACCTCAATTTTGCTAGGCGATCTCACCGATGCAGGTGAGGAGCTACTGGTGGCCTTTGGCGGCCGCGGCGGCCTGGGCAATGCCCACTACCTCAGCAACCGCAACCGGGCCCCGGAGAAGTTCACCGAGGGCAGGGAGGGAGAGGAGTGGCTGCTGCAGCTGGAGCTCAAGCTGCTGGCTGAAGTTGGCATCATCGGTTTGCCCAATGCCGGCAAGAGCACCTTGATTTCGGTGCTTTCGGCAGCTCGGCCCAAGATCGCCGATTACCCCTTCACCACCCTGGTGCCCAACCTGGGGGTGGTGCGCCGGCCCAGTGGTGATGGCACCGTCTTTGCTGACATTCCTGGTTTGATCGCTGGAGCGGCCCAGGGGGCAGGGCTGGGGCACGACTTCCTACGCCACATCGAGCGCACCCGGCTGCTGATCCACCTGATCGATTCCAGCGCGGAGGATGTGGTCGCCGACTTGAACGTGGTCGAGGGGGAGCTCACGGCCTACGGCCATGGGCTCGACCAGAGGCCCCGCCTGGTGGTGCTCAACAAGATCGAATTGCTCGATCCAGCCAGCCTTGAAGAGCTGGTGGAGAAGGTGAGCCAGCAGGTGCAGGCCCGTGGCGGCTTGCCCGTTCTGGCTATTTCAGCTGCTGCCTCCAAAAATTTGCCGCAGCTGCTGGCCGCGGTGTGGCAGCAGCTCGGCATCGTTCAGCCCTAGGCAGTTCAGCCGTAGGCAATTAAGCCCTAGTCAATTCAGTCGTCGTAGACGCGGCACTCGGGGGCAGAAGGGTTCAGGTCACAGAACACTTCCAGTGGGGTTGGGTCGTGGCTGTCCTCGGGATGGTGCTCTTTGAACTCCTTGAGACCCTGGAGCTCTTCCTCCAAGTGGCGGACCTTGCCTAGGTCGCCAGCTGCTTTGGCTGCCTCGATCTCGCTCTGGTCTTTCTGGATGTGCTCGTCGATGCTTTTCATTCGGATACCGGCCACTTGAGACCGGAGCTCATCGCGGCTCACCTTACGGGCGCCTGATCTTGATCGATGCCCCGAAGGTGCACTTGCTACCTCTTTGAGCAGCGCCAATGGCGCCGGGAGCTGAGCTTTGGCGATGTGTTGGATTGGCAACAATGTGAGCCCAGGGTCCTCTGCGGTGCGGCCGGCCCTGGCTAGGCCCCCCGTTTCACCCCGCCAGCTCGCTGAGTTCGAGCCAGCGCTCCTCGCCGCAATGGATGCGCTCCGTTAACGCGGCGAGCTCCTGGGTGAGTCCCTCAAGGGCGGCGTAATCGCTGCCTGAACTGGCCAGGGCCAGCTCCAGCTCACGGCGCTGCTGCTCCCAGGCCGGCAGGTTTAGCTCCAATTCGCCCAGCTCCCGACTCTCCTTGAAGCTCCGCCGCCGCGTTTGCGCTTTGCTGGCTTGGGGCGCTACCGGGGCTGGATTCTTGGGGCTCTTGGGTGCGGCCTGGCGGGCGGAGCTCGCTTCTAAATAGGCGCTGTAGTTGCCCTCGAAGCGCTGCAGCTCACCGTTCTCGAAGCAGAACAGCCGGTCCACGGTGCGGTCGAGGAAGTAGCGGTCGTGGGAGACCACCACCACGCAGCCGCGGAAGTCTTCGAGGAAGTCTTCGAGCACGCTCAGGGTCTGCACGTCCAGGTCGTTGGTGGGCTCGTCGAGCAGCAGCACATTCGGCGCCTCGATCAGCAGCCGGCAGAGGTGCAGCCGCCGTCGCTCGCCGCCGGAGAGCTTGGCCACCGGCTGGTGCTGCTGGGCTGGTGGAAACAGGAAGCGCTCCAGCAACTGGGAGGCGCTCAGCTCCTCACCATCCACTGCCACCCGACTGGCGGCAGCTTGAACCACCTCCAGCACCTTCTGGTCGGGCTTGAGCAGCACATCGCTGTGCTGGTCGAAGTAGGCGAGCTTCACGGTTGAGCCCAGCTCCAGGCTGCCACTGCTGGGTTGGCGCCGGCCGGCGATCACCTCCAGCAGGCTCGACTTGCCTACCCCGTTTGGGCCAATGATGCCAACCCGGTCCTCCGGGCTGAAGTCGTAGCTGAAGGCGCGCAGCAGGGCCCTGGCCTCGGGTCCTTCGCCCACACTTACCTCCAGCTCCTCAGCGGTGATGGCCCGCTTGCCGAGCCGCCGGCTGGTGGTGGCCAAGCTCACCTGGCCGCGGCCCTGCCGCAGAGGTGCCTCCCGCATCGCCTCAATTCGCTGGATGCGGGCCTTCTGCTTGGTGCTGCGGGCCTTGGGACCCTGCCTGAGCCAGGCCAGTTCCCGCCGCAGCGTGCCCTTGAACTTGGCGGCTGAGGCCGCTTCCGATGCCTCCTCCTCAGCTTTATGGGTGAGATAGGTGGCGTAGTTGCCGTCGTAGCTGCGGGCCAGGCCCCGATCCACCTCCACGATCCGGCGGGTGACCCGATCGAGCACGTAGCGGTCGTGGGTCACCAGCACCAGGGCGCCGGAGAAGCGCTCGAGATAGTTCTGCAGCCATTCCACCCCGTTGGCGTCGAGGTGGTTGGTGGGCTCATCAAGTAGCAGCACGTCCGGCTCGGCCACCAGGGCTGCCGCCAGGGCGACCCGCTTGCGGTAGCCGCCGGAGAGGTCGCCCACCTTGCGCTCGATGTCAGCGATGCCTAGCCGCTCCAGCACCTCGCGGCACTGCTGCTCCAGCCCCCAGGCATTGTGCTGATCCATGCGGCCATGCAGGTCGCTGAGCTGGGCCAGGGCGATGGTGTTGTCGGGGCCATCAGCCACGGCCTGACTCAGGGCCGTGTGCTGCCGCAGCAAAGCCATCTTCTCGCCGCTACCGGCAAACACCTGCTCGAGCACGGTGTGCTCGGGATCTAGCTCGGGCTCCTGGTCTACGAGCACCACCCGGGTGCGGGGGGCGCAGCGGCGCTTGCCGCTGCCGAGGGGCTCATTGCCCGCAAGCACCTTCAACAGGGTGCTCTTGCCGGCCCCATTGGGACCAATCAGACCGAGCCGCTCCCGCTCGCCGATGTGGAGGGTGAGGCCCTCGAACAGGGTGCGGATGCCGAAGTCCTTGCTGGCTTCCACCAGGCTTATCAAACTCAAAGTGCAGCCTCCCCAGCTGCGCCAGCTTGGCCTTTGAGGTAAGCAAACACGCTCTTGTCGCCCACATCTGCCGCGGCGGGCATGGGAAATTTGCGCAGGCAAAGCACCAGCAAAAGCCCGCTCTCCAGGGCCAGCAGGGCCGTGGTGATCGCTCCTGGCAGCAAGCCGCTGAGGTGGCCCAGCAGGGCGGTAGGCAGTAGCAGGGTCACGCCGATCGCCTCCGGCCGCCTGAAGCAGAAAAATTCCTTGAAGCCAACCCCCGCCAAGGCCGCGAAAAAGGGGCCAATGGCCAGAATCCAGAGGGGCTGACTGGCCAGGGCCGGCAGCATGGCGCCGGGGCCGCTGTGGATCGCCAATGCCAGGCCCCCCAGGCAACCCAGTAGCCAGAACAGCTGCAGGGCCCGGTGCAAGGGCACTAAGTAAATGTGAATCCAGCGCAGAGCTAGGCCCAGCCCCGCAGCCATCAGCAGCATCCAGGGCCAGAGCTGGTCGGCTCCCAGCTGCCGCCACTGCACTAGCAGGCCTGCTTGGCCAACGGCCACCGCCGTGAGGGCAAGGCGGTAACCGAGCACCTCCCGCCGGTCGGTGGCGTCAATCGTGTAGGTGCCGTACACCCCTTCAAATATCGGATCAGTCATGGATGGTTCTCGCTGCTTTCCTGTACTGGTCTGCCTTGCACCAGTGTGGCGAGTGGCGGCCCGGCCGGGATGATTCCCGAGGGATGGAGGGGAAACAGGGCGCCGAAGTAATCGCTGCGCCAGGCCTCCGGGAAGCAGGTCTCGGCCACGCCGGGCAGGCTGTAAAAGCGCCGGCGCCAGTCCCATAGGGCTGGAAGCTGCCAAAGGGGTATGCGGCTGCAACCGAACAGGGGCGCATAAATCAGCTCCAGCCGGATAAGGGTCGGGAAAAGCCCTATATCGGCCAGGCTCAGTTGGTCCCCACTTAGCCAAGGAGATTGCTCCAAGGCCCCATTGGCGTCCAGAAGCGCCGCAAACAAGGCCGCCTCGGCCCGGTCGTAGGCGGCCTGGGTGCGGGCGAAACCACAGCGGTACACCCCGTCGTTGACGTCGCCCTGCAGCCGCGCGCGCCACTTCTCTGTGGCTGCCTGCTGGTTATGGGGCTCCAGATCGGGCCCTGCTGGTGCGGGCCAGCGGTTGAGCAGCTCGATCAGCCGGGCGCTCTCCGTAACCAGGATCCGCCTCTCACCGCGGGAATAGAGCGCCGGCACCGTGGCCCGCTGCCCCGGATCAGCGCCGGATTGCTGGTAGAGCTCGATCAAGCTGGCGCAGCCCTCGAAGGGCTCGGCAAAGCGCCAGCGCCCCTCGGCTGGATCGGGGTCCACTACCACCAGGTTGATGCTGCAGCCCAGTTGGCGCAGGCTCCACACCAGCCAGGCCCGGTGGGCCCAGGGGCAGCTGCGCCCCACAATCAACACGTGCCCATCAGCCGCCCCGGCTTCGCTGGGCAGGGGCGGCAGCGCCGAGAAAGCTCCGCTGGGGCGGCGGTAGTTGCCCTCTGCATCGGCCGGTCCCAGGCCGCCCATGAGCTGGTGCCATTGCCAGTGCCAGATCGCGCGGGCCGTGCGCACCAAGGGGGCGGGGGGAGGCATGGTTGCGGGGGCGGCAGAGCTCTGAATCTGCGTCAGGCTGGGGCTGAAATCCATTTCTGGCCTTCTTCTTTTTGATCAGCCAAATCGTCAAACCGGCCCAGGTGCTGGTCGTGGCCGGCACCCACGGCAATGAACGCAACGCCCCCTGGCTGCTGGAGCACTGGCGCCGCCAGCCCGAGGCCCTGCAGCGCCACGGCCTTGATGTGGCGCTGGTGCTTGGCAACCCTGCTGCCCACAAAGCCAATCAGCGCTATGTGGAGCGGGATTTAAACCGCTGCTTTGCCCCCGAGCTGCTGGCGGATTCCTCGAGAAACGAAGCTGATCTGCAGCGCGCTCGCCAGCTGCTCGCTTGCCATGGCCCTGATGCTGAATCTCCTTCGCTGGTGGTGCTCGACCTACACAGCACCACCAGCGCTATGGGTAACTCCTTGGTGCTCTACGGCCGGAGGCCGGCCGATCTAGCTCTGGCGGCGGGTTTGCAGGGGGAGTTGGGGCTGCCGATTTACTTGCACGAGGCCGATGCTTCCCAAACGGGCTTTTTGGTTGAGCGCTGGCCCTGCGGCCTGGTGATCGAGGTGGGTCCGGTGCCCCAGGGGGTTATCCAGGCTCCGATCTGCCGTCAAAGCCAGCTCGGCGTTGAGGCGGCCCTGGCCGTGTTGGCGGCAGCTCGGCGAGGCCGCCTAAGGCTGCCGGCTGAGCTTGTGGTGCATTGCCATCTGGGCAGCCTGGATTTGCCGCGCCATCCAGATGGTTCACCTGCCGCCTGCCTGCATCCAGCGTTACAGCATCGCGACTGGCGTCCCTTGCGTTCGGGAGATCCGGTGTTTATCGATCCCTGCGGCAAGGAAATTGGCCTGGCCCTGCCGCCGGATTTGGCGGGGGATTCCGTCTGGCCCGTCTTTGTAAATGAGGCCGCCTACGGCGAAAAGGGCATTGCCCTAAGCCTCACTCGCAGGGAATGTTGGCCGGTTGGGTCTGAATGGTTGCCAGCTTTGACAGCCCTTGCTGTCCAGCTGGCCTAACGGGGGGCGCCGTTGTAATCAATGCCAAGGACGGTGCGCCCGTCACTGGATACGCGGATTTCGGTTTCCACCGTTGCAGCCAGACTTAGCTGCTGCCAGCCAGGTGCTCCGCCAAGGAAGCGAAATAGATAGCCATCACTGGTTGAGCTGATCAGGCATTTGTTGCCGGCGCTCGCCGTTTCAAACATGCACTTTTCTGGTCGGTAGAGCCCCAAGCCGCCGTTGGTCTGAACTGCGGTGTTGCGAGCCAAGTTGAGGGCCCGCACGGCACTGAATGGAACGGGTGCTTCCGCCTGGGCCCGGGCCGGAGCGGAATTCAAAAATGACAGGCTGCCAGCGCCCAGGCAACTGGCTACCAATAAGCCCCCCGCCAGCAGTCGCGCACTTAATAACGCCGCTGCTGAAGCAAAAGGTGAACCCATGGGTTTATGGATGTGACAGATCCAGCTCAACGCAGCGGCTCTGTCAGTGTCAAGGCGACTTACCCACACACCAAGGTGGACTGCTCCTGCTTGCAAGGCAGGTTTGTGGTGCTGCCGTCGGCCCAGTAAATGCGCAGGCGATCGTCTGAGGTGCCGCTGCGGTATGTGAGTGATTTGATGGCTCCAGCCGGGGGCTTGCCGGCCGGGTCGGCCCCGTTGCCGGGAGCCACGGTGTTGAGCTTCTGCTCAAGCTGCTGAATCTTTACTTCCAACTGCTCCTGGCGCTGCTGCAGCTTTTGCAGCTCGGCTGATGGTTGCCGCTGACAGCCAGCAGAGAACAGGCAGGCTGCGGCCACGGTTGTGGTGGCCAGGCTGGCCCGTATAGGCAGGGCTTTAAATCGAACGAGCAGGGCCATGCCGGAGACGAATCCTTAGCTGTCCTCTGCTTAGCAGTGGTCTGGCCGGCTGGCTATGGATTGCCCTGTCGCACCCCAACATCAGCGGTACTTATGGGCTTCATCAGCAGGGCTTTGGCGCCCCCTGACCAGCCTTCTCACCAAAGCCGCAATCTTCCGTTACAGTTGTGTTGCGCAATGTTCTTGCGCTCGACGGGATTCCGTCTGGTGGCTTGCCACCTTCCATACCCGTTCCTCTGGAACACCCTCTTCTCGTTCTCATGACAACCACTATTCAGCAGCGCCAAGGCGCTTCTGCGTGGAACCAGTTTTGCGACTGGGTCACCTCCACCAACAACCGCCTTTATGTGGGCTGGTTCGGTGTGCTGATGATCCCCTGCCTTCTGGCTGCCACCATCTGCTTCATCGTGGCCTTCATCGCCGCACCCCCTGTCGACATCGACGGCATCCGTGAGCCCGTAGCTGGCTCCCTGATGTACGGCAACAACATCATCTCCGGTGCTGTTGTTC
>NZ_JAGQBA010000007.1 GCF_024345395.1 Cyanobium sp. Tous-M-B4 | reverse complement strand
AGAGGGTGTTCCAGAGGAACGGGTATGGAAGGTGGCAAGCCACCAGACGGAATCCCGTCGAGCGCAAGAACATTGCGCAACACAACTGTAACGGAAGATTGCGGCTTTGGTGAGAAGGCTGGTCAGGAGGCGCCAAAGCCCTGCTGATGAAGCCCATAAGTACCGCTGATGTTGGGGTGCGGCGGATCACCTGGAGCCCCAGCGTCACCCTCGTCCCCACCCGCTTCTGTTTCAACTTCTGCGGCTACTGCAGCTTTCGGCGCCCCCCAGATGGCTTGGATCCGTTGGCTGATGGGCTCAGTGATGCCCAGGCGCAAGCGGCATTGAGGCTGCGCGCTGGGGCTGCTGAGGTGCTGTTGCTTAGCGGCGAGGTGTCGCCTGGTTCTCCCCAGCGCCGCGCCTGGTTCGGCCGGCTATTGGCCCTTAGTCGTCTGGCCTGGATAGAAGGCCGGTTGCCGCACACAAACGCTGGCCCCCTCTCAATTGCCGAGATGGCCGCCCTGGGCCGGCTTAATGGCTCCATGGGGCTGATGCTGGAAGGTCTCGGCCCGGCCTACGACTCCCTGCATCGCCATTCTCCGAGCAAAAGCTTGGCGGTGCGACTGGGCCAATTGGAGCAGGCCGGTCGTTTGGGGATTCCATTCACCACGGGGCTGTTGCTGGGAGTGGGGGAGTCTCAGGGCGACAGGCTCGCGGCGCTGGAGCTGCTGGCCCAGCTGCAGCGCCGCTGGGGTCACTTGCAGGAGGTGATCCTCCAGCCCTTTCGCCCCGATGCCGCTGCTGCGCTGTTGCTCAATGCCAGTGAGCAGGCCGACCTGCTTGGCACCATTGCCGCCGCCCGGACAATCCTGCCGCCGGAAGTGCACCTGCAGTTGCCACCAAATCTTTGGCCCTTGCAAGAGCTGCCTGCTGCCCTGGCGGCGGGCATCGATGATCTCGGCGGCATCGATAGCAGTGACGTGATCAACCGCGCCTATCCCCAGCCCAGGCCAAGTCAGTTGACAGAAGTGCTTGCCCAGGCTGGCTACGGACTGACTCCCCGGCTGTGTGTGCATCAAGCCTGGCGCCGCTGTTTGCCGCTGGCTGTACGGCGTCAGGCTCTCCGCGCCGAATCAAGGTTGTTAGCGTCCGAACCTTCCGGACTTAGAAGTCCATGGCCGTGAGCGCCGCGAGCGACCAACGGGTGCTGCTGGTGCGGCTTCCCTGCAATCCAATTTTTCCGATCGGCCCGATCTACTTGGCTGATCACCTGCATAAGCAGTTCCCGCAGCTGCCTCAGCAGATTCTTGATCTGGCGGCAGTGCCCCTGCTTGATGTGGAGCAGGTGCTGCTGCGGGGAGTTGAGGCGTTTAGGCCCACACTGCTGGTGTTCTCCTGGCGCGACATCCAGATTTATGCGCCCGTGGATGGTCGTGGCGGCAATCCCCTGCAGAACTCCTTTGAGGTGTTTTATGCCCGCAATCCCCTGAGACGCCTGCGCGGTGCTTTGGGTGGCCTGGGGTTGATGGCTTCCTTTTACGGTGAGCTATGGCGCAATTTGCGGCTCGTGCGCCGCGGCTTGCGTCGGGCCCGCCGCTTCGAGCCCCAGGCCACCGCTGTGCTGGGAGGGGGTGCCGTGAGTGTGTTTTATGAGCAGCTGGGCCGCAAGCTGCCCAAGGGCACTGTGGTGTCGGTGGGAGAAGGGGAGCCCCTGCTGGAGAAACTGATCCGCGGCGAATCTCTGGCTGCCGAGCGCTGCTTTTTGGCGGGTGAGGCACCCCGGCCCGGGCTGATCCACGAGCAGCCGGTGGGCATGGATAAAACCGCCTGCAACTACGCCTACATCGCCGATATTTGGCCCCAGCTCGACTGGTATCTCGACGGCGGCGACTTCTACGTGGGCGTCCAGACCAAGCGTGGCTGCCCCCACAACTGCTGCTACTGCGTGTACACCGTGGTGGAGGGCAAGGCGGTGCGCGTCAATCCTGTGGAGGAGGTGATCGCTGAGATGGGCCAGCTCTATGCCAAGGGCGTGAGAGGTTTTTGGTTCACCGATGCCCAGTTCATCCCGGCCAGGCGCTACATCGATGATGCCAAGGAGCTGCTGCGGGCGATTCAGGCCCAGGGTTGGAGCGATATCCGCTGGGCCGCTTACATCCGCGCCGACAACCTCGACGCCGAGCTGGCTGAGCTGATGGTGGCCACCGGCATGGATTACTTCGAGATCGGCATCACCTCGGGCTCCCAGGAGCTCGTGCGCAAGATGCGCATGGGCTACAACCTGCGCACGGTGCTCGAAAACTGCCGCCTGCTGGCCCGGGCAGGGTTCCGTGAGCACGTGTCGGTGAATTACTCGTTCAACGTGATCGACGAGCGGCCAGAAACAATCCGCCAGACCGTGGCTTATCACCGCGAGCTGGAGCGCATCTTCGGTGCCGACAAGGTGGAGCCGGCGATCTTTTTCATCGGCCTGCAGCCCCACACCCACCTGGAGCAGTACGGCTTTGATCAGGGCTTGATCAAGCCTGGCTACAACCCGATGAGCATGCTGCCTTGGACTGCTCGTCAGCTGCTCTGGAACCCTGAGCCCATGGGCAGCACCTTCGGCCGCATCTGTCTTGAGGCCTTCGAGCGCAACCCCGGGGATTTCGGTCGCACCGTGATGGACCTACTGGAGCGTGATTACGGCCTCGCCCCACTGGAAGAGGCCCTGCATGCTCCAGTCGAAGGTCGCAAGGCCCTAGCTACGGCGACCCGCTAGCCCCGTCTTTGCTCCACCAGCGGCGGCGAATCCAGAGCAGGGCGCCTAGGCCTATCCAGCCAATCAGTCCGCCGATCGGGTTGATGTCGGCGCCACCGGGCCCTACCAGCCAGCCAGGCGCTGCCGGGGAAATCTGCAGCAGGCCCTTCTGCACTAGAAACCAACCCCCCACCAGGCCGCCATGCAGGCCTATTGCTCCCCATAGGGAGCCTGCGTCGGCTCGCCGCTGTAGAGCCAGCACCAGACCCAACAGAAATAGTCCCCCCAGCAGCCCCAAGGCCTCGAGCCCAGGGGCCCGATACCAAGGGTGCAGCAGGGCAAAGATCAGCGCCTGCACCACCAGCGCCCGGCGGGCCCCCAGCTGGAGCTCCAGTTCGCCCCATAGCCAGCCGCGAAATAGCAGCTCTTCGGCAAATCCCACCCCGGCTAGCAGCAGCAGGCCGTTGAGCAGCAGGGCCCCATTGAGCTCCCCAAGCCATTGGGCTTGGCCCGCGAGTATTAAGCCCGCGGCTACTAGAGCAAGCAACAGCAGCGCCTTCAGCAGCCCCCGCACGCCGCTGCGTAGGGCAAGGGCAGCTGGCACAGCCAAGCCCAGGCGCCGCCAGGGATTGGACTCCTGCCAAACCCGACTCAGTCTCAAAGGCAGGCTTGTAAGCAACAAAACCAGAGCTACTACCAGACCCGCCAGATCCACCTGGTCGGAGCGCCAGTTGGGGGCAAGCAGGGCAAGCGGCCTGGCCACCAACCAGCCGGCTAGGTAGAGCAAGGGCACGTACAACAAAGTGCCCCACCAGTGCGGTCGCACTGGCGCGTTAGCTGCCGCAGCAGGCGGCTTTATCAGCTTTCGGGCTCGAGGCTGCTGCTCAGGCCCTTGCCCTTCAGGGTTTCGCAATAAAACTCAGCGGGCTCTAGATCGCAGACGATCACCAGGCCTACGCCGGTGTTGTGGGCCTCCAGCATGACGGCAATGGCGTCCTGTTCACTGAGCGAGGGCACCACTTGGCGCAGGGTGGTCACCACGTATTCCATCGAGTTGACGGGATCGTTGTGCAGCAGCACCTTGTAGCGAGGCGATGGCTTGCGCACCCGCTCCGGGGCCTTCTCCATTACGGCTGCCCCGCCGCTCTCGCGGCCGGGACTTTGGGTGGCGATTGGCATAGGAGTCATGGCAACAGACATGACGTTTGCCCTATTAAAGGGCCCGGATGCGCCCCATGGCTTCCTCCACGTTCTCTCGGCTGTTGAAGGCCGAAAGGCGGAAGTAGCCCTCCCCGGCGGCTCCGAAGCCGCTGCCGGGGGTGCCCACCACATGGGCCTTGCCAAGTAGGTGGTCGAAGAAGGCCCAGGAATCCAAGTTTTCGGGAGTTTTCAGCCACACATAGGGGGCCTGCTCGCCGCCATACACCTGGATGCCCGCGGCGCTGAGCTCGCGGCGGATTATCGCAGCGTTCTCCATGTAAAAGGCCACCAGGGCCTTCACTTGGGCCTGGCCTTCGGGCGAATACACCGCCTCGGCGCCGCGCTGCACGATGTAGCTGACGCCGTTGAACTTCGTGCACTGGCGCCTGTTCCATAGGGCCCAAAGCTCCACCCGTTCGCCATTGGCGGCAGTGCCCATCAGGCCGCGGGGCACCACGGTGAGGGCGCAGCGGGTGCCGGTGAAGCCGGCGTTTTTAGAAAAGGAGCGAAACTCAATGGCGCACTCCCGGGCGCCTTCGATCTCGTAGATCGAGTGGGGTAGCTCGGGGTCCTGGATGAAGGCCTCGTAGGCGGCGTCAAACAGGATCAGGGCATCGTTGGCGCGGGCGTAATCGACCCAGGCCTGCAGCTGCGCCTTGGTGGCTACAGCGCCGGTGGGGTTATTTGGAAAGCACAGGTAAATCAGATCCACCTTTTCCGTGGGGATCTCGGCGGTGAAGCCGTTGGCTGCGGTGATCGGCAGGTAGGTCAAGCCGCCGTAGCGCCCAACGTCGTCGGCGTCGCCGGTGCGGCCTGCCATCACATTGCTGTCTACATAAACTGGGTAAACCGGGTCTGTCACGGCGATGCGGTTGCCCTCGCAGAGGATGTCGAGGATGTTGCTGCTGTCGCATTTCGAGCCGTCGGAGACGAAGATCTCCTCGGCGCTGATCTGGCAGCCGCGGGCCTGAAAATCGTTTTTGGCGATCGCTTCCCGCAGCCATAAGTAGCCCTGCTCGGGGCCATAGCCGTGGAAGCCCTCACGGGTGCCCATCTCATCGATGGCCGCTTTCATGGCGGTGCGGCAGGCTTCTGGCAGCGGTTCGGTCACATCGCCGATGCCCAGACGAATGATCGGTGCCTCCGGGTGGGCTTCTGTGAAGGCCTTGACCCGCCGTCCGATCTCAGGGAAGAGGTAGCCCGCTTTGAGCTTGAGGTAGTTGCCGTTGACCTGGGCCATCGCTGCGGGATGGGCCGCCGCCGGGCCCGGGTGATTGATGGGACGATTGTCCTATGCGGGTTGCTGGCCCACCTCCAGGGGCGGTTGCACCCAGATGCCCGGGCGGATCTCGAAGCTCGTTTCCACCGGGGCGATCAGTGAGGCCTGCTCCGGTTGGAGCTGCTCCACCAGCTCATGGAAGCCGCGGGAGAGCTTCGGTGCCTTGGAGAGCTTGATTTCATAAACCCGCCGGCGCTGGCCCCGCTCCAGCACTAGGTCGAGTTCGGCGCCGTGGCCGGTGCGCAGGAAATGGGGACGCCAGCGCGGATGGGCGGCGATCAGCTGCTCGATCACGAAACCCTCCCAGCTCTCACCGGCCTGCGGGTGGGCCAGCAGATCGTCGTAGCTCTCGATGCCGAGCAGGTTGTGCAGCAGGCCGCTGTCGCGCAGGTAGAGCTTGGGCGAGCGCACCAGCCTCTTGCTCAGGTTGGCCTCCAGGGGCGGTAGACGCCGCAGCATGAAGGTGTGCTCCAGCGCCGCCAGCAGCTTCTGCAACCGGGCGCTGCTGAGATCAAGCAGGCCCGCTAGCCGGCTGGCATTGAGGGTTTGCCCCTGGAGGTGGGCCAGCAACCGCCACAGCCGCTCCATTAACGGCAGCGGCAGCCCGAGCTCCAGGGCGGCGATGTCGCGGCCCAGGAAGGTGCGGATGAAATCCTCGCGCCAGTCGATGCTGTCGTCGTCTGCACTAGCCAGCAGGCTCTCGGGGAAGCCACCGCGCAGCCACAGCTGCTGCCAGCGGATGGCCGGGGCCACTTCGCTCAGCAGAAACGGGGTGAGCTCCACCTGGGCGATGCGGCCAGCCAGGCTTTCCTGGCTCTGGTGCAGCAGCGGGCCGGAGGCCGAGCCCAGCAGTAGGAACCGCCCGGGCCGGCGATCCCGGTCGATCTCGGCGCGCAGCAGACTAAAAAATTCTGGCAGTAGCTGGATTTCGTCGAGGCACACCAGGTCGTGGCGGTGGGCCTCGAAGAACAGCTCCGGCTCCTGTAGGCGGGCGCGATCGCTCCGGTCCTGCAAGTCGAGCAATACGGCATCACCGCGCTCGGCCAGTAGTTGGCGCGCCAGCGTTGATTTGCCGCACTGCCGGGGTCCCAGCAGCAGCGCCGCCGGCGCCCGGTTCAGGGCCTTGCGGAGCGCCAGCTGGACCTGTCTGGGCAAATAACCGTGCATTTCTGCAGTATAGGTGCCAAATTGCACGGTTATTGCCAGTGTTGCGGGCATGCATACGATCAAGGCCGTCCCTGCCGTCGGCACCTGTGACCGTTGCCACCTCGGCTGATGCGCCGGTCGACTTCGACGCCCTGATTGATCTGGGCATCAGCAAGCCCGCGCGCTACCTGGGCAATGAGCTGGGGGTGAAGCCGCGCGACTGGGAGGCCGATTGGAAGCAAGTAGGGGTGCGTTGGGCGCTCACCTACCCCGAGGTCTACGAGGTGGGGGCAAGCAACAGCGGCCACATCATTCTCTATTCAATTCTCAACGCCGTTCCCGGCCAGCTGTGCGACCGCAGCTACCTGCCGGCGCCTGATCTGTCGGCACGCCTGCGCGAGCGCGGCGCGCCCCTGTTTGCGGTCGAGAGCCGGCGGCCCCTAGCCGCCTTCGACATCCTGGGCTTCTCGCTCAGCTACGAACTGGGCGGCACCAACATCCTCGAGATGCTGGAGCTGGCCGGCATCCCGATCCGGGCGGCCGACCGCGGCAACCTGCCCCTGGCTCACCCGGATGCGCCACCGCTGATCTTTGCCGGCGGCCCCACCGCCACCAGCAACCCGGAGCCCTTTGCTGCCTTCTTCGACTTCGTGGCCCTCGGCGATGGCGAGGAGCTGCTGCCGGAGATTGGCCTGGTGGTGGCTGAGGCTCGCGCCGCTGGCTACACGCGCCGGCAGCTGCTGCGCGATCTGGCTCAGGTGCCTGGCGTGTACGTGCCCTCGTTGTATGGCCCCGGCGTCGATGGGGTGAGCATCGAGCCGCTCGAGCCAGGCGCCCCTGCTCGGGTTCAGCGGCGAACGGCAACGCCGATGCCCCACTACGCCATGGGGTTGGTGCCCCATATCGAAACCGTGCACGACCGGCTCACGGTTGAAATTCGCCGCGGCTGCACCCGCGGTTGCCGCTTCTGTCAGCCGGGGATGCTGACTCGCCCTGCCCGCGATGTGGAGCCAGAAGCGGTCATTGAAGCCGTTGAGGAGGGCATGGGCCGCACCGGCTACAGCGATTTCTCGCTGCTTTCACTGAGCTGCTCGGATTATCTGGCTCTGCCTGCGGTGGGGGTGGAGCTGCGCAACCGCCTGGCTGACAAAAACGTGAGCCTCACCCTGCCTAGCCAGCGAGTGGATCGTTTTGATCAAAACATCGCCCACATCCTGGGGGGTACCCGCAAGGCCGGCCTCACCTTTGCGCCGGAGGCTGGCAGCCAGCGTCTGCGCGACATCGTCAATAAGGGGCTCACCGACGCAGAGCTGCTGGCCGGCGTGCGTACGGCGATGGAGAACGGCTATCGCAAGTTGAAGCTCTATTTCATGATCGGTCTTCCGGGTGAAACTGACGCCGACGTGCTCGGCATCGCCGATACCTGCCAGGCCCTGCAACGGCAGTGCTCCGATCTCGGCCGGCTGGAGCTCAACCTCACGATCAGTAATTTCACGCCCAAGCCCCACACGCCATTCCAGTGGCACAGCGTCAGCACCGATGAATTTCGGCGGCGTCAGGAGCTGTTGCGCCGGGCCCTGCGCCAGTTGCGGGGCCTCAAAACTAATTTCAGCGATGTGCGCCTATCCGCGGTGGAAGACTTTGTCGGCCGCGGCGACCGCCGCCTCTCAGCGGTGATTGAGGCGGCTTGGCGGGCCGGGGCGGGATTGGATGCCTGGTTTGAGTCGGCCGAGCGCAGCTACGCCGCCTGGACCGGTGCGATTGAGGCGGCGGGCCTAGGCGGCCGCTATCGCCAGCTGGAGCTAGGCGCTTGGAGCGCGGTTGAGGCTATGGATACTGCTGACCTGGAGACCTTTTGCCACCAGAGCCTGCCCTGGGACCACATCGATTCCGGCCTGGATAAGCGCTGGCTTGCTGAGGACCTGCAGCGCGCCCTAGCCGCCACCGTGGTGCCCGATTGCTCCTTTGATGGCTGCAGCAGCTGTGGCGTGTGCGGCCCGGAGCTTGGCCACAACGTGGTGATTCCGCCGCCTGCCATTCCGGCGACGCTTCCCCAGCGGGCCCCTGCCAGCGACCGGGTCGACCGGCTTCGCATTGGCTTTGCCAAAACTGGCTCCCTGGCTTTGATTAGCCATCTAGACACCTTGCGGATGCTGGAGCGGGCCTTGCGCCGCTCCGGCTTGCCGGTGAGTTTCACCGGTGGATTCCATCCTCTGCCTCGCCTGCAGCTAGCCCTGCCGCTGCCCTTAGGGGTAGAGGGCAGTGGTGAGTGGCTGGATTTGGAGTTCACCGAACAGGTGGATCCAGACCTGGTGCGCTCTCGGTTGCAGCCTGAGCTTCCACCTGGCTTTCAGCTGCTCTCGGCTATTCGGGTTGAGGTGTTTGGCGTCAGCCTTTCCCAAGAGCTGGCTTCTGCCCATTGGCAGTTTGTTTTGCAGCCCCAAGACGGAGCGCCGCCGACCTCGGAGCAGTGGCAGCAGGCCCGCGCCAGCTTGCTCGCCGCCGAGACGCTGATGTGGAACGACACAGATAAAAAGGGACGTCCCCGCAGCCGGGATTGCCGGCCGTTTCTGCTCGATTTGCAATGGGGTGAGCCGCAGTCGGATGGCTCCTTGCGGTGCACCCTATGGGCTGCGATCGATGCTGCTGGCCGCAGTCTCCGCCCTGAGCAGGTGCAGCACTGGCTCGCTGAACGGCTCGGTCAATCCCTTGCCCTGAGTGGCTTGCGGCGGAAAGACTTGGTCCTGAAGCCGTGCTAATTTTCCATTAAGGCGAATAGCCGATTGGACTTGGTTCATTGATCGAGTTCCACCGGTTGCCGGTAACCAGGTTCGCTGGTTTAACCGCCTCAGGACACCTCTGTCCCATTCTTCGCCCCACCGCTTTCGGGAAGCTCGATTCTTGAAAGCTGTTTCGCGGCCTTAGATGCGCGAAAGATTCAGAACAGCATTTTTTGCAGTATTGCCGCCAGAACGATCCGGATTTGCCGGCGTTCCGATCATTTTTTGGGCTTCCGATAGTCCAAGTTCTTTGACTTGTTGATGTTTTTCTGGCCTGGCCCCGTAGGGCTTGAGCCAGGTTTCAGCCTTCAAGTCCGCCCATATCCATCGTTTTATCCCTGGCCGGGCCCCCGTCGGGCCCATCCCATTCCCCATGCCCCAGCAGATCGTCATAGCCGAGCAACTGCGAATCGCCGCAGTTCTCAACGACGAACGTGTTGATGAATTGGTTGTGGCCCAAGGCCGCTATCAGATCGGAGACGTCTATCTAGGCACCGTTGAAAATGTGTTGCCTGGCATCGACGCCGCTTTTGTGAATATCGGCGAAAGCGAAAAGAACGGCTTCATACACGTCACCGATCTGGGTCCCCTGCGGCTGCGCAAGGGAGCTGCCGGCATTACCGAGCTACTGGAGCCGCGCCAGAAGGTGTTGGTGCAGGTGATGAAGGAGCCCACCGGTACCAAGGGCCCCCGCCTCACCGGCAACCTGGCTTTGCCGGGGCGGTTTTTGGTGTTGCAGCCCCACGGCCAGGGAGTGAACATCTCCCGCCGCATCAACGGTGAGAACGAGCGCAACCGGCTGCGGGCCCTCGGTGTGCTGATCAAGCCCCCAGGCGCCGGCCTGTTGATCCGCACCGAGGCCGAAGCTGTTAGCGAAGAGCTGCTAATCGACGACCTTGAAGCCCTGCTGCGCCAGTGGGAGGGCATCCAAACCGCCGCCGAAACCGCCAGCCCACCCGTGCTGCTCAACCGCGACGAAGACTTTGTGCATCGCGTTTTGCGCGATCTCTACAGCCCAGAGCTAGTGCGGGTGGTGGTTGATACCCCGGAAGCGGTTGCCCGGGCCAATGCCTTTCTGGGCTCTGATCACACCACGGTGCTGGTGGAAGCCCACACCGAATCGGCGGAGATTCTTGAGCACTTCAAGGTCAATGCCGCCATTCGCGATGCCTTGAAGCCGCGAGTTGATCTGCCTTCCGGCGGCTACGTGATTATTGAGCCCACCGAGGCGCTCACTGTCATTGATGTCAACTCCGGCTCCTTCACCCGCTCGGCCAACTCCCGCGAGACGGTGCTCTGGACCAACTGCGAAGCGGCGGTGGAGATCGGCCGCCAGCTGAAGCTGCGCAACATCGGCGGCGTGGTGATCATTGACTTCATTGATATGGAGTCCCGTCGTGATCAGCTGCAGCTGCTCGAACATTTCACCCAGGCGGTTCGAGACGATGCCGCCCGTCCCCAGATAGCCCAGCTCACCGAGCTCGGCCTAGTGGAGCTCACCCGCAAGCGCCAGGGGCAGAACATCTACGAACTGTTTGGACGAGCCTGCCCCAGCTGTGGGGGCTTGGGTCATGTGGCCGTGCTGCCAGGCAAAGACACGCTTCAGCCCCTGGCAACCCTCACCGGCCTAGTGCGCTCCGCTGCATCGGCTCGCGCTGAGGTATTCAGCCCCGCCATCCCCGAGGCCCCTACCGGTCGCCGCCGCCGAGGCGGGCGAGGCGGGCGTAATGGCAGTGAGTTCCTTGATGCGCCTGGCACGCAGGCCGCTGATGGGGTCGAGATCGTCCCGATCGAGGCACCTGTCTCAAGCAGCGGCGCCAGCATGGAGCCGGCCCCCCGCCGCTTTGATCAGGAGCTGGTGGCCGTGCCGATGGATGCGGACCAGGAATTGGTGTTTGGTTGGATGGGCCTCAATCCCGCCCTGCTGCTAGAGCAGCCCCCCAGCAACGACAACGTCGTGGTCAGGGTTGTTCGCCCCGGCATGGAGGCGGAAGAAGTGCTGGAGCAAGCCAGGCAGCAGCTGGCCGCTGCCGGTTCCCGTCGTCGCCGCGGACGCGGTGGTCGTGGTGGTACTGCAGCCGCCGCTGACGCTCAGTACGGCGCTGGAGACATGCCGGCCTCAGGCGTAGAGACTGGGGTTATGCCGGCTCCGGTGGAAATCACGCCCCTGCCAGAGCGCAGCGAGCCCGAGACCGTGGTCACGGTGTCGGTGCCGACCACTGCCAGCATCGCTCCTCCTGAAGTCGAGATTCCAGCTCGCCGCGGTCGCACCCGCAGTTCTGCGGCCAACACCCCTGCAGCGAAAACCCAAACCTCCCAAGCCGGCACCCTCCAAGCTGACACCGCGGTGGCAGTCGCTGAGCCGGAGCTTGATGAGTCAGGCGAACCACGTCGCCGCCGCCGCCGCTCCTCGGCCTCCAGCTGAGTGGGCCCGCCCGAGCCGGATCCCTGGCAGGGCCGGGATCCGGGCGAGTGCGCCGGCGTTGATGAGGTCGGTCGCGGTTGTCTGTTCGGCCCTGTTTTTGCCGCTGCGGTAGTGCTGCCGGCAGCAGCGCTAGCCCCCTTGGCTGGTCTGGGGCTCACCGACAGCAAAAAGCTCACCGCCCGGCGGCGAGCGGCCCTGGTGCCCGTTATCCAGCGCCTGGCGGCTTCCTGGGCCCTCGGCCAGGCCTCGGCGGCAGAAATCGATCGCGGGGGCATCCGGCTAGCAACAGAGCTGGCCATGGCCCGCGCCCTGCAAAAGCTGTCGTGTCCGTTTGAGCTGCTGCTTGTGGATGGGGTGCTGCCCCTGCGTGGCTGGCACGGCGACCAGCGCACAATGGTGCGAGGCGATAGCCACTGCCTGGCGATTGCGGCCGCCAGCGTGCTGGCCAAGCAGGCCCGGGACGCCTTGATCATCGCCCTGGCGGAGCGCTATCCGGGCTATGGGCTGGAGCGTCATGCTGGTTATGGCACGGCCTTGCATCGTGCGGCCCTCCAAAACCTCGGCACAACGCCGCTGCATCGTCATAGTTTTTTGGGGCGGCTGAAGCTCAGTGCTCCTGGCACCAGAGGCGATAGTCGCTGAGTAGCTGCTGCCCCACCCGGCCCTTGATGCCCAGCAGGATGCCTGCCAGCAGAGAGCGCCCGGTTGCTTCCAGCACCTTGGCTGGAATCAGTTTGAGCAGCGAGGGCTGGCTCACCGTCACGGCCAAGCTTGCTTCCCCTTCCAGCCCGTTGGCACCGGCTGCCAACCAGGATCCCAGGGTGAGCTGGAAATCATCCACTAGCCCCAAACCCTCCAGTTCACACTCGGTGGCTTCCAGTACCAGCCGGTCTTGGGCCAGACGGATGTGCAGATCTACCACTGGCTGAATCTGCAATTGAAATACCTGCAGATGGGTCACCGCGTAGCGATAGCGACCTGGGCCGAGGGGCTCGAGCTGATTGGGATCCAGCAGGGCTTTGACCACCCGATCCTGATCGCTCAAGTAGGCGGCCAGCCGTTCGGGCTGGTGGCTCACGTCAAGTTGCAGTTGCTGACTGGCGCAGAAGGCCAGGGGCATGGCCTGCGGGCCGGCGCGGCATGATCCTATCGGTCACCACTCGATGGCCTCTCCTCGGTTTCGGAAACGATGCGTTTTGCCTTCCTCGGGCCGGCCGGCACCTACGGCGAGCAGGCAACCCGGCAACTGGCCGAGTTGGAAGGTGTCGCCAACCCTGAATTGGTGCCTCAGCTAGGTATCCGGGCCGTTGTTCAGGCCCTAGCCCAGGGCACCTGTGATGCGGCAGTGGTGCCTGTAGAGAATTCAGTGGAGGGGGGGGTGACGGCCTGCCTGGACGCGCTCTGGGAGCATCCGGATCTCAGCGTCGCCCGTGCCTTGGTGCTGCCGATCCGCCATGCCCTGCTTGGCAGCGGCCCGATTACGGGCGTGAGTGAGGTGTTGTCCCATCCCCAGGCCCTAGCCCAGTGCAGCCAGTGGCTGTCGGAACACCTGCCCCAGGCCCTGCAGTTGCCCACCAGCTCCACGGCGGAGGCGGCCCGCATGGTGGCGGGCAGCCGCTTCCGCGCAGCGATCGCCTCCCAGCAGGCCGGCACGGAGCATGGCCTGCTGGAGCTGGCCTATCCGATCAATGATGTGGCGGGCAACTGCACCCGCTTCCTGTTGCTGCGGCGGGGCCCGCGCTCATCGCAGGGCCCGATGGCAAGCATCGCCTTTTCCCTGCACTCCAACCAGCCAGGGGCCCTGCTCGAAGCGCTTGGCTGCTTTGCCCAGCGCGGGCTCAACATGGGCCGGATCGAGTCGCGCCCATCAAAGCGGGAGATGGGCGAGTACATATTTTTCGTTGATCTGGAGCTTCCCGATGGATCGACCCCTCTGGAGGCAGCCCTTGCTGAGCTAGCGCCCCTTTGCGAGCACCTGGCCCTATTTGGGGCCTACCCAGTCACCAACCTCGCTTAGGCCTGGCTGGGCTTGCGGCCGCGAAAGACGCCAAATTGCATCAGTCCGGTGGCGAAGGCCCAACGCATCAGCAGGATCGTGGGAGTTTCGCGCAGGCCTTGCAAAACTGCGGCGGGACCCAGGCCCAGGATGGCGCCGGGCCGGCGTACCCCCTCAAAGATCGATTCGATCCAGGAGGGCAGGGTGGCGCTGGTCCAGTCGCCTGTTTCGATGCTGATGCCACCGGATTGGGCGCTTGATTCCAGGTGCTTTTGCAGCCCGCGGATACTGGCGAATTCAGGGTGGGCCCACTGTTCAAGCAACTGACGCATCACCCAGCGCTCTCGCCGATCCATGGCGCCATCGGCCGGATCGCGCCGGTTCCAGTCGGCTACAGCCAGCAGGCCGCCTGGTTTGAGCACACGCAGCAACTCATCGGCGTAGCGCTGCTTGTCGGGCATGTGGGGACAGGCCTCCACACTCCAGACGGCATCAACGCTGGCATCGGCAATTTCCAGGGCTAGGGCATCCATCACCGCAAAGCGGCAGCTGAGGCCGGCTGGCGTTAGGGCAGTGGCCCGGGCTATCTGGGCCGGGCTGATGCTGATACCCAGGACGTTCAGTCCATAGTCCCTCGCCAGGATGCGGGCGCTGCCGCCAATGCCGCAGCCCACATCAAGCACGGTGGAGCCGCGGGGCAGTTGGTCGAGGCCGCTCCAGCGCGCTAGTTCATGGACGAAGGTTTCTTTGGCAACTCGGAAATCCTGGTGGCGCGACCTGGGGCTACCACTCTGGCGGTAGTAGCCCAGGTGGATATGGTCCCCCCAGAGCCGCTCCAGCAGCTGGTCATTGGTCCAGCGGTCGTAGGCGTCTGCCACGCTTGCTGAGGATTCATAACGCCGCCGGCGTTTCAGCCAAAGGCGTGCCGATAGGGCGACGGCAAGGCAGCCAAGGGCTCCGGCCCCGATGGTGGCGGCCAGGGGCCAGCTCAGGACGGTCATGGCAGGAGTTATTGGGGCTGGAAGGTGTCTTTGAGCACGGTGCGTGCCGCCAACTGCCTCCTGGTCTGGTCCAGCAATTCGTATTCCTGGCGCAGGCGCTCGCTGGTATCAGTGATCTCCAGCAGGGCCTGCTGGTGGTCGGCGACCGGGCCACCTAGGTGGGCTCCGATCCAGAACGACAGCTCCCTGGGTAAGTCGGGCAGGTCGTTGGGCAGGCTGGTGGGTTTGCCAATCAGCTTGCCGGTTAGTTCCACCACATCCCGCAGGGCTTGGCCGACATCGCCCGCCAACGCAGCCAGCTCCGCATGGCTTGTCTCGGGTTCATCTTCAATCCAGCTAACCATTCCCACTCGAAAGGGCGCCTCACGCACGATGTCGAGTACGCGAAAACGCTGTTGCCCCATGGTCACGATGTTGCTGTGGTCGTCGTCCTGGGTCTGACAGTGCAGGATCTCGGCACAGCAGCCCACATCGGCCATTGTTTGGTTTTGGGGGTCCCAACGCACAACTCCGAAGCGCTGGTCTCCGGCCATCACCGTGCGCAGCAGCATCCTGTAGCGGGGCTCAAAAATATGAAGTGGCAGTACTTCCTGGGGGAAGAGCACCACGTCGGGCAAGGGAAACAGCGGCAGCTCCCTTACGGCCAGCTCGCCCATGGCTTGAACAGGAGATGCGACGCCATCCTAGAAAAAATGCCCCTGCCACGCGTTGGCGTGACAGGGGCTCCGGCTGCGGTCAGCGACTGGGCAGGCAGGATAACCCGAGATTGGGCTCAGAGCTTGACTTCAATATCAACGCCGCTGGGCAGGTCAAGCTTCATCAGTGCGTCGATCGTCTTTGCCGAAGGGCTGTAGATATCGATGATGCGCCGATGGGTGCGGGTTTCGAAGTGCTCGCGGGAGTCTTTGTCGACGTGGGGCGAGCGCAGCACGCAGTAAATCTTGCGCTTGGTGGGCAGCGGAATGGGGCCGATCGCCGTTGCGGCGGTGTGGTCGGCGGTTTCGATGATTTTTTCGCAGGAGAGATCAAGCATCCGGCGATCAAACGCCTTGAGGCGAATGCGGATCTTCTGCTGGGCAATGGCTGTGGACATGTCGGATCAGGCGTCAGGAAGCTCCTGGGCGAAACGCCCGGGTGGCTGGTGGAGCTGGATTGTCGAGGAGCGGCAGGTGGGGTGGAGACCCTGGAGGTCCCACCCCAAAAACCTACCTCAGGATCAGGCGATGATCTTGGAGACCACGCCAGCACCGATGGTGCGGCCACCTTCGCGGATAGCGAAGCGCATGCCCTGCTCAATGGCCACGGGGCAGATGAGCTCGCCGGTCATCTTGATGCGGTCGCCGGGCATAACCATTTCGACGTTGGCACCGTCGTCAGAGGTGAAGGCGGTGATCTGACCAGTTACGTCCGTTGTACGGATGTAGAACTGGGGGCGATAGCCAGCAAAGAAGGGGGTGTGGCGGCCGCCTTCTTCTTTCTTCAGCACGTAGACCTCACCTTCGAATTTGGTGTGGGGCTTGATGGAGTTGGGCTTCACAAGCACCATGCCGCGCTCGATGTCCTCCTTTTGGATACCGCGCAGCAGTAGTCCACAGTTGTCGCCAGCCAAACCCTCTTCGAGCAGCTTGCGGAACATTTCCACGCCGGTGACAGTGGTCTCGCGGGTGTCGCGGATGCCGACGATTTGAACGGTTTCGCCAACCTTGACCTTGCCGCGTTCGATACGGCCGGTGGCCACGGTGCCGCGACCGGTGATCGAGAAAACGTCCTCGATGGCCATCAAGAAGGGTTTGTCTACTTCGCGCTCAGGCTCAGGAATCGACTCGTCGACTGCGTCCATCAGGTCGAGGATTTTGTCAACCCACTCATTGGCACCACGCTCGGCCTTGTTGCCAGCTTGGATAAATTCGAGGGCCTTCAGGGCTGAACCTGCCACCACGGGGATGTCATCGCCAGGGAAGTCGTAGCTGCTGAGCAGCTCGCGCATTTCCAGTTCGACAAGCTCGAGGATTTCCTCGTCGTCGACCATGTCCTTCTTGTTGAGGAACACCACTAGGGCGGGAACACCCACCTGTTTGGCAAGGAGGATGTGTTCCTTGGTCTGGGCCATCGGCCCGTCGGTCGCGGCTACTACCAGGATCGCGCCGTCCATTTGGGCGGCACCGGTGATCATGTTCTTGACGTAGTCGGCGTGGCCGGGGCAGTCCACGTGAGCGTAGTGACGCTTTGTGGTCTCGTACTCGACGTGCGCCGTGTTGATAGTGATGCCCCGCTCTTTCTCCTCAGGAGCACCATCGATCTCGTCGTAGGCCTGGGCCTTGGCCATGCCTTGGGACGCCAACACGTTGGTGATGGCAGCCGTGAGGGTGGTTTTGCCGTGGTCAACGTGGCCGATAGTGCCAATGTTGACGTGGGGTTTGTTCCTTTCGAACTTCTCGCGTGCCATGAGTAGAAAGAATCGGGGGGGTTAGTGGGTAGAGGAGAGATCAGGAATTGCCCTGATTCTTGGAGATGATGGCCTCAGCCACATTGCGAGGAACTTCCTCGTAATGGCTGAACTCCATCGAGAAAATACCCCGACCCTGGGTCATGGATCGGAGCTGGGTGGCGTAGCCGAACATTTCGGCCAGGGGCACTTTTGTTTGGACCTTGGACTGACCATTATCAATGGACTGTCCTTCGACCTGGCCTCGACGGGATGAGAGGTCGCCGATGACCGACCCAAGGAAATCCTCGGGGATCTCGACTTCCACCTTCATCATTGGCTCAAGAAGTACGGGATTGCACTTCTTGACGGCGTCTTTAAAGGCCATGGATCCGGCAATTTTAAACGCCATCTCCGAGGAGTCGACGTCGTGGTAAGAGCCGTCAACCATGGTTGCCCTGACGTCGATCATGGGGAAACCAGCAATCACACCGGATTGGCAGGTCTCCTTCATGCCGGCTTCTGCTGGACCGATGTACTCCTTGGGAACGATGCCGCCAACAATTTTGTTGACAAACTCGAATCCTGTGCCTGGCTCGCCGGGCTCCATTTCGATCACTACGTGACCGTATTGGCCTTTACCACCGGTCTGACGGGCAAATTTGCCTTCACCCTTGGAGCTGGTGCGAATGGTTTCGCGATAGGACACTTGGGGAGCGCCGATGTTCGCTTCAACCTTGAACTCGCGCAGCATCCGATCCACCAGGATTTCAAGGTGGAGTTCTCCCATGCCAGCAATAACTGTCTGGCTGGTTTCAGGATCGGTGGAGACCCGGAAAGTGGGGTCTTCTTCTGAAAGTGACTGAAGAGCTTTGGAAAGCTTCTCCATGTCACCCTTGGTTTTCGGCTCAACAGCCACCGAGATCACGGGCTCGGGGATGAAGAGCGATTCGAGAATGATCGGGTCAGATTCGACGCAAAGCGTGTCTCCAGTGGTGGTGTCCTTAAGGCCCAAGACAGCCCCAAGATCACCGGCACGCAGCTCATCAACCTCTTCACGGTCAACAGCCTTGAGCAAGATCAAGCGGGAAATGCGCTCCTTCTTGTCTTTGGTGGAGTTGAGCACATAGCTGCCTTTGTTGAGCACCCCGGAATACATGCGCACAAAAGTGAGCTTGCCGTAGGGGTCAGCCATCACCTTGAAGGCCAAGGCGCTGAAGGGCGCGCTGTCATCGCAGGGGCGGTTTGACTCGCTGCCGTCTGGCAGGAGGCCAGTGATGGGAGGCACATCAACTGGTGCTGGTAGGTAGTCGACCACTGCGTCCAATACCAGCTGCACGCCCTTGTTTTTGAAGGCTGAGCCACACACCATCGGCACCAAGCCGTTGTGGATGGTGGCCTTACGGATGCCTTTGATCAACTGCTCTTCGGTGAGCTCGCCATTTTCCAGGAAGGGATCGATTAAGTCTTCGTCGGACTCAGCGACCGTTTCCATTAACTTGAGGCGCCACTTTTGAGCCTCTTCAATCATATTTTCAGGAATTTCACCTTCAATGATGTCGGTGCCGAGATCATTGGTGTAAATAATCGCCTTGTTGCGCACAAGGTCGATAATTCCCTTTAGTTCGCCCTCTGCTCCGATCGGCAGCTGGATCGGTGCGGCATTGGCTTTGAGCCGATCCTTGATTTGGTCGTAGACCTTCAGGAAGTCGGCACCGGTCCGGTCCATCTTGTTGACGAACACGATGCGAGGCACGTTGTAGCGGTCAGCCTGACGCCAGACGGTCTCTGACTGGGGCTGTACGCCACCAACGGCGCAGAAGACAGCAACCACGCCGTCCAGGACCCGCATCGAACGTTCCACCTCGATGGTGAAGTCGACGTGCCCGGGGGTGTCGATGATGTTGATTCGGTTGTCTTTCCAAGTGGTGGAAATGGCAGCCGCGGTGATCGTGATACCACGCTCACGCTCCTGCTCCATCCAGTCGGTGACCGCTGCACCGTCATGCACCTCGCCCATCTTGTGGACGACGCCTGAATAGAACAGAATCCGTTCAGTAGTCGTGGTTTTGCCCGCATCGATGTGGGCTGCAATACCAATATTTCTAACGCGTTCCAGTGGAAAGGCGCGGGCCACGGGGGAGGTCTCCGAAAGGTCAACAAAACGTGGGCGTCACTCTACAGACTGGGTCTGTTGAGGCTGAAGTTGCCCTGGGCTTCAGCAGTTCAGGCGGGATCAGTAGCGGTAGTGGGCGAAAGCCTTGTTAGCTTCAGCCATCTTGTGGGTCTCTTCCCGCTTGCGAACCGCGCTACCGGCTTCGTTGGCTGCATCCATCAGCTCACCAGCCAATTTCTGGGCCATGCTGCGACCGTTGCGGGCGCGGGAGAAATTCACCAGCCAGCGCAGAGCCATGGCTGTACCGCGCTCCTGGCGAACTTCCATCGGGACTTGGTAGGTGGCACCGCCAACCCGGCGGGCACGAACCTCAACCAACGGAGTGGCATTGCGTACAGCTGTCTCAAACAGCTCCAGCGGATCATTACCAGTGCGGTCATTGATCAAGGAGAAGGCATCCGAAAGGATGCGCTGTGCCGTGGACTTTTTGCCGTGCTTCATGAGCCGGGCCACGATCATGGAGGCCAAGCGGCTATTGAACTGGGGGTCGGGAAGCACTGGGCGCTTCTCGGCGGCATTGCGGCGAGACATGGTCGACCGGAGCGGGGAGAACTAGGGGAAGGGAATTGAGCGGGCATCGGTGAAGCCCTTTGCTGAAGTTGCTGGTCAGCGGCTAGTCACGCTGATCTAGGCGGGTTCAGCTCTTTGGCGTCTTGGCGCCGTACTTGGAGCGGGACTGGCGACGGTCCTTGACGCCCGCGGTGTCCAAGGTGCCGCGGATGATGTGGTAGCGGACGCCAGGCAGATCCTTGACGCGTCCACCTCGGATCAGAACCACAGAGTGCTCCTGAAGGTTGTGCCCAATGCCAGGGATGTAGGCGGTCACCTCAAAGCCAGAGGTGAGACGCACCCGAGCCACCTTGCGCAGGGCCGAATTCGGCTTCTTTGGGGTGGAGGTGTATACGCGTGTGCACACACCGCGGCGCTCGGGACAAGCGCGTAGGGCGGGCGACTTGGTCTTCCGGGAAAGACTCTGGCGCTCAGTACGGATTAGCTGCTGAATGGTGGGCATCGAGGACCGGGGTCTGGTCGGAGAATATTGGTCGGACGTCCGACCGATTTCGACAATCCATCACCTTACTGGGTCGCCTGTCGCCCTCCCCCTTAGCGGCTGAACGCAGTGCCGCAGGCGCAACTCACCGTGCCTTCGCCTGGACGTACCAAAAAGCCGCCGCCGCTGATGTCACCCCGGTAGTCCAGGCTCAGGCCGCTTAGAAGGTTCAGCTGTTCTGCTGGCGCATAAAGGGTGATGCCATCGGCGCGGGCAATTGGTGTGCCCGCCAGGTGGCCGGGGCGCAATCGAATCGCCCAGCGCTCACAGCGCCCATCAACTAAATCCAGATGCATCATCCCGGGAGTGCCCGCCACCGCTGCGTGTCGGCCTAGCTCGGCGGCGGCGGCGGCGGTCACGCGCAGGCTGTGCGCCTTGGCCATGGGGATGGGGAGCTGCATAACTGATCTCATTTTGGCAGCTTTCTCATGGCACCAGGCCGACACCGTTGTGAACGGATCCGGCCACACCACGACCTTTCACCTGCATGGAACCCCCCAGCACCAGCCCGGTGGAGCTGCCGCCATCGAGATTTAGGGCGTCTTGCAGGCCTAGCTGTTGCAGCAGCGCGGCGGTTTCCCCCAGGGAGGGGCCGCTGTCCTGGATCCCCTCCAGGGTGATCAGCCAAATCTGGCGGTCGTCTCTGGCCAGCACGGTGCGGGGTGCTCCTTGGCTGAGGAAGGCGGAACTGAAGTTTTCGGCGGCGCCATTGAGCACGATGCGGCCAGCCTGCAGCAGCAATGGCCCCCCGCCGATCACGTGGGTTGCGAGGCCGAGGTTGCTGCTGGGGCGGCTTTCGATTTGGAGCCGCTCGCCTAAGCCCCAGGGCAGCTCACTTCCGCCCCTTCCCACCAGCAGCAGGTCATCGCCCCGTAGCGGCACGCCCGCATCCAGTTCCGAGGGGCCAAGCTGCTGTCGCACCAGGCCGCCTTGGATTAATAAGCCAGTCTCAGAGCCACTCAGGGCTCGGTAGTTGGGCCCCCAGTCGGCGGTGTAGCGGCTGATGCCTCGCTGCACGTAGCCACTGTTGACAACGGCGACCGGTAGACGCAGAGCTCCGGGACCCACAACCCATTCTGAAAGCTGTAGCCGGCCAAAGCGGGGCATGGTTCGCTCGTCCCAGGCGGCGACTCCCCGGTTCAAAATTGGCCCGGAAAGCCAGCGTCCGTCTTGTTTTAGAGCCCCCAAGGGCAAGCGCCTTACCCGGTTGAAGTAACCCCCGTTGATCGCTACCCAGGCCTGCTGCTGGTTGGCGAGCTGCACCAGGGAGCTGAGGCCCTCCATGGCTCCAGGTCTGGCCAGGGGCCGGAGCTGCAATGAGGCGTTAAATGGATCAACGCGGATCGCATTAATGCGCACGCCCTGGCGCACCAGGCGATCCCACTGAAGTTCTTTGCCAAGCAGGGCCTGCAGGCGTGGATCGATCGGGGCTGGACTGTCAGTGCGGCTAGCGGTCCCCTGATCCGGCCACTCGATCACCACCCGGTTGGGTTCGCCCAGGCTGAATACCCGCGTCAATTTGGCTGCGGAGGGTTTGAGCCTCAGCCCGGCGCTGTTCTGCTGGGCCTTCAGGCCCAGGCTCCCCAGCAGGGTCTGTTGGTCGCTGCGGCTGAGCAGGTCGACCACCAGTCCGGCGTCGTCTCTACCAATGGCCGCCGGGCCGCCCAGATCGAGCACGACGCGCTTGATGGGGCCAGGGTTTGAGCTGCGCACCTGGAGCAGCTGGGGCCTGGTCAGCTCCAGGCTGAGCAGGCTGCCCTCCTGGCTTAGGCCCACGCCGATGCGGCCGAACAGGCTGCTCACCTCTACCGCTACCTCGTCATCAAGGCTGCGTTGGGCGCTGGCGGGCACCTTGAGTTCCTGGCCAAACCACTCCAGCTCCAGGGCGCCATCGCTGCGGCTGCGGCTGGTGACCCCGAGCTGGTTTTCGAGCACCTCTAGGGGTATCCACAGTTGTTGGGGCGTGTTGCCCAAGCCCCCAACCCAGAGCCAGCGGGCGCTTTGGAGACGGCCGTTGATGCGGATACTGCTGCCCTGGCGCTCAGTTGCGGCGGCGCCACCGATGGGGACAACCGGTGGCGGTGGTGGCGGCGTAATCGGCATGGCCCGGCCGACCCCTGCCAGGCACAGAACCAGGAGCCAGGTAGCCAGCAATGCAGTAGAGGCCATGGGCCAGCCAGGCCGACAGCCATGAAAGCTAGCCCTCTTTATGAGTTAGGACGCCCGGGTTTGGGGATGTGCATCCCTAGGATCAGCTGCTCTGCTGCCGTTAACACCTGCGGGTGTTCAGCGGCGCTGCCCTGACAGATCACCTGCCGGACCGTCTCGGGTTATGCCTCATTTCTCTCGCCCTGTTTGGCCCCATTGCGATAGCGCTGCTCCGGCCGCTGTCGCTGGCGAAAAGGACGCCTGTGGTGTGGGCTTTCTGGCCAATCTTCAGGGCGATGCCAGTCACTGGGTGCTGCAGCAGGCCCTGCGCGGCCTCGACTGCATGGAGCACCGCGGTGGTTGCGGTGGCGATGGTGATTCCGGCGATGGGGCCGGGGTGCTCTGCGGCATCCCCTGGAGCTACTTAGAAGAGGTATGGCCCGAGGCGGCGGCAGCCAAGGAAGCTGCTCGCGGGCTGGGCATGGTTTTCTTGCCAGCCGATGCTGCAAAGCGCGAGCAGGCAAAACTTTTTTGTGATGATGAAGCCGCCAAGCTGGGCTTGGCCAGTCTTGGTTGGCGTGCAGTCCCTCTGGATGCATCTGTTCTCGGCCCCTTGGCCCGCCAGACCGCTCCGGCGATTGAGCAGTGGTTAATTGCCGCTGACCAAGCCGGTGATGACCTGGAAGCGCTGCTGTTTCGGCTGCGCCGCCGTTGCGGCGATCGGGCTCGCGCCGTTTGGGGGCCAGGGCCAGGGGAGCTCTATTTCGCCTCCCTGAGCAGCCGAACTGTTGTCTACAAGGGCATGGTGCGTTCAGCAGTGCTGTCTGCTTTCTATGGCGACCTGCGCGATGCACGCTTTGCCGTGAGCTTTGCGGTTTACCACCGCCGTTTCAGCACCAACACCCTGCCCCGCTGGCCCCTGGCCCAGCCCATGCGGCTGCTGGGTCACAACGGCGAGATCAATACTTTGTTGGGCAACCTCAACTGGGCAAGGGCTTCGGAAGCCAATCTCGATGCGGTTTGGGGGGAGGCGGCTGCAGAGCTGAAGCCAGTGGTGAACCCCGCCTTCAGCGATTCCGCCAACCTCGACGCCACCCTTGAGCTGCTGGTGCGCAGCGGCCGACCGATCACCGAGGGCCTGCTCACCCTGGTGCCAGAAGCTTTCCGCGACCAGCCCGAGCTGGCAGATAAGCCCGATATCCAGTCTTTTTACGAGTATTCCGCCTGCACCCAGGAGCCCTGGGATGGTCCGGCCCTGCTGGTGTTCGCCGATGGCCGCTGCGTGGGAGCCACCCTGGATCGCAACGGCCTGCGCCCCGCCCGCTACTGCATTACCAGCGACGGTTTCGTGGTGATGGGCTCAGAAACCGGTGTGGTCGAGCTTGAGGAGAGCCGCATCATCGAAAAGGGTCGCCTCGGTCCTGGCCAGATGCTGGCAGTGGATCTGGAGCAGGGCCGCCTGCTATGCAATTGGGAGGTGAAGGCCGAGGTGGCCGCCCGCCATCCCTACGGTGACTGGTTGGCGCAGCATCGCCGCAACCTCGTCCCCCAGCCCTGGACTCAGGAGCGTCAGCTGGGAGATCTGGAGCTGTTGCAACAGCAAACGGCCTTTGGCTTCACCGCCGAAGACTTCGAGCTGGTGATCGAGGACATGGCCGGCGCGGCCAAGGAGCCCACCTACTGCATGGGCGACGACATCCCCCTGGCGGTCCTCTCAGACAAGCCCCACCTCCTCTACGACTACTTCAAGCAGCGCTTCGCCCAAGTCACCAACCCGCCGATCGATCCGCTGCGGGAAAAGCTGGTGATGAGCCTGGAGATGCACCTGGGCAAACGGGGCTCGCCGCTGCGCCCCGAAGCTGCCTCGGCGGCGGTGCTGCACCTGGCCAGCCCGATCCTCAATGAGGCGGAGCTGGCGGCGGTGAGCCAGCAGGGCCTGCCCACCACCACCCTTTCCACGCTGATGGCCGTCACCGACGGTCCTGGTGGTCTCGAGGCTGCCGTGCAGCGCCTGCGCAGCGCGGCCGAGGCGGCCGTGCGCGCCGGCAGCCAGATCCTGGTGCTGAGCGATCGGGGCGGCGAGGCCGGTGGGATCAATGCCACCACGGCCACCATTCCACCGCTGCTGGCCGTGGGCGCGGTGCATCACCACCTGCTCAATCTGGGCTTGCGCCTGCAGGCTTCCCTGGTGGTGGAAACGGCCCAGTGCTGGAGCACTCACCACCTGGCCTGCCTGATCGGTTATGGCGCCAGTGCCGTTTGCCCTTGGCTCACCTGGGAGACCAGCCGCCACTGGCTAGCCCACCCCCGGGTGCAGAAGCTGATCGAAACCGGCAAGCTGCCGGCGCTCAGCCCCGATCAGGTGCAGGCAAATGTGCGCAAGGCCCTAGAAGACGGCCTGCGCAAGATTCTCTCCAAGATCGGCATTTCCCTGCTGGCTAGTTATCACGGCGCCCAGATCTTCGAAGCCATCGGCCTTGGCGCCGATCTGATCCAGCTTGCCTTCAGTGGCACCACCAGCCGGGTGGCTGGACTCAGCTTGGGCGAGCTGGCCAGCGAAACCCTCAGCTTCCATGCCAAGGCCTTCCCCGAACTCAACCGCACCAAGCTCGAGTTCATGGGCTTTGTGCAGTACCGCACTGGCGGCGAGTATCACCTCAATAGCCCGGAGATGGCTAAAGCCCTGCATGCCGCCGTTAAGGCGGGCCCCGGCTACGACCACTTCTCCACCTACAAAACCCTGCTGGAGCACCGGCCAGTCACGGCCCTGCGGGACCTGCTGGAACTCAAGCCCGCTCTCGCCCCGCTGCCGATCGAGCAGGTGGAGAGCGTGGAGAGCATCTGCAGCCGCTTTTGCACCGGCGGCATGAGCTTGGGGGCCCTCTCCCGCGAGGCCCACGAGGTGTTAGCCATCGCCATGAACCGCATCGGCGGCAAGAGCAACAGTGGGGAGGGCGGCGAGGATCCGGCCCGCTTCCACACGCTTAACGATGTGGATGGCGACGGTCATTCGCCGACCCTGCCCAGCCTCAATTGCTTGCGCAACGGTGATACCGCCTGCTCCGCCATCAAGCAGATCGCCTCAGGGCGCTTTGGTGTGACCCCCGAATATCTGCGCAGTGGTCGCCAGCTGGAGATCAAGGTGGCCCAGGGGGCCAAGCCGGGTGAGGGAGGCCAGCTGCCGGGGCCGAAGGTTGATCCCTACATCGCCTGGCTGCGCAACAGCAAGGCCGGCGTGGCGCTGATTTCGCCGCCTCCCCATCACGACATCTATTCAATTGAGGATCTGGCCCAGCTGATCCACGACCTGCACCAGGTGCACCCCGCCGCCAAGGTGAGCGTGAAGCTGGTGGCGGAAATCGGCATCGGCACCATCGCCGCGGGTGTGGCCAAGGCCAACGCCGATGTGATTCAGATCTCCGGCCACGACGGCGGCACGGGCGCTTCACCGCTCAGCTCGATCAAACATGCCGGCAGCCCCTGGGAGCTGGGCCTCACTGAGGTGCACCGGTCGCTGCTCGAGAACGGCCTGCGTGATCGGGTGTTGCTGCGCGCCGATGGCGGTCTCAAAACAGGCTGGGACGTGATCATCGCGGCCTTGCTGGGCGCTGAGGAATACGGCTTCGGCTCGGTGGCGATGATCGCCGAAGGCTGCATCATGGCCCGCGTTTGCCACACCAACAATTGCCCGGTGGGCGTTGCTACCCAGAAAGAAAACCTGCGCAAGCGCTTCCCCGGCGTGCCCGAGCACGTGGTGAATTTCTTCCTGTTTGTGGCCGAGGAGGTGCGTCAGCTGCTGAGCGTGCTTGGCGTGGCCCGGCTCGAAGAGCTGATCGGCCGCAGTGAATTGCTGCAGCCCCGGGCCGTTGCTCTCGCTAAAACCAGCGCCCTTGATCTCTCCTGCCTGATTGACCCTATCCCCGCCGCTGCTGATCGCAGCTGGCTTCAGCACGACGCCCAGGCCCATAGCAATGGCCCGATCCTGGAAGATCAGCTGCTGGCCGACGCCGAGGTGATGGCGGCTATCGAGGGCCACGGCCGCGTGGCCCGCACCCTGGCGATCGTGAACACAGATCGCAGCGTGGGCGCCCGCCTCTCCGGCGAGATTGCGGCGCGCCATGGCAACACCGGCTTCCAAGGCCAGCTCGATCTCACTTATGAAGGTGCCGCGGGTCAAAGCTTCGGGGCCTTCGTGCTCCAGGGCATGAACGTGCGCCTAGTGGGTGAAGCCAACGACTATGTGGGTAAGGGCCTCAATGGCGGACGCCTCACCGTGGTGCCCCCTGCCGGCGTCAACGACCCTGGTAACCAGGTGATCCTGGGCAACACCTGTCTTTATGGCGCTACCGGTGGAGAGCTGTTTGCCCTAGGCCGCGCCGGTGAGCGCTTTGGCGTGCGCAACAGCGGAGCGAAAACCGTGGTCGAGGGCGCCGGCGATCACTGCTGCGAATACATGACCGGTGGGGTGGTGGTGGTGCTGGGCAGCACCGGTCGCAATGTGGCCGCCGGCATGACCGGTGGTGTGGCCTTCATCCTTGATGAGAACGGCGGTCTGCGCGAGCGGGTAAATCCGGAGATCGTGGCTATTTGCGAGCTCACCACCCCAGAGCAGGACGCCCTGCTCAAGCCCCTACTGGAGGCGCACCTGCAGGCCACCGGCAGCGGCAAGGCAGCCGCGATTCTGGCCGATTGGGATGGCTGGAGGGGCCGTTTCAAGCTCCTGGTGCCCCCCAGCGAGAAGGCCAGCGTGGGTATGGCGGAACGGCAGGCCGTCGCGGCTTAGCGCGGATACTCCCGCATCAGCCGCTGCACCTCGCCGGCGTGATAGCTGCTGCGGGTGAGCGGGCTGCTCACCACTTGTAGGAAGCCGAGCTCCTGCTCACCGTGCTGCTTGAACGCCGCAAATTGTTCCGGGGTCACGAAGCGATCCACTGGCAGATGTTTGGGGCCTGGCGAGAGGTACTGGCCGATGGTGACGATGTCCACCTGATGTCGGCGTAGATCGGCCATCACATCGAGCACCTCGGTGTCGCTTTCGCCCAGGCCAGTCATCAGGCCGGATTTGGTGTAGGTGCGCGGCCAGCCGCTACGCACCCGCTGCAGCAGCTCTAGGGAGCGCTCGTAGATGCCCTGGGGCCTAGCTTTTTTGTAGAGCCTGGGCACGGTTTCGATGTTGTGATTGAGCACCTCAGGGGCGCCTTCCATCACCGCGGCCAGCGCCTCCCAGTTGCCGCAGAAATCGGGGATCAGTAGCTCGATCGTGGTGAGTGGTGAGCGCTGGCGCACCTGCGCGATGCAGGCCACAAACTGGCTGGCGCCGCCGTCTACCAGGTCGTCGCGGTTAACCGAGGTGATGACCACGTGGCTCAGGCCCAGGCGGGCTACGGCTTCGCCGAGTCGTTCAGGTTCGCTGGGATCGAGCTCCCGTACGCTCTTGTCGAAATCGATGTCGCAATAGGGGCAAGCGCGGGTGCAGCCGGGCCCCATGATCAAAAAGGTGGCCGTGCCGCCGGCAAAGCACTCGCCAATGTTGGGGCAGCTGGCCTCCTGGCAGACGGTGTTGAGCTTGAGATCCTGCAGCAGGTCTGCCACCTCACCAATGCGCTCCCGCTGGGGGGCCTTGACGCGCAGCCAGTCGGGTTTGAGCAAGGCGCCAGTAGGGCCCCGGGGGGCCAGAAGAAGGGCTAAAACCAACTTTAGAAAGCCAGCGGCAGGCCAAGGCCTACAGCCGAGTTGATCCCCTAAACTCGCCTCATCGGGATGTGGCGCAGCTTGGTAGCGCACTTCGTTCGGGACGAAGGGGCCGCAGGTTCGAATCCTGTCATCCCGATTCTTTCAGCTGAGCTCGGCTCCCGGGTAACCCCTGGGGGTCACCATGCGTCCGTCTTTGGCGTAGCTGCTGCTATTGCCAATCAGCACCAGGGTCAGCATGTCCACTTGCTCCACCGGTAATTCGCCAAGGCTATGCAGGCTGACGGCCTCATCGGCTCGCCCTAGTTGGCGGGCCAGGGCTACCGGTGTTGAGGCCGGCCGGCCCTCCAGCAGCAGCTCCCTGGCTCGGGCCAGTTGCCAGTCGCGGCCAAGGGAGCGGGGGTTGTAGAGGGCTACTACAAAGTCTCCCGCAGCCGCTGCTTGCAGCCGCTTTTCGATCACTTCCCAAGGGGTGAGTCGGTCGCTGAGGCTGATGGTGCAGAAATCATGCATCAAGGGAGCTCCGGCCCTTGCAGCGGCGAGTTGCAGGGCCGAGATGCCCGGATGCACGCTGAAGCTGGGCCGGCCATCGGCTGGGCTGGCCAGCCAAAGCTCCAGGGCCAGGCCGGCCATGGCGTAGATGCCGCTGTCGCCAGAAGAGACCAGGGCCACATTCAGCCCCTGGCTCGCTAATTCCAGGGCCAGGGCGCAGCGGGCCCGTTCCTCGGTGAGTTGGCCGTTCCAGCGCAGCTGATCAGGTCGCCGCAGCGGTTCAAGCAGGTCGAGGTAGAGGCCGTAGCCCACCCACACCGTGGCTTCCGCTAGGGCGCGGCGGGCATCCGCAGTGAGCAGCTCCAGGCTGCCCGGGCCACTGCCCACTAGATGTAGCTGGCCCCGCTCGGGAGCCCATTGACTCTCTGCCAGAGCCACTGCCAGGGTGGCTGCCCCGAGCTCGCCTGGGTTGGCATGCTCGATGCGCTTGGTTTGCAGCAATTGGGCTGCGGGGCCAGCTGCCAGCAGGGCTGCGGCCTCGGCCACGCTGGCGGTGCCCATTTCTTGGGCCACGGCCGCCGATGGGGTGGGTACTGGCACTGCAGCTAGGGAATCGGCCCCAAACCAGCGCACTGGCCAGCCTCTTTTAGCTGCTAGAGCAAGCAGGGCCGGCTCATCGGCCTTGCGGTCGATGCTTGCCAAACCAGCTACGGATTCAGGTGCCAATTGCTGGTCGCCCAGGGTCTGTTCCAGCAAGCGCTCCAGCAGGCTCAGGCTGGTGTTGCGTTCACAGCCCATACCAAGCCAAAGGCTCGGCGGATGCCAGCGGCAGCCAGCGCCGGTGTGGATATCTACGACCAGATCTGCCTCTGGGTTCTCGCCAGAGCCACTGCCAGAGTCACCAGCGCGCTCTAGCAGGCAGGTGGCGGCCTCGAGCTCTAGCCAGCGGCGGCTGCCGTGGTGAGCTTCCAGCCGCAGCGGTTGATCCACATGGGCTGCCTTACGCATCAGGGCGCTCCAATCGCCCTGCCCCCGCTGCCAACCCCAGTCTTTGCCGAAGCTGTCGAGGCTCAGTAAGCCTGCTGCAGCCGTTGCCCCGGTGAGCACAGCCTGGCCGCCCAGGCAGGCGGCAATCTGGTGGCTCAGTCGCTCGGCCCCGGCCGCGTGCCCGCCTAGCAGGGGAATGGCGAACCGACCCTGGGGATCCACCACCACCACGGCAGGATCGCTCGTTTTATTCCCGAGCAGCGGCGCAATCAGCCTGGTCACAAGGCCACAGGCACCAACGACTACAAAGCCGCTGGCCGTTGACCACTGCTCAATTAAGCAATCCCCTGCGGCGTGCTGGTCGTCAGGTCCCACCTGGGAGTCGATCAGGCCGGCCTGAAGGAGCTGGTCCAGCACGGGGGCGCTGGCAGGGCTGAAGCCCAGGCCCCAGCGGCGGGCGCGCGGCGCGGCCTGCTCGGGGCGGTTGTTTGGTGAAGTCACGTACCTAGCTTCTGACGCAGCCCGGCCAGGGGACCGGGCGCCTTGGGCTTGAGCAGGGAACCATCTGGATTTAGCTGGCTGCGGGCCGACCCCCCCAGGCTGGTGGAGGTGCTGATCCGATCAGTGGGGGCCGTAGAGCTGGCGGCCGCTGGTGGGGCATCTTGCTGCGCAGGTTCGGCTAACTCAGCTTCAACAGCGGGCTCCAGCTCAGGCAGTTGTTCCGGCTCAGGCAGGGGCTCGGGTTCGGCTGGCGATTCTGGTTCCGGCGAAGCTTCCGGTTCAAGTGGGGATTGGGGCTCAGTTGCGGGCAACGGTTCAGCCACGCTTTGGGGCTCGCTGACCGGCGGCGGATTGATTTCTATTGCTACTACTGGTGCCTCTGGGACTGGTTCAGGTTCTGGTTCTGGAGCCGCCGGCGTTGCAGGCTGCTCTCCCAGCAGCTGGGCTAACTCGCTGGCATCCAGGCGCCCCCGCTGCCAACTGGGCGTGGGCAAGGAACTATTAATCGTCACCTCGTTCACCAAGGTGTTGAAAGGGGGGTTAAGGGGGGCGCCGCGGCCATCAACCAGCTCCATCAGCACGCTGTTGCTGCCGCTGTGCCAGCCCTTGAGCCACAGAGGCGAGTTCTGATCCACCAAAAAACTGTCCCCGTTGACCGTCACCCGCAGGCGCCAGCTGCCGTCGTTGTCGCGCAGGCCCTGGAGGGGAGCGTCTATTAACAGCCAGTCGAGCAGCACCGGTTCGCGAGCGGCCAGATCTGCTGTGCTTACGCCGATCAATTGGGGTGTGCCCAGCTGGGGAGTGGCCAGCGGATTGGCGGCCACCCGGTTTACCCGCACCTGGTCCCAGGCGCCTGGACTTTTCACCACTTCCCCCCAGGGTTTGGCCGCATAGGCGGTAAGGCGATGGCTGCCCGGGCCCAGGGGCGGAAGTTCGGCGTCCAGACGAGTTGGGAATTGTCCAGAGCGTGAAGCGGTGAGGCGTTGGGGCGGTAGGTCATCAACTTGCACCACCAGGTGAGGCCCCAGCCCGAGCCCTCCCGCATCAACTAAAGGCCAATCACGAACCTCCACTTGCAACTTGACCGGCCCGCCTGGCAGATCGCTGCCATTTCGCGGGATCTGGATCGTTACCTGGGGCTGGCGTTCGGCGAGGGCCGCTTGAACTTGTTGTACGGCGGCAGGTGGCGCAACTTCCTGCAAGCGGCCACTTGGCCCTTGGACTGGAAGAGGAGCTGGGGCTAGGCCGCTGCTGCGGCTAGCGGCTACTCGATTGCAGCCTGCCAACAACATCAACACTGCCACTAGCAGGACCGCTAGCAGTCTCTGACGCCATCGCATGGGGCGACACGGGAGGGCTGGATGGGTTGCGCTGCCTGCGCCCACTCTGGGTTGCTCAGCTTGTAGTGGATGCATTCTGCTGGCCGGTGCCACCCCGGGGAAACGGGATGCGGCAGACGGCTGTTTTTGACGCTCTCTAAGTAATAAAAAATCTCCCGCAAGATGGTTGAAGTTGATGATTCTTTCTGTTCTGTAAAGCCCTGTGCTGGCCTGGGAAGCGCCGGGATTGAACCTTTGTAACTGCTAGTCAAAACCTCTCGGAAACGACC
Source organism: Cyanobium sp. Tous-M-B4 (assembly GCF_024345395.1). NCBI lineage: Bacteria > Bacillati > Cyanobacteriota > Cyanophyceae > Synechococcales > Prochlorococcaceae > Cyanobium > Cyanobium sp. Tous-M-B4. Next base: position 117,019 of record NZ_JAGQBA010000007.1, on the reverse strand, counting down.
CCTATACTTCGGCGAGCGGTCCCCTAATTGGGGCCCAAAGCTCCAGTTGTGGCAAGCGGTTTTGCGTTTTCGTGGACCCCCTTCCCGGCTGGTGCCCATGAACGATCGGAGGCCTCGGCCGCCGATCGTTCATGGGGCCCAACGGCAGGCTCTCCGGCCTGCTGCAGGGGTGGACCCACCACCTCGATCCCGTCCCTCGAGGAACGTCTCGATGACCATCAGCCCACCAGAGCGTGGGGAAAAGGCGAAGGCCATGGTCGACCGGAACCCAGTTCCGGCCACCTTCGAATTGTTCGGCAAGCCCGGCCATTTCGATCGCAGCCTTGCCAAAGGTCCCAAAACCACCACCTGGGTTTGGAACCTCCACGCCAATGCTCACGATTTCGACAGTCACACGAGTGACCTTGAAGAGGTCTCTCGCAAGATCTTTTCGGCTCACTTCGGCCATTTGGCCGTCATCTTTATCTGGCTGAGTGGCGCCTTCTTCCATGGAGCGCGCTTCTCCAACTACACCGGTTGGTTGACCGATCCCCTGCACGTAAAGCCTTCGGCGCAGGTGGTGTGGCCCATTTTCGGCCAGGAAATTCTCAATGGAGACATGGGTGCCGGGTTCCACGGCATTCAGATCACCTCCGGCCTCTTCCATGTCTGGAGGGCCTGGGGCATCACCAATGAAACCCAGCTGATGGCCCTGGCCATCGGTGCGTTGGTGATGGCCGGCTTGATGCTCAATGCCGGCGTCTTCCATTACCACAAGGCGGCTCCCAAGCTCGAGTGGTTCCAGAACGTTGAGTCGATGCTCAACCACCATCTGGCCGGCCTGCTCGGTCTGGGATCTCTCTCCTGGACAGGACACCTGCTGCATGTGTCCCTGCCCACCACCGCGCTGATGGACGCCATCGACGCCGGCCAGCCGCTGGCGCTCAATGGCAAAACCATCGCCACTTACGCCGACATTCCCCTGCCCCACGAGTTCCTGAACCAGGACGTGATCGCCCAGATATTCCCCGGTTTCGGGGCTGGCGTTTCAGCCTTCTTCACGGGCAACTGGGCCGCTTATAGCGATTTCCTCACCTTTAAAGGTGGGTTGAATCCTGTGACCGGCAGCCTCTGGATGACCGACATCGCACATCACCACTTGGCGATCGCGGTGTTGTTCATCGTGGCTGGCCACATGTATCGCACCAACTGGGGCATTGGTCACAGCATCAAGGAGATTCTCCAGGGCCAGAAGGGCGATCCCCTGCTGTTCCCCGCTCCCAATGGTCATGACGGACTCTTCGAGTTCATGACCACCAGCTGGCACGCCCAACTGGCTGTGAACCTGGCGATGCTCGGCTCTCTGAGCATCATCGTGGCCCAGCACATGTATGCGATGCCTCCCTATCCCTATATCGGGATTGATTACCCCACCCAGCTGTCGATCTTCACCCATCACATGTGGATCGGTGGTTTCTTAGTTGTGGGTGCTGGTGCGCACGCCGCTATCGCGATGATTCGCGATTACGACCCCGCCAAGCACGTCGATAACGTGCTGGACCGGGTACTTAAAGCTCGTGATGCCCTGATCAGCCACCTCAACTGGGTGTGCATCTGGCTCGGCTTCCACAGCTTTGGCCTTTACATCCACAACGACACGATGCGTGCCTTGGGGCGTCCCCAAGACATGTTCAGCGACTCCGCCATTGCCCTGAAGCCTGTCTTTGCGCAGTGGATTCAGGGTCTGCATGCTGCTGCTGCAGGTGGCACTGCGCCCAACGCCCTCGCGGGTGTGAGCGAAGTGTTCAACGGCACCGTTGTAGCGGTGGGCGGCAAGGTGGCCGCCGGTCCGATTCCTTTGGGAACGGCCGACTTCATGGTCCACCACATCCACGCCTTCACGATCCACGTCACCGTGCTGATCCTGCTGAAGGGCGTGTTGTATGCGCGTAGCTCCCGCCTCGTTCCTGACAAGGCGAATCTTGGCTTCCGCTTCCCCTGCGACGGCCCTGGCCGTGGCGGTACCTGCCAGGTGTCGGCTTGGGACCATGTGTTCCTTGGCCTGTTCTGGATGTACAACTCCCTGTCGATCGTCATTTTCCACTTCTCCTGGAAGATGCAGAGCGACGTGTGGGGCACCGTCAACGCTGATGGCAGCGTCCAGCACATCACCAACGGCAACTTTGCCCAAAGCGCCATCACTATTAATGGTTGGCTGCGGGACTTCCTCTGGGCTCAAGCCGCACAGGTGATCAACAGCTACGGCTCGAGTTCCAGTGCTTACGGCTTGATGTTCCTTGGAGCCCACTTCATCTGGGCCTTCAGCCTGATGTTCCTGTTCAGTGGCCGCGGCTACTGGCAAGAGCTGATCGAGTCCATCGTCTGGGCTCACAACAAGCTGAGGGTTGCACCCGCCATCCAACCGCGGGCGCTTTCCATTACCCAGGGCCGTGCTGTCGGTGTCGCTCACTATTTGCTGGGCGGTATTGCAACAACCTGGGCATTCTTCCTGGCCCGCATCGTCGCGGTCGGCTGACCTTTTCTGACCTCTCCCAATGGCAACGAAATTTCCTTCGTTCAGCCAGGGTCTGGCACAGGACCCGACAACCCGCCGGATTTGGTACGGCATTGCCACGGCTCACGATTTCGAGAGCCACGACGGCATGACCGAGGAGCGGCTTTACCAAAAGCTGTTCTCCACCCATTTCGGTCACCTGGCCATCATTGGCCTCTGGGTTTCGGGCAACCTGTTCCATATCGCCTGGCAGGGCAACTTTGAGCAGTGGGTCGCCGATCCTCTGCATGTGCGTCCCATCGCTCACGCGATCTGGGATCCCCACTTCGGCCAGGGAGCTATCGCCGCCTTTACCCAGGCTGGTGCTACCTCCCCTGTGAACATTGCTTATTCGGGTCTGTACCACTGGTGGTACACGATCGGGATGAAAACCAACGCTGAGCTTTATCAGGGTTCCATCTTCATGATGATCCTGTCTGCTTGGGCGCTGTTCGCAGGCTGGCTCCACCTTCAGCCCAAGTTCCGGCCTTCCCTGGCCTGGTTCAAGAATGCTGAATCCCGCCTAAACCACCACTTGGCGGTTCTGTTTGGTTTCAGCTCGATTGCTTGGACCGGTCACCTGGTTCACGTGGCTATCCCTGAGGCCCGTGGTCAGCACGTTGGGTGGGACAACTTCCTCTCAGTGCTGCCTCACCCCGCTGGTTTGGCTCCGTTCTTCACCGGCAACTGGGGCGTGTACGCCCAGAACCCTGACACCGTCTATCAACAGTTCGGAACTGCTGAGGGTTCTGGCACCGCGATCCTTACCTTCCTGGGTGGCTTCCACCCCCAAACAGAAGCTCTTTGGCTCACGGACATTGCCCACCACCACCTGGCGATCGGTTGCATCTTTGTGATCGCTGGCCACATGTACCGGACAAACTTCGGTATCGGCCACTCGATTCGCGAGATTCTGGAAGCCCACAACCCACCCAAGGGCACCCCTGGTGACCTCGGCGCTGGCCACAAGGGCCTCTACGACACGATCAATAACTCGCTCCACTTCCAGCTTGGTCTGGCTTTGGCAGCTCTGGGTGTGGTCACCAGCCTGGTGGCCCAGCACATGTATGCGATGCCGTCCTACGCGTTTATCGCTAAGGACTACACAACGCAGGCTGCGCTTTATACCCACCACCAATACATCGCCATCTTCCTGATGTGCGGTGCCTTCGCCCACGGTGCGATCTTCTTCATCCGCGACTACGACCCGGAAGCCAACAAAGACAACGTGTTGGCCCGGATGCTCGAGCACAAGGAAGCCCTAATCAGCCACTTGAGCTGGGTCTCCCTGTTCCTTGGCTTCCACACCCTGGGTCTCTACGTCCACAACGACGTGGTCGTGGCATTTGGTACTCCCGAGAAGCAGATCTTGGTTGAGCCCGTCTTTGCCCAATTCGTTCAGGCCGCTTCCGGCAAGGCGATGTACGGCATGGATGTGCTGCTATCCAATTCCGCATCCGCAGCTAGCACCGCTAGTGCGGTTTATCTGCCCGGTTGGATCGACGCCATCAATGGTGGCAACGACCTCTTCCTGCAGATCGGTCCGGGTGATTTCCTTGTTCACCACGCCATTGCGCTTGGTCTGCACACCACGACTCTGATCCTGGTGAAGGGTGCCCTGGATGCCCGGGGTTCCAAGCTGATGCCCGACAAAAAGGACTTCGGCTATTCCTTCCCCTGCGACGGCCCCGGCCGTGGTGGTACCTGCGACATCAGTGCCTGGGACTCTTTCTATCTGAGCGTCTTCTGGGCCCTGAATACCGTCGGTTGGGTCACCTTCTACTGGCACTGGAAGCACCTCGCCATCTGGCAGGGCAACGTGGCTCAGTTCAACGAATCCAGCACCTATCTAATGGGTTGGTTCCGCGACTACCTGTGGCTTAACTCCTCTCAGCTGATCAACGGTTACAACCCGTTTGGCAGCAACAACCTTGCCGTCTGGTCTTGGATGTTCCTGTTTGGTCACCTGGTTTGGGCCACCGGTTTCATGTTCCTGATCTCCTGGCGCGGCTACTGGCAGGAACTCATCGAGACCATCGTCTGGGCTCATCAGCGCACCCCGCTCGCCAACCTCGTTGGCTGGCGCGATAAGCCTGTCGCTCTTTCGATCGTCCAGGCTCGTGTTGTGGGTCTTGCTCACTTCACTATCGGCTACATACTCACGTATGCAGCTTTCCTGATTGCTTCTACCTCGGGTAAGTTCGGCTAATCGCGGCCTACTTGATTCCCTCGAGGGACGAATTAACCCCGGCGCAGGCTGGGGTTTTTTATTGTCCATTGGTAGTTGGTTATCTTGCCCATCACTGATCACTACTGCCCAACATTGCCCAGCGCCGGCTCTTTCCCCCAAGGGTGAGAGCTTTGCTCCCAAGAGCTTGGCTTGTGGCCTAGCAGTCACTGTCTATCGAGCTGCCCTATACAAGATCATCCCAATCAAAAGCCCAATAAAGGTTCAATAAAAACACCCAATAAAAAAGCCCCGCCTTGGCGGAGCTTGCAGGGGATTGGAAAACCGCTTGGGATTCAGTTGACGCTCCAGACGCCGCCGGCGATGTTGACCAGCGGGGCAACGATCGCGGTGCCGGCCAGGAACCAGGCAAAGGCGGCGCCACCGCAGCCACCAAGCCAGAAACCACTGGCGAATTCTGCCCAGCCAGCCTTGGTGAACAGGTCTGCGGGCGGGTTGTCGATGGTGGCGTCAGCCGGTTGGATGTTGGGTCCGTTGCCAGCGGTGCCGTAGATCGAGAGACATACGGTCAAGATCGACACCAGTCCAATGCTGGCGAGTAAACCAGCGGTGCTGGCGTACTCGGTGAGCCGCAGGGGCCCACAGACGGCGAAGGGTCCGTAAAGAAAGAAGCCATGGGCCATGCCCACTTCCAAACCACGACGGTTCGGAGATAGGGACGGGCGGTAGGCGGGCAGGGCGTTTATGAAGGCCCGGCTGAAATAGCTGCTGTTGACGGGGGTTGCCAGATTGCCGACGCAGGGGTCGGCCACGGGGGTCACGGTCATGGTGGCGGGGGTAGGCGGTGAGGCTGAGCGACGGCTTGGGTCGTGCTCAGTCGCGGGCTTCGATTACGTTGAAAAGCAGGGCCATGGCCACGGCTGGGCCGAGGATTCCAACAAGTGGGACTAACACCGAGGGCAACCAAGCGGCAGCAAATTCTCCAGTCATGGCGCGGGCCAATAGCAACCGTTAATACTGTACGAAGACCTCCCGAGGCAGCCTGCGGGGTCGGCAAGTGCGACATAAAAATTCAATCCCTTTGCCACGCCCCTCAGCCGCCGGATCCGCGCACGATGCCGCGCACCCGGTAGATCGGTCGTCCCTGGCTTTCGTGGTACGTGCGCATCTGCAGTTCGGCCAGCAGGCCAAAGCAGAAGAGCTGCACCCCTGTCAGAAAACTCAGTAGGGCCATCAGCAGCAGGGGGCGATCGCCAATGTCTGCGCCAAACAGCAGTTTCTCGCCTACAAGCCAGAGGCCGATCAGGAGCCCTGCGCCCATGGCGGCCAGGCCGCCGAAGCCGAAGACGTGCATCGGCCTGGTTAGAAAGCGCTTCATGAACCAGACCGTCAGCAGGTCCATCAACACCCGGAAGGTGCGGTCGAGTCCGTATTTGCTCTCCCCATAACGACGGGGATGGTGGTTTACTTTCACCTCGCTGATCCGGGCACCTTCGATGAAGGCCAGGGCAGGCAGGAAGCGGTGTAGTTCGCCGTACAGGTTGAGATCACTCACCACCTCGCGCCGATAAGCCTTCAGAGAGCAGCCGTAGTCGTGGAGTCGTACCCCAGTTACCCGGGCAATCAGGCTGTTGGCGATGCGGCTCGGCAGCAGCCGTTGCATGGCCGCATCCTGGCGCTGGTGGCGCCAGCCACTCACCAGGTCGAAGCCTTGGTCGAGCTCAGATAGCAGTAGGGGGATATCGGCTGGGTCGTTCTGCAGATCGCCATCGAGGGTCACGATCACCGCCCCGCCGCTGGCGTCAAAGCCGGCAGCCATTGCCGCCGTCTGGCCGTAGTTGCGGCGCAGCAGCACGGCCACCAGCTCCGGGACCGTGGCGGCCAGCTGGCTGAGCACCTTCGCTGTGCCGTCCAGGGATCCGTCGTCTACCAGCACCAACTCAAAGCCCAGCTGCAGCGGTCGCAGTGCCGCCAGCAACTGCTCCACCAACTGGGGCAGGCTCTCCTCCTCGTTGTAGAGGGGCACCACTACGGAAAGCTCTGCCTGGCCTTCCCCCGTTTGCTGCATGTCTTTGTCAGCCCTTGGCGTTGACCCTAGGTGGGTAGGGGACTGCCGTTATGGCTGTGCATTACCCGCCCCGCTCCCCGCAGTTCCAGTCGGTAGTGGCGTGCCACCGGGTCTGGGTTTTGGGGCGCCAGGTCGTCGATGCCGATGCCGTTGCGGCCGTGGGCGATGCCGGAGCTGTGTAAGTAGCGGCCGCCACCTAGGTGCAGCCCCACGTGGCTGCAACGCTGGGGTGTGCCAAAAAAGATGAGGTCGCCAGGCTCCAGCAACTGCACCTGGCCCGGGTGCACCGCGACTGGCTGACAGAACCGCTCCTGTAGGTAGGCATCGCGTGGAATCCAGATGCCAGCGCTGGCATAGGCCCGCTGCACCAGACCGGAGCAGTCGTAGTTGGGGCCCAGGCTGCCGCCCCACAGGTAGGTGTTGGCTACACGCTGGGCGGCCTGGGCGAAGCTCAGCACCTGCTCCAGCCTGCGGGCAATGCTGCAGCGCTGCAGGAGTTGCGGCTGGGGCGGGGAGCACGCCACTGCTCGCCCCAGCAGGGCATCGGGCTCAAGCCAGCCTGGGTAGCCATCGTCGAGCAGTCGTACCCGCAGCCGCATTCCTGGCCCCGTTGCTGCAGGACTGGACAGGATTTGTAGGTGGCGTCCAGGCCAGGCCTGGCTGGCTAGCCCCTCACCGCGGGCCTGGCTGTAGAGGTTGACGCTGCCAGTGAGCTGCCAGTTCGTGCCGGCGAGGAGCCATTCCGGCGCGGCTGGGGTGCCGGCAGCCAGCTGGGCAGGGTTGATGGTGTTCACTGTCAGCACAGCTAATCTCGCCACAACGTTGGCCGGCGGTGATGGCTTTTTACAGCCCCGATCCAGCGATGGCTCAGATCCTGGCCGATCTGGTGCGGGCTCTAGAGCTAGAGGGGCGGCCTGGTTTAGCCCAGCACCTCTCCATTACCTGGCTTCGCTACGACCAGCCCTTGGTTGGCCGAGCTGCCGATCTGGATCCCGATCAGTTCTGGGCCCAGCCGGTGCAGGGGGCGAGCTGGGCTGGGGATCGTCCTCGCTACCCAGCCAGCGTGGTGAAGCTGGTGTACTTGGTGGCGGCCGAGGCCTGGCGCCAGGCTGATTTGCTTGCGGATACGCCCGAGCTGCGGCGTGCCCTCTCAGACATGATTCGGGATTCGAGCAACGACGCCACCTCCCTGGTGGTTGATTTGCTTAGTGGCACCACTAGCGGCCCTTCTCTGCCCCCCGAGCGCATGGCCCGCTGGCTGGAGCAGCGTCAGCTTGTCAATGGCTGGCTGAGCGAGCTTGGCTGGCCGGAGCTGCAGGGCTGTAATGCTTGCCAAAAAACCTGGGGAGATGGTCCCTACGGGCGGGAGCGGGACTTTTACGGCAGTGAGCTTGAAAACCGCAATCGCCTCAGTACCGATGCGGTAGCCCGTCTGTTGCAGGCCGTGCTGGCGTCGGCCCTGGTCTCGCCACCGGCTTGTGCTCGGATGGCAGCTCTGCTGGCGCGCAGCCTGGATCCAACCCAGAGGCTTGCGGATCCAGAAAACCAGGTGGATGGCTTCATTGGTGAGGGTTTGCCTCTTGGCTCTCGCCTCTGGAGCAAGGCGGGCTGGATGAGCCAGGCCCGGCACGATGCTGCCTACGTGGAGCCGTCAGCTGAGGGCTCTACGCCAAAAGCGCTGCCCTTCCTACTGGTGATTTTTTCCGAGGGCAAGGTCTGCGCCCAAGATCCCAAGCTCTTACCCGAGATAGCTACCCGGCTGGCCGCAGCCAGCCGTAAATAAGCATTCGGACTTAACAACGGAGAGGGAGGGATTCGAACCCTCGACAAGAGTTGCCTCCTGTAACTCCTTAGCAGGGAGCCGCTTTCAACCACTCAGCCACCTCTCCAGGGGGCTTGCTGACTTTATCAGTGAGCCCTATCGCCTGGGGCTTCCCAGGCGGCCTGGGCGGCGGTGAGTCGCGGCAGGCGGTGCTTAAAGCCGCAGAGGATTTCCCAGGGGATGGTCTGGCAGCGATCGCTCCAGTCGGTGGGGGTGATTTGTTCGCTTCCCTCCTTGCCCAGCAGAGTCACCACCGACCCCACCTCCAGTCCAGGGCAGTCGGTGGCATCGAGCACCAGTTGGTCCATGGTGATGGCTCCCACTTGGGGCAGACGTTGGCCTGCAAACAGCACTTCCAGCTGGTTGGAGAGCTGGCGGGGCACGCCATCGGCGTAGCCAATGCCAACAACGGCCAGGCGGCTGGGGCGGCTGGTGCGGAAGCGATGGCCGTAGCTCACCCCCACCCCGCTGCCGACCTCCCGAATCAGGCTGACGCGGGCGTGCAGGGTCATCGCTCCCTGCAGGGGTGTGACAGAAGTCAGGTGGGCCGCCGGGCTGTGCCCGTATAGCGCCAGGCCGACTCGCACTAGGTCGTAGTGCAGCCCTGGGCTGCGCAGGGTGCCGGCCGAGTTGGCCAGGTGGCGGATGCCAGCCTGCAGGCGCTGGTGCTCTAGGGCCTGCAGCACCGTCTCGAACAGCCGCTGCTGTTGATCGGTTAGCCCGTCATCGGCATCCGCTGATGCATCGGCACTGGCGAGATGGGAATAGAGACCGGCCAACTGCACGGCTTCCAGTTCCGTGATCGCGGCCACGAGTCTGGGCCCCTCCTGCCAATCGGCCCCGAGCCGAGCCATGCCAGTGTCGAGCTTGAGCTGCAGGGCCATCGGGCGGCCTTGGCCGCTGGCGAGGTTCTGGCAGAGCAGGGCTTCGCGCATGCCGCTGATGGTGGGCATGAGCTGCCAGTGCAGACAGCTGCGCAGCTCCTCCACCTGGGTGAGGTTGCCGAGCACCAGGATGGGCGCTTCGATGCCGGCCCTGCGCAGCTCGATGCCTTCGCTCAGGGTGGCGACACCGCACTGACTGGCTCCACCAGCGATGGCGGCCCGGGCCACGGGGATCGATCCATGGCCATAGCCGTCGGCCTTGACCACAGCCATCAGCTCGGTGCCATTGCCTATGCAGCGTTTCAGGCTGCGGGCGTTAGCACTTATGGCGCCGGTACTTACCTCTACCCAGGCCCGTTGCCGAGCCAGGCTGGCCTCATGGGCCGGGGCACTCCAACTGGTCTCGGTCGCCTGGGTCACGGATTACAGCGAAGATTGCCACTAGCATGCCGCCGATCACGGGTGCTGGCATGGGCCACGTTCTCGTTCTAAACGCCTCCTACGAGCCCCTCAACATCACTACCTGGCGTCGTGCGGTGGTGATGGTGCTGAAGGGGAAGGCGGAGGGGCTTGAGCATGACCCGGCTCGCAGGATTCGCGAAGACACCCTGCTACCTACGGTGATCCGCCTGCGTCATTTCGTGCGGGTGCCCTACAAGCCGTTGCCCCTGACCCGTCGCAACCTGTTTCACCGCGATGGCCATCGCTGCCAGTACTGCGGGGCTAGCGCTGAGCATCTCTCTGTCGACCATGTGGTGCCGCGCAGCCGCGGAGGCCTGGATACCTGGGAAAACGTCACCACAGCCTGTCTGCCCTGCAATGTTCGCAAGGGCAACCGCACGCCGCGGGAGGCCGCGATGCCCCTGCTGCGTCCACCCCATAGGCCCCTGGGCAGCTTCAGCTTTGAAGCCAGTCGCCAGATCTCCTCTGGTCAGCATGGCGAGTGGGCCAAATACGTGATTGGGTCCTAAGAGCGCTCAGCTGGCTACCTGTTGGGCCAGCTCTTCGAGCTGGCGGCTCTGATCGGCGGCGATTGAGGCACTGATCAGGTCGTGGAGCTGGCCGTTGAGAACCGGCTCAAGCGCGAAGTTGCGGCCTAGGCGGTGGTCGGTGGTGCGGTTGTCTTTGAAGTTGTAGGTGCGGATTTTCTCGCTGCGGTCGCCGCTGCCTACCTGGGCCAGCCTGGTGGAACGCTCCTGGGCGTTGGCTTCTGCTAGCTGGCGCTCATAGAGCTTGGCCCTCAGGATTTCCATGGCGCGCTCGCGGTTCTGCAGCTGGGAGCGCTGCTGGGTGCAGAACACCCGAATGCCGGTGGGCTTGTGCAGCAGGTCTACGGCCGTTTCCACTTTGTTGACGTTTTGGCCGCCGGCGCCACCGGAGCGGGCGGTACTGATTTCGATGTCGCCGGGTTCGATCTGAACCTCCACGGGATCGGCCTCCGGCATCACGGCGACCGTGGCGGTTGAGGTGTGCACTCGGCCTTGGGACTCGGTGGCCGGCACCCGTTGCACCCGATGCACCCCGGCCTCGAACTTCAGCTGGCTGAAAACCCCATCCCCCTTGATGGCGAGGATTAGTTCTTTGTAGCCCCCGAGCTCGGCTTCGGAGGCGCTCACAGGTTCCACCCGCCAGCCCACCCCTTGGGCGTAGCGCTCATACATCCGGGCTAGATCGCCGGCCCAGATCGCCGCTTCATCGCCACCGGCGCCGGCGCGGATCTCCAACATCACGCTGCGCTCGTCGCGGGGGTCTCGGGGCAGCAGGGCCACCGTGAGCTTGTCGAGCAGGCTGGCCGTGGCTTCCGCCAAGGTTGCCAGCTCCTCGGTGACCAGTTCCTCCATGGCGAGGTCGCCCCGATGTTCTTTCAGCAGGGCGCGAGCTTCGCGCTCTTCCTGCTGCAGTTTTTGCAGGCTCAGGTGGTCCTGCACCAAGGGCTCAAGGCGAGCTCTCTCTCTGGCGATGGCCTGCATCTGGCTGGGATTAGCCGCTACAGCAGGATCTGCCAACTGGCGTTCCAGGGTCTCGAAGGTGCGGCGGGCCGTCTCCAGGCGCTCATGCAGCAGGGAAGGATCCATCAGCGAGGTAGGAGGAGCCCGCATGGGCACCAGACAACACAAAGCCGGGTGCCCGTAAGCACCCGGCTGGGGGGTTCAATCAGGCCTGCAGAGATCAGGCTTCGGCCGCAGCGGGGGCCTCGGTCTCAACTTGGCTTGCAGCTTCGGCCGAGGCTCCAGCCTTGGGTTCCTGCTTGGCAGCGGCGTTGGAGAGGGAATCTGCTCCACCCATGCCGTACTTGCGCATGAAGCGGTCTACACGGCCCTCGGTGTCGAGAATCTTTTGGGTGCCGGTATAGAAGGGGTGGTTGCCACTCCACACATCTACGTGGAGTTCGGGAGAGGTGGAACCGGTGGTCATAACCACCTCTCCGTTGCAAATCACCTTGGCATCGGGATACCAGGTGGGATGAATTTCGGCCTTGGGCATGACGGGGAAGGAGCTGATGGCGGGGGGAAGAAATCAGCGCTTGGAGAACTGAGGTGCCTTACGGGCTTTCTTCAGGCCGTACTTGCGACGCTCCTTAGCGCGAGGGTCGCGGCTGAGGTGGCCTTCGGTTTTAAGGGGCTTGCGGTTGTCTGGGGACAATTCACAAAGGGCACGAGCTGCACCCTGCTTAATGGCGTCGGCTTGGCCGGTAAGCCCACCACCACGCACATTCACCAGCAGGTCGTAGTCAGTTGCCAGACCGAGAGTCTGCAAAGGAGCTTTGACCGCTGCGAGATAAACGGGGTTGTAGTTGAGATAGTTGTCGCCAGGGCGACCATTGATGGTTACGGTGCCGTTCCCAGGAACCACACGCACTCGGGCAACTGCCGTCTTACGACGACCCGTGCCCCAATAGACGACTTTGTTAGTGCTCATTGGGCGGCAGTGGCGGGATCGAGGGCTAGGGCTTGGGGTTGTTGGGCAGCGTGGGGATGCTCGGTACCCTTGTAAACCTTCAGCTTGCGGAACAGCTGGCGACCTAGGGCGTTGTGGGGAAGCATGCCTTTGATGGCCTTCTCCACGATCCGCTCAGGGATCCGGGCTTGCAGGTGGGCGAAGGTTTCAGTCTTCATGCCACCGGGCCGGCCAGAGTGGCGGCGGTAAATCTTCTGGGTCGACTTGTTACCGCTCACCTTCACCTTATCGGCGTTGATGACGATGACAAAGTCGCCTGTGTCGAGGTGGGGGGTGTAGCAGGGCTTGTTCTTGCCGCGCAGCACTTGGGCCACTTCGCTCGCCAGGCGACCGAGGGTCTGATTCTCTGCATCCACCAGATACCACTGGCGGTCGAGGGAATCAATGGAGGGCAGGGGGGTCTTGTTCATTTCGCCTGATCAGGCACCGGCAGGCCGGAAGTGGGGCAGGACAGCTGGTCGTTGGAAACCCAACGCCCGGATTCAGTGACCTTACCGCCTGGCCGGCGCGCCCCCAGGAGGTAGCTGCGCTGAACTGACGAAAGGCTGGGCTAAACCAGGTTAGAGATCCGGAGAATCGGAAATCTCGAGCTGATACCGCGGTTGGCAATCATACCAGGCTGCTTGAGGGAATACTGGTTTGGGGTACCCCACCCGCAGCAGGCAGAGGCCCTGAGGTGGTGCTGCCTCTTTCACTTCAACGCGCTGGCACTCGCGCCAGCGGCGCTCGAAGTCGGCGCCGCTGAGCCGCCCCTCGCCAACCGCCACGAGTTGGCTCAGCACCAGACGCACCATGCCGTACAGAAAACCGCTGGCTTGCAACTCGACGCTGATCAGGTCACCCTGGCGCTCCAAACGCACCTCCTGAAGGGTGGTTCGGCCGTGGGCGCGGCTGCTGCCCGCTCGTTGAAAGGCAGAAAAGTCGTGTTCGCCCAGCATGGCCTCCAGGACCTGGCCCATGGCTTGTTCATCTAGCCGGCGCTGATAGCGGTGCCAGCTCCAGGGGGCCAGGAACAGGTTGGGGGTGCGGGCGTTGTAGATCGTGTAGCGATACCGCCGGTAGCTAGCGCTAAAGCGGGCGTGCCAGCTGGGTTCAACCTCTACAGCCGCCCGGATGCGAATCGTGGCCGGTAGCCGACCATTGAGGGCCTTGGCCCAGCGCTCCGGCGGAATTGGCCCAGCAGCTTCGAAGTGTGCCACCTGGGCAGCAGCATGCACGCCCGTATCGGTGCGGCCAGCAGCCATGGTGCGGTTGGGTCCCTGGGGGTCAAGCCCAGCTATCGCTTGCTCCAGGGTCTGCTGCACGCTGTGGGCATTGCGTTGCCGCTGCCAGCCGCAGTACGCGGAGCCGTCGTATTGCAGGCAAAGAGCGATGCGGCGCAGGGCGGGGGCGGGAGTCAGCACGGGCACCATGCAGCCATTAAAAAACCGCGGTGGGCTTACGCCACCGCGGCAGTTTGGGATCTCTCCAGACGGGGAGAGGTTTAGACCAGTTCGATGATGGCCATCTCGGCGTTGTCGCCGCGGCGGGGAACGGTGCGGATGATGCGGGTGTAGCCACCTTGGCGCTCGCCATAGCGGTCTTGGGCTTTGTCAAACAGGGCATGAACCAACTGCTTGTCATAGATGTAGCCAATGGCGCGGCGACGGGCAGACAGGCTGCCGTCCTTGGCCAGGCTGATCATGCGCTCAGCTTCATCGCGCAACGCTTTGGCACGGGCTTTGGTCGTGGTAACTCGACCTTCGCGGATCAGCTGGGTGGTGAGACCCCGCAGCATGGCTTTGCGTTGGTCGGCGGGGCGTCCCAACATGGGGACTCGGCACTGGTGTCTCATAGGGCTGACTCAGGTGAGAAGGCTGTCGGTAAAGGGGCCGCCGATCAGGCGCTAGTGCGGCTCTGGGGCAGGGTGATGCCGATGCGCTCCAGCGCTTCGATCACCTCGTCGGCTGACTTGGAGCCGAAGTTTTTGATCTCCAGCAGATCTTCGTAGCTGAAGCCCATCAGGTCGGACACGGAGTTGACCTGGGCGCGCTTCAGGCAGTTGTAGGCCCGCACGGAGAGGTTGAGTTCTTCGAGGGGTATTTGGGCCTCGGCGGAGGGCTCGGGCTCTAGGCCGGGCTCTTCCACCATGGTCAAGCTGGCCAGGGGCTGGAACAGACCGATCAGCTGGTTGGCTGATTGGGCCATGGCGTCGTCTGGTGTGACGCTGCCATTGGTTTCTATCTCCAGGCGCAGTCTTTCGCGAGCGGATCCACCTTCGCCAACGGCGGTTTCATCCACCGTGTAGTTGACCCGGCGCACGGGCTTGAACACAGCATCGATCTGAAGCAGGTCGATGGCGCTGGTGTCTTCGCTGTGGCGATTGACAGGGCGATAGCCAACACCACGCTCCACGTGTACCTCCATTTCGAGGCTGTGGCCTTCAGCCACGGTGGCGATCAGGCGATCTGCATCGATTACCTGCACCTGGGAGGAGAACTGCAGATCCGCGGCGGTAACCGTCGCGGGTCCATTCACCACTAGGCGGCCGATCTCCAGCTCGCGGTTGCGGCTGCTAACGGAGATTTGCTTGCAGTTGAGCAGAATGTCGAGCACGTCTTCACGAACCCCGGGCACGGTGGCGTACTCGTGGTTGACTCCGGAAATGCGTACGGCGGTGATGGCACTGCCTTCGAGGCTGCCGATCAGGACGCGTCGCAGGGCATTGCCAAGCGTGGTGGCCTGGCCGCGATCGAGCGGGCCGATCAGGAAGGTGCCGGTCTGGGATCGGTCTTCCGCGACCTGATGCTCAATGCGATCGATTTGGTAATGCAACACGGTCTGAAGGGTCGAAAGGTTGGAGAAAGCCCAGGGGGCAGGAACGAAACGACGACTCAGACGCGACGGCGCTTGGAGCGACGGCAACCGTTGTGGGGAAGGGGAGTCACGTCGCGGATCAGGGTGATTTCAAGGCCGGCCACCTGTAGGGCTCGGATTGCGGTTTCGCGGCCTGAACCAGGACCCCTTACCAGGACTTCGATCTGGCGCATGCCCTGCTCGAGGGCCCGACGGGCGGCGGCTTCAGCTGCGGTTTGGGCGGCAAAGGGCGTGCCCTTACGGGCTCCTTTGAAGCCGCTGGCCCCGGCCGAACTCCAGGAGATGACCTCTCCGGCCGTGTCAGTGATCGACACGATCGTGTTGTTGAAGGTGCTCTGAATGTGGGCAACGCCGTTGGGGACGTTGCGCTTCGTTTTCTTGGCGCCGGATTTTTTGGCTGGCTTTGCCATGGCGGAAAGGCCTGCTGGTGCAGGAGGTGATCAGGGGAACGTCGGGGGGCACCCTGGTGACGCCGGTCGCTTACGCAGTTGGCGGCAGGGTGGGAGCAGGTGAAGGAAGGGGAGGCCTTACTTCTTCTTGCCGGCCACGGTTTTGCGAGCACCACGCCGGGTGCGCGCATTGGTGCGTGTGCGCTGGCCACGCACGGGCAGACCCATGCGATGGCGGCGACCGCGTACGCAGCCGATGTCTTGGAGGCGCTTGAGGGCCATGCCCTCTTGACGGCGCAGGTCGCCTTCGAGGGTGAAGGTTTCTGCAGCACCGCGCAACTTCTGTACGTCGGCGTCGCTGAGGTCTTTTACCCGGATGTCTGGGCTGACACCGGATTTGGCCAGAATCTTCTGGGCACGGGTAAGACCGATGCCATACACGTAGGTGAGGGCAATCTCAACGCGCTTTTCGCGTGGGATATCAACGCCGGCAATCCGAGCCACGTAGGAATTCGATGAGGGGGCAAGGGGCTCCGCCTGAGCGGAGCGGGGAAATGATGCACAGCTGGCCCCCAAGGGGGCGGGCTAGGGCTGGTCAGCCTTGGCGCTGTTTGTGCTTGGGGTTGGTGCAGATCACCATCACCCGGCCGTGGCGACGAATCACCCGGCATTTGTCGCACATTCTCTTGACCGAGGCACGCACCTTCATGGGAGTTGTGCTCTCCTAATTTGCAAACCGACAACCTACCACACGGGTCAACACCCTTCAGTGATTCAGCCGAGCAGGGCGGCGATCCGTTCGGCGATCGCATCGACGCTGCCATTGGCCTCAATGGATTGGAGCAAGTCAAGCTGCTGATAGTGGTGAATCAGGGGTGCGGTCTGTTCCCGATAGACGTCTAGTCGGTGGCGAATCACGCTTTCGTTGTCGTCAGAGCGCCCACGGCTCAGGAGCCTTTGGATCAAGACGGCGTCGTCGAGCTCCATCAGCACCACCAGCTCGATCGGTTGCTGCAGCTCATCGAGCAACAGCCCCAGAGCCTCTGCTTGAGCGAGGTTGCGGGGGAAGCCATCCAATAACCAGCCGCCGCCACCGCTGGCGGCCAGCGCCTCCAGTCGGCCACGCACGATCGCCAGCACCAGCGCATCGCTCACAAGCTCACCACGGGCCATCACCGCCTCGGCTTCCTTGCCCAGATCGCTGCCAGCAGCTACCTCAGCCCTCAGCAGGTCTCCCGTAGAGAGGTGCAGCAGCTGGCGATCGGCGGCCAGTTGCTGGGCTTGGGTGCCCTTACCAGCGCCGGGGGGGCCAAGGAAGAGGAGACGTTGCTTCATCGCTGAACTTTCGAGTTGGAGGAAGGGGTGGCTGCGAGGCCCGCAGGCAAGGGGCTGGTGGTCACTGCCGCACCATGCCCTCGTAGCGCTGGGAGATCACGTAGGTCTGCACCTGTTTGGCTGTGTCGATCGCAACGCCCACAAGAATCAGTAGGGAGGTGGCCCCGAGCCCCTGGAAGGTGCGCACCTGGGTGGCCCCTTCCACTGCTGAGGGGATGATCGCAACGGCGCCGAGGAACAGGCCGCCGAGCAGGGTAAGTCGGTTTTGCACGCCGCTCAGATAGCTGGCAGTGGCAGAGCCGGGCCGCACGCCAGGGATCGCAACCCCACTGCGTTTGAGGTTGGTGGCGATGTCCACCGGGTTCACGGTGAGTGAGGCGTAGAAGAAGCCGAAGCCGCAGATCAGGCCGAAGAACACCAAGGCGTACAGCCAGGGGGTGCTGCTGTTGGGGTTGAGGTATCCCGCCAACTTGATCAGCCAAGGGTTGCGGGTCAGGTTGGCAATGGTGAGCGGCAGAAACACCACTGCCGAGGCAAAAATGATCGGCATCACGCCGCCGGCGTTGAGCTTCAGCGGCAGGTAGCTCTGACGTGCTGCAAGCACCCCTGCCCCGCCCACTTGGCGCTTGGCGCTCACAATTGGGATGCGGCGGTTGCCTTCCTGTACAAAGATGATCCCCACGATCGTCAACAGGAAAACCAGCACCAGGACTACGATTCCGCCAACTGTGCTGCGGTCACCGCTTTGGGCCAGCTCGATCGTTGATCCCAGGGCCTTGGGCAGGGTGGCCACGATGTTGACGAAGATCACGAGCGAGGCGCCTTGACCGATGCCCCGCTCGGTGATTACCTCGCTGATCCACATCACCACCATGGAGCCGGTCACCAGGGCGAGGGCCGTCTGGATTACAAACACCGGCTCCGATAGGCCCTCTGTGGCGTATTGCCGCAGGATCAGGGCAAAGACCAGGCTCTGCAGGATGCCCCAGCCCAGAGCCACGTAGCGGGTGATCTGGGCGATCTTGCGCCGACCGGCCTCGCCCTCATTCTTCTGGAGGTCCTCCAGTTGGGGCAGGGCTGCGGTCAGCAGCTGAATGATGATCGAGGCGTTGATGAAAGGCAGGATGCCCAGAGCAAAAACGCCGAGGGTGGATAGGCCGCCCCCAGTGAAGATGTCCAGGAACCCGATCAGCTGACCGCCCTGGGAGAGGAACTGCTGAAAGGCCACCCGGTCGATGCCTGGCATCGGGATGTAGATGCCCAGCCGGACCAGCAGCAGCAGGCCGAGGGTGGTTAGCACCCGGTCGCGTAGTCCCTTCGACTGGATCAGTTGGCTGAGGATTTCCCCGGCACTTGGGTTGCGACCCCGGCTAACAAGCATGGCGGCGTGTGATGGACATGAAAAAACCGCCCATCAAGACCCGTGGCGTGCCCGGGGCTCGACTGGACGGCTCAGACCTTAGGGCGGAGGCCCGCAAGGCGATCAGATGACTTCGCAGCTGCCACCGGCAGCTTCGATCTTGGTGCGGGCGCTGGCAGTAAATGCGGCGGCCTGCACGGTGAGCTTGACGGAGAGTTCACCGTTGCCAAGCACCTTGAGGGGATGCTTGGGGCTGGTCACGAGACCTTCCTTCACCAGGGAATCGAGGCTGATAGTGCTGCCGGCTTTGCAGTCGGCGAGCTTGGCCACGTTGATGATCGTGAACTCCTTTTGGTTGACCAGCTCAAAGTGCTTGAGCTTGGGGATGCGGCGGTAGAGAGGCATTTGGCCACCTTCGAAGCCAGGACGGGTCGGACGACCCGAGCGGGACTTCTGGCCGCGCATGCCGAAACCGCAGCTGGCGCCCTGGCCTGCCGCAATGCCGCGACCCTTGCGGAGCTTGCGGCGCCGGGCGCCAGCGTTGGGTTTTAGGGACTGGAGATTTAACGTCATGGCGAGGCCTTAGGAGTAGATCTGCTCAAGGGAGATGCCCCGCTCCTTGGCGGTCTCCTTGTGGGTGCGAAGGCCGGCCAAAGCCTCCATCGCAGCGCGGGCATTGTTGAGGGGGGTCTTGGATCCGAGGCGCTTGGCCAGCACATTTTTGATGCCGGCCAGTTCAAGCACCGTGCGGATCGAGCCGCCCGCAATCACCCCGGTTCCGGGCGCTGCCGGGCGGATCAGCACGCTGGCGGCACCGTCGCGGCCGTTGCTGAGGGTGGGGATGGAACTGTGACGGGTTAGGGGCACCTTGACCAGGTGCTTCTTGCCATCGGCTACGCCCTTGCGGACTGCGCCGATCACGTCGCCGGCCTTGCCGACGCCCACACCTACTTGGCCCTTCTCGTTGCCAACGACAACGATGGCCCGGAAGCTCATCTTCTTGCCGCCTTTAACGGTCTTGGAGACGCGGCGGATTTGCACCACCCGCTCCTGCCATTCGGAGTCGCGCTCCTGGCCGCGACGGTTGTCGCGCCCGCGGCCGCCACCGCGACGGCTATCGCCGCCTCGGCCTTCAGCCCGACCACCGCGGCGATCCTGCTGGCCTTCGGCAGCAGCAGGTACATCCGACGCGGCCGGGATGTCGTTGGACTGAACTTGATCGTTGGTTTCGGTCATGGTGAGAGCAGGGATCAGAACTGAAGGCCCGCTTCCCGGGCGGCGTCAGCCAGGGCCTTGACCCGGCCGTGGTACAGGTTGCCGCCTCGATCGAAGACCACCTGCTGGATGCCCTGGGCGAGCGCCCGTTTGGCTACCAGCTCGCCTACCGCCACGGAGGCATCACAGGTAGAGCTGGCGTCGAGGTTGGTGCGCAGGTCCTTGTCGAGGGTCGAAGCCGCACAGAGGGTGTTCTGGGCGTCGTCGTCGATGACTTGGGCGTAGATGTGGTTGTTGGAGCGGAACACGGCCAACCGGGGGCGGGAGGACGTGCCAGTGAGCTGACGACGCAGGCGGCGGTGACGCTTCTGGGTCTGCTGTTTGCGGGAGATGGATGACATTGCGATACAGGGTAACGACGCTCAGGCAGACCTCATTTCTTACCGGTCTTACCGGCCTTGCGCAGGATGCGCTCACCCTCGTACTTGATGCCCTTGCCCTTGTAAGGCTCAGGTGGACGAATGGCACGCACCTTGGCAGCTTCGTTGCCCACCAATTCCTTGTTGGCACCTGAGACAAACACGGTGGTGTTTCCCTCTACGGCGAAGGTGACGCCCTCGGGGGGCACCATCTCCACTTGGTGGCTGTAGCCAGCTGAGACCACAAGCTTTGTGCCTTGGACGGCGGCGCGGTAGCCCACGCCAATGATTTCCAGCTTGCGGGTGTATCCCTGGCTGACGCCTTCCACCATGTTGGCGACAAGCGTGCGGCAGAGACCGTGGCGCTCGCGGGAGCGACGGGTTTCGCTGCTGGGGCTCACCACCAGGGTGTTGCCGTCCTGGGAGATCTGCACCCCTTCGGGCAGGGTGCGGCTGAGTTCGCCCTTAGGCCCCTTCACGGTGACTGCCAAGCCATTGAGGCTGACACTCACCTTGTCGGGGAGGGGAATCGGCGCTTTACCAATACGAGACATGGATCAATCTCCCAGATTCAGTAGACGTAGCAAAGCACTTCGCCACCGACGCCCTGCTTACGGGCATCGCGGTCGCTCATCACCCCTTTCGACGTAGAGATGATGGCAACTCCCAGGCCGCCCAAAACTTTGGGCAGCTGGCGATTGTTCTTGTAGATGCGCAGGCCTGGCTTGCTGACTCGCTGTACAGAGCGAATCGTGGGCTGGCGATGCTTGCCGCTGTACTTGAGCTCAAGCACCAAGTGCTTCATGACGCCTTCACCTTCTTCGGTGATTGCGGCAATGAAGCCTTCCTGCTGCAGCACATTGGCGACGTTACGCACCAGTCGGGATGCAGGAATCTTGGTGGTCTCGTGGCGCTTCTCACTCGCATTGCGAATGCGGGTGAGCATGTCTGAAATTGGGTCGTGATTGGCCATGGTCGGGTCCGAAGAGGGCTCAGTTGCTGCGGAACGGCATTCCCATCTCGCGGAGGAGGGCCCTGCCCTCTTCGTCGTTACGGGCGTTGGTCACAATCGTGACGTCCATCCCCCGGATCGCATCGATTTTGTCGAAGGAGATCTCAGGGAAAATGATTTGTTCGCGGATCCCCAGGGTGTAATTCCCCCGGCCGTCAAAGCTCTTGGGGCTCACACCGCGGAAGTCGCGGATGCGGGGCAGAGCAAGATTGATCAGGCGCTCCAGGAAGGCATACATCCGCTCACCACGCAGGGTGACGGCGACACCGATTGGCATCCCCTGGCGAATTTTGAAGCCAGCGATTGCCTTTTTGGCTCGAGTCACCACCACTTTTTGGCCAGTGATTGTAGCCAGTTCGGTGATTGAGGCCTCGAGGGCTTTGGCATTCTGGGCGGCTTCACCGAGGCCCCTGTTGATGGTGACTTTCACCACCTTGGGAACTTCGTGAATATTGGAGAGATTCAGGTCCTTGAGGAGTATGGGCTGAATCGACTCCCGGTAGCGCTTTTTCAGTGACATGACGGGGAGAGGGGGGTGCGCTTCTGGTCTGGGTCAGAAGGCTGACAGGGACTGGAGTTGAAGTTGGCGGGGCCTGTGCGAGCGATCGCAAGGCACGCTTCTGGAGCTCAATCGAGGATTTCTCCTGTCTTCTTGAGGCGACGCTTTTTAGTGCCGTCTTTCTCCACCACGATTTCGACGCGGCTTGCCACCTGTTTTGAGCTGGAGTAGAGCATCACATTCGAGGCATGCACAGAGGCTTCCTCGGTGACGATGCGGCCACTCTCGCCTTCCTGGGTTGGCTTGACGTGGCGGGTGCGCAGGTTTACTCCTTGCACTACGACACGATTTTCATAGGGAAGGGTGCGTAGCACCTCTCCGGTTTTGCCCTTGTCCTTGCCGGAGATCAGCTGGACGGTGTCACCCTTTTTGAGGCGCATCTTGATGCGCTCAGCGGGTTTTGCCTTGGGAGTTGCGGTCGCCATTTCAGATGACCTCCGGGGCGAGGGAAACGATCTTGGTGAAGTTGCGCTCGCGCAGTTCACGGGCAACCGGGCCGAAGACTCGGGTTCCCTTGGGGTTGTTGTCGTTACCCAAGATCACGGCTGCGTTGTCGTCAAACCGGATTGAATTGCCGGTGTCACGGCGCAGGGTGGCTTTGGTGCGCACCACTACGGCCTTGACCACATCCGATTTTTTCACGCCCATATTGGGCATGGCATCTTTGACGGCTGCCACGATCACGTCGCCAACGTGGGCGTAGCGACGGTTGGTGCCGAGCACCCGGATGCATTGGATGCGCTTGGCGCCGCTGTTATCAGCGACGTTTAAATAGGTTTCTTGTTGGATCATTAGGAGTTCTCCTCAACCGGCGGTGCTGTTGGTGAGAACTTCGGCCACGGTCCAGCGCTTGGTGCGACTGAGCGGGCGGGTCTCGGTGATGCGAACCCGGTCACCCACTTTGCAGCTGTTCGCTTCATCGTGGGCTTTGTAACGGGTGGTGCGGCTGACCGTCTTTTGATAGATGGGATGGGGGAAGCGGTTTTCCACCGCCACCACCACCGTTTTGTCCATCTTGTCGCTGACGACGGTGCCGACCCTTTCCTTGAGTGCCATGGGGATCGAGGGGGTATCAGGAGGCTGAAGCAGCCGTGGCGGCGGAGCGTTGCTGCTCCTGCTGCACCGTCATCAGGTGGGCCAGCTTGATGCGAGCCTGCTTGAAGCGGTGAGTATTTTCCAGCCGGCGGGTGGCTTGCTGGAAGCGCAACTCAAACAGTTCACGCCGGGTGGCGTTGACCTGTTCGTTGATCTGTTCACCGGTGAGCTTGCGCACCTCGGCGATGTTGGGTTTTGCCATCGGTCAGGCCTCCACTGGGGCTGCATTTTCCTGATCCGCCAGGCTCAGGAATTTGGTCTTGAGGGGAAGCTTGAACTGCGCCAGGCGCATGGCTTCCTTGGCGATCTCGGGGGTGATTTCAGCACCACCCATTTCAAACAGAATGCGCCCCGGTTTGATAACGGCCACCCAGAATTCCGGGTTGCCCTTACCGGAACCCATACGGGTTTCGGCGGCGCGCATCGTGACTGGTTTGTCAGGGAAGATCCGGATCCAGATTTTGCCGCCGCGTTTGACGTGGCGGGTCATGGCTCGGCGGCTGGCTTCAATCTGGCGGGAGGTGATCCAGCCACATTCCTGGGCCTGCAGTGCAAACTCTCCGAAGGCAATCGTGTTGCCCCGGGTAGCGACACCGCGCATGCGGCCTCGCTGTTGTTTGCGGAATTTGACGCGTCTTGGACTCAGCATGATTCAGGGCTCCGGATCACTCTTTGTTAGAGCGGTCTTCAAACTGTTGCGGCTGCCGGCTGGTCCGGCGGCGGGGCGCAGCACCCACGGGCAGCTGCTCTTTCTGGCCAGGCAGCACCTCGCCTTTGAAAATCCACACCTTGATGCCCAGCACTCCGTAGGTGGTGCTGGCCAGCTTGGTTGCGTAGTCGATGTCGGCACGCAGGGTGTGCAGGGGCACGCGACCTTCCCGGGTCCATTCGGTCCGGGCGATCTCGGCGCCATTGAGGCGGCCGGCCACCATGATTTTCAGGCCGAGCACGCCAGCCCGCTGGGCCCGTTGCACGGCCATGCGGATGACGCGGCGGAAGGCAACGCGCTTTTCCAGTTGCTGAGCGATGTATTCGGCCAGCAAGAACGAGTCGGCATCGACTCGCTCTACCTCCACCACGTTGATGCGAACCTGACGGTTGGCATCACCGAGAGTTTTCTGAATGCCAGTACGCAGCTCCTCAATGCCGCTGCCCTGACGGCCAACGAGCACGCCGGGGCGGGCGGTCTTGAGTTCAACTTCCAGTTGATCGGCCTTGCGAGCAATCAGCACGTCGCTGATGCCTGCGGCTCCGTACTTCTTGTGGACGAACTTGCGAATGCGGTCGTCTTCTTGAAGCAGGATTGGATAGGTCTTGCTGGGGGCGTACCAACGCGAGCGGTGATCCTGGGTAATCCCCAGGCGCAGGCCGGTTGGATGGATCTTGTGTCCCATCTTTCGGTGTCCTCGGGGGTTAGGTGGAAGGAGCCACAGCAATGCTGATGTGGCAGGTTTGTTTTTTGATCGCGTAGGCACGACCCTGGGCGCGGGGGCGGAAGCGCTTCAGGCAGGGACCCATGTCGGCGATCGCTGAAGCGATCACCAATGTCGAGGGGTCTAGGCCGAGATTGTTTTCGGCGTTAGCGACAGCCGAGCGCAACACCTTGGTGATGGGGCCGGTGGAGCGGTAAGGCATGAACTCGAGCATGATCAGGGCCTCGCGATAGCTGCGGCCACGGATCTGGTCGAGAACTCGTCGCACCTTGGATACGGAACCGCGGATGAAGCGGCCGTGGGCGAGAGCCTGGTTGGAAGGTGTGTTTGCCATAGCGTCAGCGGCCTCCTTTCTTATCCTTGATGTGGCCCCGGAAGGTGCGGGTGGGGGCAAATTCCCCGAGTTTGTGGCCCACCATCTGCTCCGTCACGTAGACGGGAACATGGGATTTGCCGTTGTGAACAGCAATGGTGTGGCCGATCATCATCGGCAGGATGGTGGAAGCACGAGACCAGGTTTTGATCACGGACTTGTCATCTGCGCCGTTTTGCTTTTCAACCTTGCGGAGCAGGCTGTCGGCAACAAACGGTCCTTTTTTGAGCGAACGTCCCATGGTGGATTAAGCGAACAGCAAAGCGGTGTTGATCATCAGGAATCGCGTCCGCCACGGCTCCGTTTGGAGGTACGGCGACGTTTCCGGAGCACAAACCGATTGCTGGGTTTGTTCCGCTTACGGGTTTTGTAGCCAAGGGCAGGTTTGCCCCAGGGGGTGACCGGACCGGAACGTCCGATCGGGGCGCGGCCCTCACCACCACCGTGAGGGTGGTCGCAGGGGTTCATCACCGAACCACGCACTTCAGGCCGGCGACCAAGCCAGCGCTTGCGACCAGCCTTGCCCAGGCTGGTATTGCGGACTTCGGAGTTGCCAACTTCACCGAGGGTGGCGTAGCACTCGCGGCGCACAAGGCGTACTTCGGTTGAAGGCAGCTTGAGGGCTACGTAGTCGCCCTCTTTGGCAACCACCTGGGCACTGGCACCAGCAGTGCGGACCATCTGGCCGCCCCGACCGGCATAGAGCTCAACGTTGTGGACGCTGGAGCCGAGGGGGATGGCAGATAGAGGCAGGGCATTCCCCGTTTCAATCGGCGACTCGGGTCCGGAGATCACCTGCTGTCCGATCTCAATGCCAGCCGGAGCAAGGATGTAGCGCTTCTCGCCATCGGCGTAGAAGAGCAGGGCTAGGCGGGCGTTGCGGTGCGGGTCGTAGTGGATGGCCGCAACTTTGGCGACGACTCCTAGCTTGTCGCGGCGGAAGTCGACGATGCGGTAGAGGCGCTTGTGACCACCGCCGCGGTGGCGGCAGGTGATCACGCCGCGGTTGTTGCGGCCTTTGCGGCGGTGTTTGGCGACCACCAGGCCTCGCTCCCGTTCGCGGCCAGTTACTTCGGAGAAGTCGCTGGCGACACGGGTACGGGTGCCGGGGGTGATGGGTCGGTATTTACGGATAGCCATTTCTTTTCAGACCCCTCAGGACTCAGGGAACAGCTGGATGGCATTGCCTTCGGCGAGGCGCACCACTGCTTTCTTCACTTGGGCACGTTTGCCGGCGAAGCGGCCCACCCGCCTGGAGCGGCGAGGGGGATTCATGGTGCTGATGCCGATGACTTTGACGTCGAACAGCTGTTCAACGGCAGCCTTGATGTCGGGTTTTGCAGCCCGATGGTCCACCTCAAAGGTGTACTGGTTCTGCTCGAGGGCCCGGGTGGCCTTCTCGGTGATCAGCGGCCGACGGATCACATCCGCAAGCCGGCTCGAAAAACGTTCAGCCATCGCCGTAGACCTCCTGAATCTTCGCGAGTGCTTCCTCGCTCACCACCAACTTGTTGGCGTGGAGCAAATCAAACACATTGAGCTGATCCGCAGCGATCAGCTTGACCTTCTCGAGGTTGCGCACCGAGCGGCGCACGGCCTCGGAGGCTCCGTCGAGCACCACCAGCACCTTGGTGCCGGCTTCGATACCAAGCCGGCCGAGGCCGGCGGTGATTTCCTTGGTTTTGGGGGTATCGAGCCCAACGCCAAAGCCCTTGACCACGGTGATGTCGTTGATGCGACTCATCAACGCGGTGCGCAGGGCCAGGCGCCGCTCCTTGCGGTTCATCGCCAGGGTGTAGCTGCGGGGCTTGGGACCAAACACCACACCACCGCCGGGGCGGAGGGGGGTCCGAATCGAGCCTTGGCGGGCCCGACCTGTGCCCTTTTGCTTGTAGGGCTTGCGGCCGCCACCAGCTACTTCAGCGCGTGTAAGCGTGCTGGCTGTGCCCTGACGGGCGTTGGCCAGCTGACGCACCACGGCGCGATGCACCAAGTCCGTGGCAGACGATTCCTTAGCGACTTTGAGTTCAAGGGCAGCCTTGCCGGCCTCCTTGCCTTGCCAGTCGCGAATTACACAATTAGCCATTGGTTTTCTCCTCAGTTCCCGGCTTTCGCGCCCACCCGGTTCGCCGGGCGGATGTTGAGCAGGGCGCCAGGCTTGCCGGGCACCGAACCCTTCACTACCAGCAAGTTGCGCTCTACATCCACTTTGAGGATGACGAGGCCGCGGGTGGTGATTTGTTTGCCGCCGTAGCGGCCCGCCATGCGCTTGCCGGGGTAGACGCGGCCCGGCGTAGTGCCGGCGCCGATCGAGCCAGGCTCTCGGTGGTTCTTGGAACCGTGGGTCATGGGCCCCCGGCTGAAGCCGTGGCGCTTTTGGAGGCCGGAAAAGCCACGGCCCATGGTGTCGCCGCTCACATCAACCTTTTGACCAGGCTCAAAGGCCGTCACGGAGATGGAGCCACCCAGCTCAAGGCCATCCACGCTGTCGACCCGATATTCCTTCAGGTGGCGCAGGACCTCATCACCAGACTTGGCTAAGTGCCCCTTGGCCGGCTTGTTCACGAGCTTTTCGCGAATGTCGCCAAAACCAAGCTGAACAGCGTTGTAGCCGTCGGTGCTGGTGCTTTTGAGTTGGGTGATGCGGCAAGGACCCGCCTCGATCAAGGTGACCGGGATGGACTTGCCCTCGTCGTTGAAGAACTGGGACATGCCCAATTTCTTCCCAAGAATGCCGATAGACATAGGAGGGGAAACAACGCCAGCTGGACCACCGAGTGCAGTGAGCAAGGGGCTCATGCACGACGGTGAAACTGAAGCGGTCAGGATCTTGCCTGGCTCGGCCGAGGGGCCGCTCTTCGCCGCGGAAGCACGGGCTTCCATCAGCGGATTGCGATTTCCAAGGGCTAGCGAGGCTGATCTGATTCGGATCAGCGCGGCTGGGACTTATCGGAACCGGACTGGACTCAACAGACGTGAGAGCAGTGCGTTCTGGCAGTTTCCCGACGTGACCTGCAACCTTTTAAAGCTGCTGGGACCGTGCTGGCCGAGGACGATCACCACCACTGGTGATCGTGTGCCGTGATCTGGAGGCCCGGCTAGCGGTCGGGCACATATCAATGGCACAGTTGATGAACATAACCCACCACCTAACCCGTCCTGGGCTGTCAAAGTGGTGTCTAGCTAGCAATTTCCCGTAATGCCCCTGTTGCTCTCCGGTCGCGGTTTCCGCCAAGACCTTGAGCGCGCTGGTGCTCTGGCCCTATTTGCACCCCTTGAGGGTGGCGCAGAGACTCGCTTGATGCGACGGATGCGGGCTGTTGGTTATCGCGCCCAGCTCACCTCGGCGCGGGGGCTTGGTGATCCTGAGGCCTTTCTTTTGCAGTTGCACGGTGTGCGTCCGCCCCATCTGGGTCACCAGAGCGTGGGCAGGGGCGCAGCCGTGGGCGAGGTGCAGCGAGTGATGCCTCAATTGGGGGCTTTGCTCGAGGGCGCGCAGCCGATTCTGCTGTGGTTGTTGGAGGGTCAGGTTCTATCTCAAGCTGAACTGGGCTCCCTGATTGCCCTCTGCCAGCGTGAGCCCCGCCTCAAGCTTGTTGTGGAGATGGGCGGTTCCCGGGAACTGCGCTGGCAGCCCCTTGAGCAGCTGCTTGACGCCTGAGGAGGCTCTCGCCTCAGGTCGCTGGGTCAAGTTGATCTGCGGGGCTAGCAACCAGGATCTGGCTGCGATCGAAGACCTCTGCGGCATTTTTTCTCTGGCTGGGGTGCACTGCATAGATGGAGCGGTAGATGCGGCTGTGGTGGCCGCGATCCGTCGCGGGATTGATTGGGCCGAAGCCCGTGGAGCCAGCCGCCCCTGGTTGATGTTGAGCCTCAGCGATGGCGACGATCCCCATTTCCGTAAGGCTTGGTTCGACCCCGCTTGCTGCCCGCCGGCCTGCCCCCGCCCCTGTGAGCGGGTTTGTCCTGCCTTGGCCATCGGGCTTGCCGCTACTGGTGCTCCAGGGGTGTTGGCGGAGCGCTGCTACGGCTGTGGCCGCTGCCTACCTGCCTGCCCCTACGGACTGATTGAGGAGCGGAGTCATGTGCTGGCAGGAGCCGATGTGCCCCCTCTGCTGGCTCAGTTGCGCCCTGATGCGGTGGAACTGCACACTCACCCGGGTCGCGGCGTGGCCTTTGCAGAGCGGGTTGACCAGCTGAGGGCCAGTGGCGTGCAGCTGCAGCGGCTGGCGGTGAGTGCGGGTCTTGAGGGCACAGCCCAGTCGCCCGCTGCGCTGGTGGCGGATCTATGGCAGCGCTTCACTTTGTTGCGCGGCGCCGGCTTTCGTCCCCTTTGGCAGCTAGACGGCCGGCCGATGAGTGGTGATGTGGGGGCGGGAACGGCCCGTGCCGCCGTCAAGTTGGTTGCGGCCGTGCTCCCCCAGGCTCCCCCCGGCCCCGTGCAGCTGGCTGGGGGCACCAACGCCCACACGCTGCCGCAGTTGACCACCTATCCCTTGCAGCGTCGAATCGCTGGCGTCGCCTTTGGTGGCGTGGCTCGCCGGCTGTTGCAGCCCCTGCTACTTGAGGCCCAGGGGCGGGGACGCTCTTTGCTTGCCGATGCCGAGCTTTTCCCCCTTGCCCTGGGGCTGGCTCGGGAGCTTGTTAATCCCTGGCTAGAACGTACGTAGTGCCTTGCGATTCGGTGTCCAGCCCTGCTTTGATCGGCCCCCAGCGCGTCACCGACGACCTCGATCGCCTGCTGGCCCTGCTGCCTGAGGTGGTGCAGGCGGCTCTGGCGACTGCCGAGTCGCGTGAGCAGTTGCTGGAGGTTGTGCTCGATCTGGGCCGGGTGCCCGAGGCCCGCTACCCGGGCCAGGTAAGCGCCTTGGGCAATCAGCCCCTGGAGCGCGCCGACCTGGCTGCAGTGGTGGAGAGACTAGGCAGCTTCGGCGGCGACAACCGTGCCGGCATTGAGCGCACCCTGCATCGCATCAGTGCGATCCGCAACCGCACCGGCACGATCGTGGGACTCACCTGCCGGGTGGGCAGAGCAGTGTTCGGCACAGTGGCCATGGTGCGCGACCTGCTCGATGCTGGCGAGTCGCTGCTGTTGATGGGGCGCCCTGGTGTGGGCAAGACCACCGCCCTGCGCGAGATCGCCCGGGTGTTGGCCGATGACCTGGGCAAGAGGGTGGTGGTGATTGACACCAGCAATGAAATCGCCGGGGATGGCGACATTCCCCATCCCGCCATTGGCGGCGCCCGGCGCATGCAGGTAGCCCGGCCGGAGCTTCAGCACCAAGTGATGATCGAGGCCGTGGAAAACCACATGCCCGAGGTAATCGTTATTGACGAGATCGGCACCGAGCTGGAAGCCCAGGCGGCGCGCACCATTGCCGAGCGTGGCGTGATGCTCGTGGCCACGGCCCATGGCAATGCCATTGAAAACTTGATCAAAAACCCCACCCTCTCCGATTTGGTGGGTGGCATTCAGGCGGTGACGCTCGGCGATGAGGAGGCCCGTCGCCGTCGCACGCAGAAAACCGTGTTGGAGAGGGCTGCCGAGCCTACTTTCGCCATGGCGGTGGAGATGCACAGCCGCCATCGTTGGCATGTGCACAGGGATGTGGCCCGCACGGTGGACATGCTGCTGCGGGGCCAGGTTGGGCGCCCTGAGATCCGGGAACTCGACGCTGATGGGCAGCTGCAGCGGCAACAGGAGTCGGGGCCTGCCCTAGCTGCCAGGGAGGCAGTGGCGCCGCGGCCCCATGGGCGACCACGGCTGGCTGCCGCACCCTTGCCCGATTTGGAGGAAGCTGACGCGGCGTCAGAGCGACCAGCGGTTGAAGCCGCTGCAGCAATGTTGCGGGTGTATGGAGCGGGGCTCAGCCTGGGGCCGCTGGAGCAGGTGGTGCGGGCCCGTCAGTTGCCCGTGGAGCTGGTGGGCAGTGTCGAGCTGGCTGACGCGGTACTCAGCCTGCGCCAACATCTCGGCCGTGATCCCCATGTGCGCCGTCAGGCTCAGGAGCTGGGCCTGCCGATTTTGGTCCTGAAGTCGGCGGCCCCGCCCCAGCTGCAGCGCGCCCTAGAGCGGCTGCTCCAGCGTCATCGAGAGGGCCAGGTGCAAAAGGATCCAGTCGCGGTGGCTGCCTGCAGCGCCGAGGCCGATGACGCACTCGCCGGGCTGGAGGAATGCCGGCTGGCGGTTGAACAGGTTGTGTTGCCCCACGGCCAGCCCGTAGAGCTGTTGCCCCGCAGCGAGAGGGTGCGGCTGATGCAGGCGGAATTAGCTGATCGCTATCGGCTGCGCACCGCTGTGTTTGGTCGCGGTGTGGAGCAGCGACTGCGGCTATTTCCTGTCTGAGCAAGGAGCAGGCGGCGGCGGCGGTTGACGAAGGACCGGGCGCTATGGGTAACTATCTGGGTGCCGGAAATTCCGGTAGAGCCAATCCGTTAGGTTTGGTTCAAGCTCTTTCAGAGCCCCATTGGGTCGTCGCCAAGCGGTAAGGCAGCGGTTTTTGGTACCGCCATTCCTAGGTTCGAATCCTAGCGACCCAGTTTTGAACCATGTCTTTCGCTCCCGCTGCCGCGACTGGCTTTTTGGCTAGATCTGGCCCCCTGATCGTTTTTGATTTCGACGGGGTGTTGATGGATGGCATGCCGGAATACTGGTGGTCGGCCCGGGCGGCGGCGCTGCAGCTGGCTCCAGAGCTGGTGCTCCCCGAGCAGGCACCGGCAGGTTTCATCAGCTTGCGGCCCCTGATTCACAAGGGTTGGGAGATGGTGCTGATGGCAGCGGAGCTGGGACGTCCGGAGCTCAATCTGGAGGGGTTGCTGGCCGATTACGACGGGGCCTTACCTGCCGCTCTGTCTCGTTGGGGGTGGCGGCCGGAGCGGCTGCAGCGCCAGCTTGAGCAGGTCCGCAATGCCGCCATCGCCGAAGCGCCTGCTGCCTGGCTTTCCCGCCACAGGCTTTACCCGGGGGTGAAGGAGCGATTACAGCGCTTGGGGCAGGAAGGGGCCGACTGGGTGGTGCTTACCACCAAGGGCGCCGCTTTTGCGGCCAGGCTGTTGGCGGCTGCGGCTCTAGAGCCTTCCGCCCTTTATGGCCACGAGCACGGCAGCAAGCCCGAGGTGCTGCACCAGCTGCTGGATCAGGGGCGCCCGCTCTGGTTTGTCGAAGACAGACGCCCCACGCTGGCAACGGTGCGAACCGATTCCCGCTTGGCATCGGTCCGTTGTTTTTTGGTGAGTTGGGGGTACTTGGGTCCCCAGGACGCTGAGGCTTTGCCGGCTGACATCGCCTGGCTGACGCCGGAGCTATTTGCTGCCCCCCTGGCGCAATGGCCTCAGTGAGCTAGAGTACGCTCGTACTATAAGCAATTGATACGCCGGCCCGCTTTAGGGGCACTTGCTGCTTAGAGGTCGCAAGATGGCCGTCTTCGGGTTTGCCTGGAGATCGTGCCTGCGGGTCATGCCGATTTACGGCTCGCTCCCCGCCCTGCTTTGCGTCTTTGCGGCCTGTTCCTTCGCATTTGATTGCTGTTATGCCCGCTACCCCTAACTCCTCCTCCAGCTCTTCCGTGCCCCCTGCTTCCCGCGCCTCAGCCAGCTCTGCTTCGGCTTCTGCCTCTTCTGCTGCGACCACCTCGTCAGCTACTAATTCTTCAGCTACTGCCTCTTCCGCTAATAGTTCGACTGCCGATAGCCGGGCAGCAGCCGAGCGCGACAAGGCCTTGGGGCTTGTCTTGAATCAGATCGAGCGCAATTTCGGCAAGGGTTCGATCATGCGCCTGGGGGATGCCTCCCGCATGCGGGTGGAAACCATCGGCACCGGTGCCCTCACCCTGGATCTGGCCCTGGGTGGGGGTTATCCCAAAGGCCGAGTAGTGGAGGTCTATGGGCCGGAGAGTTCCGGTAAGACCACCCTCACGCTGCATGCCATTGCCGAGGTGCAGAAGCGAGGTGGTGTGGCCGCTTTTGTGGATGCGGAGCATGCTCTCGACCCCGTCTATGCAGCGGCCCTTGGCGTTGACATTGAAAACCTGCTGGTCTCCCAACCGGATACCGGTGAGATGGCCTTGGAGATCGTCGATCAGCTGGTGCGTTCAGCCGCCGTGGACATTGTGGTGATCGACTCGGTGGCGGCCTTGACCCCCCGCGCTGAAATTGAAGGTGAAATGGGGGATCTGGCTGTGGGTGCCCAAGCTCGTCTGATGAGCCAGGCCATGCGCAAGATCACCGGCAATATCGGTAAATCCGGCTGCACCGTGATCTTCCTCAACCAGCTGCGCCAGAAGATCGGTGTCACCTACGGCAATCCGGAAACCACCACCGGCGGTAATGCCCTCAAGTTTTATGCATCGGTGCGCTTGGACATTCGCCGGATTCAGACCCTCAAGCGGGGCACCGAGGAGTACGGCATCCGCGCCAAGGTGAAGGTGGCAAAAAACAAAGTCGCCCCGCCCTTCCGGATTGCTGAATTTGACATCCTGTTTGGCCGTGGTATCAGCACCCTGGGCTGTTTGCTCGACTTGGCAGAGGAGACCGGTGTGGTAATCCGCAAAGGTGCCTGGTATAGCTACGAGGGCGACAACATTGGTCAGGGCCGGGACAACACGATCACCTGGTTGGAGCAAAACCCAGCCCAGGCTGAGGTGATTGAGCGACTCACTCGGCAAAAGCTGAAGGAGGGCTCAGAGGTCACCGCCAATTCCATGAAGCCCCTTGCCGCGGCGGCTAAGGCGGCTGTTGCAGCATCAGCCCTCGCTGAAGTTGGCGATGGCCTCGAAGAGTTGCCGGTGGCTAGCTGAGCGGCTTGCCCTAGCTCAAGGGAGTGTGAATGCTCCCTTGAGCTGGTTGGGGTTAGGCAGGTTGGCTGGGGATTGAGCTCGTGGTCCCTTGGCTGCCACGGGGCTTTGGAGCACTTGGGCGACTCGCTGCAGCTCCTGAATGGCTTCGGCTCCTTCCAGCTTCACCAGTTCGTGGCCATTGCGGGATTCCACCCAGCTGATGCCGAAATCGGAAACTAAGAACCGCACCATGTGGTTCGCGTCGAGGTTGGCGACGAAGGAGGCTCCGTGACCATCTCGGCCATCACCGCAGACGTAGCAGGTGGCAGCAGTGCCTCGGTCTTGAAGGCTTTTGGCGAGAGCCTGCAGACTCATCACCAGGTCGTGAACCACAGATCTGTACTGCTCGGCTAAGCGTGGGAACACGACGATCCGACGGATTCACAAGATCCTAATCTTTTCTTCAGGATTTGGCGGGTCAGCCGTCGGACAGGTTCCACCATCCGGCTGCGGGGCCGACAAAACGAACCGTCAGCCAGAACAGCACCAAGGCGCCGATGCCTATCCAGGCCCCTTTCGTGGTGAGGGTGACGAAGCGATCAGCCTGGTTGCGCGTTAGTGGCAGCCAGGCTGCGATTCGTGGTGAGGTGTCAATTTCTTTGGGCCGTTTCGGCTTAACCAGCTTGGGTGGCAGACCCTGAATGCTGCGTCGCTTGGCTTCCCCCATGGCCTCCGCTACTTGGATGGTGAAGTCAGGATCCCACGTCAGTGAGGCAGTAGGCGGGTGAGGTTGATCCAGGGTTCCAGGGCCGCAAGCACCTGGCGGCCCCAGCTCCGCCCCCGCAGCCGCCCATCCAGTACGGCCAGCCGGCCAGCGCCCTCGCGCCTAAGCCCCGCTACACCGAGCTGCAAACGGGTGAGGGCATCTGGCAACAGGCCCTCTCGGAACCAATCGCGACCCTCCCGGCGCAGGGCCATTACTCGCGCAGCGGTGAGTGGATCTTCGAGGCTGGCGATCGGCAGCAGGGCGATCACGATCTGGCTTGGCAGCGGCAGCCGGGCCTGCTGCTCGAGCCACCAGCACCAGCGGGCACAAATCACCCCATTGCCTTCGGGCGCGGTGCTCTCGTGCACTACTCGACTGCCGAATTCCGCCGCCAGCCCACTGGCCAGTCCTAATCGCAGGGCGTCGTCATCGATCAGTACGACCGTTAGCCCAGCTTGGCCAAGGATCAGGCGCCGGCTTTGCTCGAGCAGGTGCTGTCCGTAGTTCGGGCTATTCGGCAGCGGTTGGCGCAGCGGTGCAAATAGGGGCAGGGGGTCGGCAAGGGGCGCATCGCCGAGATTCAGCTCCACAACCGGTTGCAGCCCCAATTCACTCCCCTGCCCAAGTTGGCCCAGCAGCACCGCACCCCGCCGCTCCAGCAGGCCGCGGAGTAGCGCCAGGGGCTCGAGGGGGTGGCGGTGCAGTTGCCATTGCAGCAGTTGGGGATTCAGCTGGGCCCAGCTGGTCCAGCCGTCGCCCTTGGCGGCCAGCCAGTCGGGCCATGGCGGGGGTAGGGGGCTTAGCAGCTGCAGTAGGTGGCGCAGGGGTGCTTCGTCGTCTGGGGCCAGGGCCACCAGCTGGTTGGGACGGTGGGGAGCGCTGAGCACCCGGCGATTGAGCAGTTGGTGCAGGCTCAGCAGGCTGGACTCAGCCGCTGGCTGGGCCAGCCGCAGTTGGTCCCAGTGCTGGGGCGTGACCACCACCTCCAGGGCTTGGCCCAGCAGGGCGTCTAGCTGTTCAGCCTCCGGGATCACCAGTTGGCGCTCCCCCAGCCACCCCTGTTGCCAGGCCGCCACCAGCTGCTGATGATTAAGCAACCAGACGCGGGCATCTTCTGGTGATTGGTCGCCTTCGAAGCAGGGCAGGGCCATGCTTGGTTCGGCCTTTGCCAGCCTGGGCAGCTCCACTTGCAGCAGCCGTTGGCGTTGGGCCTCGCCCACCACTATTGCCAGGGGGCACTCGCTCAGGGCTAGGGGTACGAGCAGGCTGATCCACCAGCTGGGTTCGCTGCCTGGGGCTAATCGCACCAGGGTGTGGTCGCCGCGGCGCAGGCTGCGGGCCACCAAGCGGCTGAGGCTGAGGTGGTGGGGCCAGGGAGCACTGCCCTCCTGGCGCAACAGGGCTTTGAGTTGCTGGTGGGCGTGGGCTTCGAGCATTCCCAGCCAACCAACAGATAAAAAGCGTAGGAAGCTGGCGGGATGGCTCCTGCGCCCCGATGACTTCCGATTCCTTGCCCAGCCCCCAGGCTCCTGCTCGCAGCACTGCCAATCTGTGGCGGCAGGGGCCCGTGGGGATCGTGGGCTTGGGATTGATTGGCGGCTCTTTGGGGCTGGATCTGCAGCACCAAGGCGTGGAGGTGCGTGCATTAGTGCACCGTGAGGCCACCGCCGAGCGAGCCCGGCAGCGGCTCCTGGCCACCGTGGTGGGCACCAACCCCGCCGTGCTGGCTGGCTGCAGCCTGGTAGTGCTGGCCCTGCCCCTAGATCGGCTGCTGGAGCCGCCGCAGGAGTTGGTGGCGGCGTTGCCACCCCAGGCGGTGATCACCGATGTGGGTTCGGTGAAGGCGCCTGTGCTGGAGCTCTGGCAGGGCCTGCATCCCCGTTTTGTCGCCAGTCATCCGATGGCCGGTACGGCTGAGGCGGGCGTGGAGGCGGGGCAGCAGGGGTTGTTTCGCGGGCGCCCTTGGGTGGCGACCCCCGCTGCCGCCACCGATCCGCAGGCGCTGGCGTTGGTTCAGGGCTTGGCCCAGGCTGTGGGGGCCCACTGGCTCAGTTGCGGCGCCGCTGAGCACGACCAAGCGGTGGCGCTGATCTCCCACCTGCCGGTGTTGGTGGGTGCCGCCCTGCTGCAGACGGCTGATCGGGCTGGCGCTGCGGGCGCCGGGGATCTAGCCGGCCTAGTGCGCGCCTTGGCTTCGAGCGGCTTTGCCGACACCAGCCGGGTGGGCGGCGGCAATCCGGAGTTGGGCACCCTGATGGCCCGCTGCAACCGAGAGGCGCTGCTAGTGGCGCTGGCGGCCTACCGGCAGCAGCTGGAAGCCCTCGAGCAGCAGGTGAGCCAGGGGAATTGGCAGGATTTGCGGCAGGAGCTCGATCGCAGCCAGGAGTTGCGGCCGCAGTTTCTCTGATCCCCTCGACATGGCTAGGTGCTCAGTCCGCTGAGGCTCAGCGTCTGGCCCCGCTCTGCCAGCAGCTGCCGGCAGGCCATCAGGGCAGAAAGGCCTACGGCGGCGGTGCCCTCGCCGGGGTGGATCGAATCACCGCATAGCCACAGGCCCGGCAGGGGGGTGCGGCTGGCTAATCCGAAGGGCCCGAAGCGGCTGGGGTGCTGTCCCAGGCCGCCCACAAAGCCAAAGGGCCGCCCGGTCCAGCGCTCAAACCCCCGGGGTGTGGCTAGTTCAGCGTGGCGCCACTGTTCTGGGCTGATGCCCAGCAGCGACTCCAACCCCCGCTGCATGGCGGCTAGCGCTTCAGCCTTTGCTTGGTCGTAGGCGCTGGCTTCGAGGCCAAACCAGGGCTTCGCTGGTGTGAACACGCTGGCGATCACCGTGGCCAGGCCCGCCGGCGCCCGGCCGTCGCCCTCGTGGCTCACCGACACAAACAAGCTGCCCGGATCGGCCCAATCGAGTTGTAGGTGGGCGGGACAGTTGGCAGGCAGCAGGGCTCGCTCAATGGCACCGTAAAAAACCAATGCCCCAGATGGCTCGCTCAAATTTTCTATCCGGCTGCGGTAGCCCGCGGGCAGCTGCTGGCCGAGCAGAGCGGGCAGGCTTTGTACCGGTATGGCCAGTACCACATTGGTAGCGCTCAAGTTGAACGTCTGCCCCTTGCCGGCCCCCCCCAGCTGCTCGCCCTGCAACCTCCAGCCTGCCCTGCCGGGCCCGCCTCCAGGCTCGTTGCTGCGCTCCAGGCTGCTCACCCGGTGTCGCAGTCGCAGCTGGCCGCCGCCGGCAGCCAGGGCCTGCTCCAGCTGCTGGCTGAGCACCTGCATTGAGCCCTGCAGGTGCCAGAGCCCAAGCGGTGCCTGGCCCATGGCCAGCACGGTGGCGCCATAGAGGGCGGCGGTGCGCTCTGCTGGCTCCTGGGAGTAAAGGCGTAGCTGCAGATCCAGGAAGCGGCGCAGGCGTGGATCGTCGCCACAGCCCGTGAGCGTGAGCAGATCAGCCACACTGGCGGCAGCCAGTAGGCCACTGGCCAGGTTGGAGGGTCTCAGGGCCGGCAGCAGCTGGCCCAGGTCCCAGAGGCTGCGCGGCGGCAGCACCGGATCGCGGCTTGCAAAAGCCCAGTTGGCACCATGCAGGGTGGCGCAGAGCTGCCAGAAGCGGCCGCTGCCGGGAAACTGCTGCTCCCGCTCGGCGTTCCAGCGCGCAGGATCGCGCCAGATCCGCACCGGCGGCCGGCCATCGGCCAGATCCACCACGCAGGCCGGATCCAGGGGGGTGGCCTGCGGTAGGGGCAGACCGAAGTGGGCCAGCAGGCGCTGGTGGCTGCCGCCCGGTTCCAGGCCTGCCACCTGGGTGGCGCCCACATCAAAGGTGTAGGGGCCGCGGCGGAAGGTGCCGGCGCAGCCGCCGCTCTGCTGGTGGGCTTCCAGCAGTTCCACCGTCAGGCCCTCTCGGGCCAGAAGGGCTGCGGCGGTGAGGCCGGCGATGCCGGCGCCCACTACCACTACATCGAGGCGCTTCTCCATGGCGCCATGCTGGCAACCAGGTGCGCGAGCGCGCGATGCAGGCCTGGGTAGAGCAGCAGCTCGGCTGCGCCGTGGTGGCCCAAGCGCCGCTGGGGGGTGGTTGTATCCACCAGGCCTGGCGGCTGGAGTTGGCTGATGGTCGCAGCGTGTTTGCCAAGACCAACGGGGCCGCAGCACTGCCCATGTTTGAGGCGGAGCTAAACGGCCTGCAGCAGTTGGCACACCATGCGCCTGCCGCGCTGGTGATTCCAGAGCCCCTGGCCTGGGGAGTGGCCGACGATCGCGCCGTGCTGCTGCTCAGCTGGTTGCAGTTGGCAGGCTCATCTGGCGCCGCAGCTGAAGGTGGTTGGTTTCGATGCGGCCAGGGCTTGGCCCAGCTGCACCGCAGCAGTGCCGGCTCGGCACCAACCCCTGGCTACGGCGCTGCGGCAGACAACTTCATTGGATCAGCCCCCCAGCCCAACGGCTGGCGCTCCGCTTGGGGGGTGTTTTTTGTGGAGTGCCGCTTGGCGCCCCAGCTGGCTTGGGCCGCTAGCCGGGGAGAGCCGCTGCGGGGAGCACGGGAGCTGCTGGAGCTGGTGCCGCGATGGCTGAGCAGCCATCACTGTGAGCCGGTGCTTGTGCACGGGGATCTTTGGTGCGGCAATGCGGGCCTGCTGACCAATGGCTCCAGCACAATGTTTGATCCCGCCTGTTTCTGGGGAGATCGGGAAGTGGATCTGGCGATGGCCCAGC
The DNA here is from genome assembly GCF_024345395.1 of Cyanobium sp. Tous-M-B4. Taxonomy (NCBI): domain Bacteria; kingdom Bacillati; phylum Cyanobacteriota; class Cyanophyceae; order Synechococcales; family Prochlorococcaceae; genus Cyanobium; species Cyanobium sp. Tous-M-B4. The sequence goes on along the minus strand of NZ_JAGQBA010000007.1, from coordinate 78,276 downwards.
TATTCGGCGGTTTTCCGAAGGCTTTTTTTAGCGGTTACAAAGATGTCTGGCCGCTGGAACCAGCGGCCAAGGGTCGGGTCGCCCTCTACAACCTGTATCACCTTTTGAATCACGCCAATCTGTTTGGCGGCGGCTGGGGCCGCCAGGCTCAAGCCAGCATTGATCAGCTGCTACTTAATAGGTGCTGATTAGCCCAGATACTCCTTGCGCAGGTTCTGGACCTTGGCCACCACCGCACCACGCTTTTCGCTGGTGGTGAGGTTGTGCCAACTCCACTGGCCTACAACTACCAAGCCCAGCAGTTCTAGCAGGCCGGGAACCACGGGCAGCAGGTTGATTGCGTCGAGCACTCCTTTGATCAAGATCTGAGCGACGATCACAGCCAGAATCACGCCGCTGGCTTTGCCGATCCGGCCCATCTGGCTCCAGTCCACTTGGTCCAAGGTGCCGTTCACCTTGGCAAGTATTTCGCTGTAACGCTCACTAAAACTGGCTTCGGCGGCACCGGAGGTGGCGTCAGTCTCCACTTCAGTGGCAGTGCCCTGCTCAACCGCGTCGGTGGTGGTATCGCTCATGGACCGGTTGGAAGGCGAATGTTTGGAATGATTCATAAGGTATCGGCGTGTTCTCCCAAGCGCCAGAGCAAATCAGGACTGATCTGCACCTGCTCACCGTTTTGCGCCCCATCCTGGCCAGCGCCGAACCGGAGGAGGGTTGTGCATTGCTGTTGGGCGAAAGCTATGAGTGCGACTGGCAACTGCGCTTGATCTGGCCGTGTTGCAACGTCTGGCCCCAGCCTCAGCAACGCTGCCGTCGCTTTGCGATTGATCCAAGGGAGCAGCTGCAGGCGCAGAAGTGGGGCAGGGCGCAGGGGCTGGAGCTGCTGGGCTCGGCCCACAGCCACCCCACCAGTGGGGCCGCGCCTTCTGACACCGATCGCAGTCTCTGTGGGGTATCCACTTTGATGGTGATCCTCGGGGCCGAAAACCTTGGCGGGGAGTTGGTTGCCTGGTGGCTGCCGGAAGCTCCGGCCGCGCCCCTGCGCCTGCCATGGAGAATGGTGTCCTGATCCAAGAGGCCATGCTTCCTCCCGACACCAGCGGCGTCCAGCTCAGCCCCGATGAGGTGGCTCGCTTTGCCCGGCACCTGATCCTGCCAGAGGTGGGTATGGAGGGGCAAAAGCGGCTCAAGGCGGCTTCTGTTCTGTGCGTGGGCACCGGTGGGCTCGGCTCGCCCTTGCTCCTTTATCTAGCGGCTGCCGGCGTAGGCCGGCTCGGCATCGTCGATTTCGATGTGGTCGACCACTCCAACCTCCAGCGCCAGGTGATCCATGGCACCAGCTGGGTTGGCAAGCCCAAGATTGAATCGGCCAAGGCCCGCATCCTGGAGATCAATCCCCATTGCCAGGTGGATCTCTACGAGACCGCTCTCACCAGCGAAAACGCCCTGGAGATCATCTCCGGCTACGACCTGGTCTGCGACGGCACGGATAACTTCCCCACCCGCTACCTGGTGAACGACGCCTGCGTGCTGCTGGGCAAGCCAAATGTCTACGGCTCGATCTTCCGCTTTGAAGGTCAGGCAACGGTGTTCAACCTGGATGCAGCCAGCCCCAACTACCGGGACCTTTTCCCTGAGCCGCCGCCGCCGGGCATGGTGCCCTCCTGCGCCGAGGGCGGAGTGGTGGGGGTGCTACCCGGAATCATCGGTGTCATCCAGGCCACCGAGGCGGTGAAGATCATCACCGGCATCGGCACCACCCTCAGCGGCCGGCTGCTGCTGTTTGATGCCCTGGCGATGAAATTCAGGGAGCTGAAGCTGCGGCCCAATCCCGAGCGCCCAGTGATCGACAAACTCATTGATTATCAAGAGTTTTGCGGCGTTGGCGGCACCGCACCTGGCCAGGAAGAATCCGGAGCTGTGGAGAGCATCAGCGTGGGCGAGCTCAAAACGCTGCTCGATGGTGATACCAGTGGCCTGGTGCTGATCGACGTGCGCAACCCCCCCGAGGCTGAGATCGCCGTGATTGCCGGCGCCGTTTTGATCCCTCTCGATCAGATCGAGAACGGCACGGCCGTGGAACGCATCCAGCAGCTGGCGACAGGCAAAAGCCTTTACGCCCACTGCAAGCTGGGCGGCCGCAGTGCCAAGGCCCTGATCGCCCTGAAACGTCACGGCATCGAGGGCATCAACGTAGCCGGCGGCATTGATGCCTGGAGCCAGGAAGTTGATCCGAGTGTGATGCGCTACTGAGGCCTCTTCTCAGTAGTCCAGCCTCAGTAGTCCAGCATCAGTAATCCACGCCGCGTTTGAGATCGACGCCGCGCTCGGCGTAATGCTTGTGGCACACCATCTCGGAGTGCACCGAAGCCAGGTCGAAATAGGCAGGCCGGTTTTTACAGCGGCCGGTGAGAATTACTTCCGTTTCAGCGGGTTTGCGCAGGAGGGTTTGCACGATCGGCTCCACCGGCAGCAGCTCCAGATCCACTGTCGGGTTGATCTCATCGAGGATCACCGTTTTGTAGAGGCCGCTAGAGATGGCGGCCCGGGCGATCTCCCAGGCCCGCTCAGCTTCCACGTAGTCGATCGGCTGCTGCTGGCCACGCCACACGATTGCATCGCGCCCGGAGCGCAGGTGATCCACCAGGTGGGGATAGCTCTCGCGCAGAGCTGCTATAGCGGCATCTTCGGTGTAGCCAGCGCCACCTTTGAGCCACTGCAGAATCAGCACCCGGTGGCTTTTGTCCTGGCTGATGCCACGGCCGATCGCCTGCAGCCCCTTGCCCAGGGCACTGGTGGATTTCCCCTTGCCTTCACCGGTGTAAATCTCGACGCCTTCAAGGCCGCCGGGGCCCTGGTGGGCGCGCATTTCCGAGTGCAGGTCAGCCAGTTGCACCAGCTGGCGGGGCGCACCTCGACCTGTGCAGATCACCTCCATGCCGTCGGGTTTGGCCGCCAGGGTGCGGGCCACATCTTCGACATCAAGCAGGCCCAGATCCAGCACCGGGTTGAGCTCGTCGAGCACCACCACGGAGTAGAGGTCGCTGGCGATGGCCCCTTTGGCGATGTCCCAGCCCCGCTGGGCCTCCTGCCGGTCGAAGCGGGTGGCTTCCTCGGCGCTGAAAAAGTCTCCCCTGCCGGTGCGCACCTGATCGATTAGATGGGGGAAGCCCTGTTGCAGGGCTTCGATGGCGGCGTCTTCGTCGTAGGCCCGGCCGGGTCCCTTGAGAAAGCGCAGTAGCAGCACCCGTGTGCGTTTTTGCTCGCAGATACCCAGGCCGATGGTGCGCAGAACTACCCCTAGTGCCGCCTGGCTTTTGCCCTTGCCATCGCCGTCGTAGACGTGCAGCTGGCCATGGGCGCGCTCATCGCTGCCGGCCGCCGTACGGATGCCGATACCTCGGCCCGTTCCCCGTTGCGGCGTCTGGGTGCTGCTCATGTGGCGATGTTACCGGCGTCATTGGGGTGGGGGTTGCCAAGATCTGGGCAGGAGTTTGGTGGCGATGTTGTTTTCCCTGTTGGAGCCGTTGCCGCCGCCGTTGGAGCTGGCGCTGGCTTCGTTGCGTCAGCAGTTGGCGTGCCTAGATCGGGTGGTGTTGGCCTATTCCGGTGGGGTAGATAGCGCCCTGGTGGCTGCCATCGCCGTAGAGCAACGCGGTGAGGCAGCTTTGGCGATTACGGGTGTGTCGCCGGCCCTAGCCCCCCACCTGCGGGCGGAGGCGGCGGAGCAGGCTCGTTGGCTGCGGATCGCCCACCGGGAGATCGCTACGGCGGAGCTGGCAGATCCTGCCTACGCCAGTAATCCTGAGCAGCGCTGCTACGCCTGCAAGCGGGAGCTGCACCGGCTGTTGGCACCGATCGCGGCCGCGGCGGCAGGGGCGACCGTGCTCGATGGCGTCAATGCCGAGGACCTAGGCGATCATCGGCCCGGCATTCGGGCCGCAAAGGAATTCGGAGCGCGCTCACCCCTGGCCGAGGTGGGCCTCGATAAGGCCGGCGTACGTCAAATTTCTCGGGCCTTGGGATTGCCCTGGTGGGACAAGCCGGCCCAGCCTTGTTTGGCCTCACGCTTTCCCTACGGCGAACCGATCACGGCGGAGCGGCTGCAGCGGGTGGCTGCAGCGGAAGCCTGGTTGTTGGCAATGGGATGGCCCCAGGTGCGCGTGCGCTCCCAGGGCCAGACGGCTCGGATTGAACTGCCTCCCCTCCAATTGGATCGGGCCCTGGGTTTGTGGGCAAAGCCCGAAGCGAGGCAGGCGCTGGTGGCGGCCTTCCTGGAGATCGGTTTTAGCGCCGTGGGGCTGGATCTGGAGGGGCTGGTGAGCGGCAAGCTCAACCGGGAACTGGGCTCAGTTAACCGGTGATTAGCCCCCCGAGATCAGAGGGTCACCGCGGCGGTGAACTCCTGAGCTTGCAAAGGATCACGCGGGCTATCAGCAATCGACGGCGGCGTCTCGCGGCGGAAGCTGGTGAGCTTGTGGTCGTTGGCTGAAAGCTCGGCGGCGAGAACCGCACAGGCTTTTTCCGGCATCGTGTGATCACCGCAGGTGAACACATCAACCGCCGCGTAGCCCGATTCCGGCCAGGTGTGAATCGAGATATGGGATTCGGCCAGCAGGGCCAATCCCGTAACCCCTTGGGGTTCGAATCGGTGGGTGATCAGGTTGAGGAGGGTGGCACCGGCACGCTTCGCTGCTGCGGTGATGGTGTCCCTCAGGAAGGCTTCGTCGTCGAGCTTGGCGCTGTCGCAGCCATAAAGCTCAAGGATGCAGTGTTTTCCGACTGTTTCGGAAATCTGGTGAGGCAGGGGAGAGGCTGCGGTGGTAGCAGCAGGGGCCTCGGTCCATCCCGGGTTCGGGTGGAGGCAGGGCAGGGTCTGGGTCATCGAATCCGACCAAACAAGCTTCCAACCATACGCTGTCAGCCAGGTAGCTGCGCCTAGCTGGCCAAGTCAGTTGGCATCTTCGGATCGAGCTGGCCGGCGCGCATCCGCACCACCTGGCTCTCGGCCTGCCAGCCCCCACTGAAGGCTCCTAGGTGGGTGGCACTCACCAGGCACTGGTGACCTTCGCCCACCGCCTCGAGCAGCAATTGTTGCCGCTCCGGATCTAGCTCGGCGAGCACGTCGTCGAGGAGCAGCAGGGGTGGCTCCCCCAAGACGGAGCCCACAAGCTCGAGCTCAGCCAGCTTGAGGGCCAGTACCAATGTGCGCTGCTGGCCAGCTGAGCCGTAGCGGCGGGCCGGTTGGCCGGCCAGGGCGAGCTCTAGTTCGTCCCGGTGGGGCCCCACCGTGCATTGGCCTAGCCGCAGTTCCTCCTGGCGTTGAAGCTGTAGCTGCTCAAGCAGGGATTGACGCCAAGGCTCCTCAGCCTCCTCGCCCGCCAAGACGGTGCCACTTTGGTAATTCAGTTGCAGGATCTCCCGGCCGCCGCTGAGCCGCTCCTGCCAGGCTGCGGCCAGGGGCTCGAGGCGCCGGATCGCCCGGAAGCGACGCCGGTGTAAGCGGGTGCCGATCACGGCCATTTGCAGATCAAAGGTGTCGAGCAGGGCCAGCAAGCTGGTTCCCCCCAGGCCGCGCCGCAGCAATTGGCTGCGCTGGCGTAGCAGCCGGCCGTAGCGACTCAGCAGGTCGCTGTATAGAGGTTCGAGCTGTAGCACCACCCGGTCGAGCCATTGACGTCGGCCGGCTGGCTCGCCCCGCACCAGCTCGAGGTCGAGGGCGCTGAAGCCCACGCAGCGCAGCGAACCCAGCAGGTCGAGCTGGCGCTCCAGCTGCTTGCCGTTGCGCTGGGCCTGCCTGCCAGCACTTCGGCGCAGCTCCAGCTGCAGCTGGTCCCCGCCGCTGGTGAGGGCGCGCACCTGGCCGCTGGCCTCGCCGTGCTGGATCAGATCACGATCGCTACTGGTGCGGTGGGAGCGCAGGCAGCCAAGTAATTCCACCGCTTCCAGCAGGTTGGATTTGCCCTCGCCATTGGCCCCGACCACCAGCAGCCGGGGAGCCTCCAGGCTCAGCTCCAGCCGACTGATATTGCGGAAACGCAGCAGCTCCAGGCGATGCAGCCGGATGGGTCTGATGCGGTGAGCGGCTAAGGTAGGCCAGGCGGGGTGCCTTTAAGGGCATGTAGCTCAGTTGGATAGAGCATCAGATTCCGGTTCTGAGGGTCGGGGGTTCGAGTCCCTCCATGCTCGTCACCCCACCGCACCCCGCCCCAACTCTCCCCACCGCCGAGGCACTCAAGGCCTAAGCGGAGGGGTTTTGCTTTGGGATGGTGGTTTGCTGGCCAAGCCCAGCTGGAAATCACCTGACCGGCTTGAGATCAACTCTCCAGCTTGAGCCCCATGGCGCGGATGCCCCCCGGATCCACCGCAAACCCGTAGCGCTCCAGGGCTGCAAGGGCCTGGGGCGGGGCTGAAAGCGAAATACTGCACCCCGCCAGCTCCCGGCGCAGCCGGCCCAGGGCGGCATGGACGAGCACCGCCAGGATCTCTCCCTCAGCTGGATCGGCAGGATCGGCGCAAAGGTCCCAGAGGTTGGCATTGAGGGCGAGGTCGCTGGTAGCCCTGACAAAACCCACCAGCTGGCCATCGGGGCCCGCCACGCCCAAGTGCCAGACGCTTAGCTCCAGCACCCGCTGCCAGCGCTCAGGCTGTCGGGGCTGATCACCCGCTGCAACCAGTAGCCGGTTGAGGGCTTCGGCACTGGGCAGCAGGCCATCGGCCAGTAGCTGATAGCCCTCCCTCAGTCGCGGGGCTTGGGGCTGGCTGCGGAACGGGATCAAGAGGGAGTCCAGAGCTGGGCTGATCGAGGAGGGGGCTGAAGGAAATGGACTCAGCCGGTATTGCGCATGCCCGCTGCGATGCCGTTGATGGTGAGCAAGGCGCCCCGCAGCAGTTCACTGCGGCTGTAGGTGCGCCCATCGTCGCTGCTGCTGGCGCTCGTTTCACTCATCGGTGGTTGGCGGTTTTGGTCGCGCAGGCGTCTGAGCAGGGCCACCTGCAGGAAGCCGAGCGGAATGATCGTGCGGTTGCGTAGATCCACCGAGAGCTGCAAGGCAGGATCGCCATCCAGCAGTCGGCTGTGGCCGGTGATCGCCAGCACCAGATCGCGGGTAAGGCCAAATTCGGCAGCGATCGACTGGAAGATTGCTTCAAAGGCCTCGCGGTTTTCGCTGCGGCCCAGGGCCTGGACGTAGTGGTGGGCCAGGTCGAGATCCACCTTGGAGAGGGTCATCTCCACCTTGGAAATCAGCATGCGGAAGAACGGCCAGCGCTGGTAGAGCAGGCGCAGTAACTCCAGCTGGCCGGGATCCTGGTCGAGCTCCTCCTGCAGGGCAGCTCCCACCCCAAACCAGCTTGGTAACAGGAAGCGGCTCTGGGTCCAGCCGAATACCCAGGGGATGGCCCGCAGGCTTGAGAGGTCCTTGGCGCCACTCTTGCGGCGGGCCGGGCGGCTGGAGATCTGCAGCTTGCTGATCTCTTCGATTGGGGTCACCTGCTGGAAGAAGGCCACCAGGTCGGGGTTGTCGTGCACCAGGGCCCGGTAGTGGTCGCGGGAGCGGGCCGCCAGCCGGCCCATTAGCTCGTTCCAGCTGGGGGTTTCGTCAACGGGGCTGCTTACCAGGCTGTTCTGCAGCACGGCGGTGGTGACCGTTTCCAGGTTGTAGAGCGCTAGCTCCGGCAGGGAGTATTTGGAGGCCAGCACCTCTCCCTGCTCGGTGATCTTGATGCGGCCGCTGAGGGTGCCGCTGGGCTGGGCCAGGATCGCCTGATAGGCGGGACCACCGCCGCGGCCCACCGAGCCGCCCCGGCCGTGGAAGATGCGCAGGGCCACCCCGTGTTTGATGGCCAAGCGCTGCAGGGCAATCTGGGCCTTGTGGATTTCCCAGTTGCTGGAGAGAAAGCCGGAGTCCTTGTTGCTGTCGGAGTAGCCCAGCATCACTTCCTGGAGCGGCTGGCCACCATCACTGCCCAGCAGGGCTAGGTAGAAGGGATGGCGGAACAGGGTGCCCATCACCGCTGGCGCCCCCTGGAGGTCCTCCACCGTTTCAAACAGCGGCACCACCAGCAGGCCGGCGCGCTGGGCAATTGGGTCTACCAGCCCGGCCTCCTTGGCCAGCAGCAGCACCTCCAGCAAATCGGACACCGTGTGACTCATCGAGATCACGTAGGTGCGGCAGATGCGCGATCCGAATTCCTGCTGCAGCCGCTGCAGCATCCGGAACACGGCAAAGGTTTCGGCTGTGGCGGCGCTCCATTTGGCGGTGGGCGGCAGCAGGGGGCGGCGGGTTTGGATTTCGCTGAGCAGCCACTCGACCCTCTGGGCCTCATCCATCTCGCCGTAGGGCACGGCTAGCTGCAAGTAGCGACTGAGTTCGTCGAGGGCATCGCTGTGGCGGGTGCTCTCCTGGCGGATGTCCAGGCTGGCCAGGCAGAAGGCGAAGATCTGGGCCTGGCTGATCAGGTGCTGCAGTGATTCGCAGCTGAGGCCAGTGCGCTCGAGGCTGTCTTGGATCAGCTCCAGGTCGTAGCGGAATTCATCAACCGTGCTGTAGTGCAACTCCTGGGTTGGAGCGGGGGCCATGCTGCCCCCCATCGGTGGTGGTGGGGCGCTGCCATCGCAGGGTGACTCCCAGCCGGCATCGGCTAGTTGCTGGTTGCGTTGGTGGGTGAGCCGCAGCCGCTCCATGGTGTAACTGAGCTTGAGACGGTAGGGCTCGAGGCGGTAGCGGGCAGCCCGCTCCTCGTAGATCTCTGGGAAGCGCAGCCGGTCCATTTCCAGCGATTCCAGTAGGGCCGGGCTCACCTGGCTCCACTGCATCGAGATGCTGAGCTGGTCACTGAGCTCCGTGACCGCCTTGAGATAGCGCTCCAGCATTAGCTGGCGTTGATAGCAGGCGGTGCGCCAGGTGATGTCCGGTGTCACCGATGGGTTGCCGTCCCGGTCCGAGCCCACCCAGGAGCCGAAGGTGCAGAACGAATCCCGTGGCGGTTCTACGTCTGGATAGCTCAGCTTCAGGGCGGCGCGAATGCGATCGCGCAGCTGGGGCATGGCGTCGAAGAGCACCTGCTGGAAGTAGTGCAGGGCGTAGTCGACCTCGTCGAGCACCGTCGGCTTGAACTGGTGCAGTTCGTCGGTGCGCCACCAGAGCCGGATCTCCTCCTCCAGCTGGAGTCGCAGGCCTTGGCGCTCAAGGCAATTGAGGCCGCTGCCCTGCTCCAGTTTCTGGATCAAGGTGGCCACGCGCCGCTGCTTGTGCCGCACCGTATGGCGCACAATTTCGGTTGGGTGGGCGGTGAACACCAGCCGCAGGTCGAGGGTGCGCAGCAACTTCTCCAGCTGGGCTGGCGGCACATTCAGGCTGCGCAGGCGGGCGAACAGCTGGCGAAAAGTGGCTGGGTCGGTTTGGTTGGCCAGGGCCGGCAGGAAGGGATCGCTGGGGCCGTTTTCCTGGTTTTTGAGGCTGTCGAGGTAGCTGTCCTCCTCGATGTGTTGCTCGAGGATGTTGACCAGCTGGAAATAAAGCGAAAAAGCCCTGGCCGCGGCGATTGCCTCGGCCAGGTCCATCTCGCGGATTAGCTGCACGATCGCCCCAGCGACATCAGCCTCGTTTGGGTCACTCAGCTGCTTCAGGCGCAGCAGCCGCTCGGCCTGCTCCGGGGGGCACTCGCTGCGCAGCACCGTCTCCCAAAGATCCTCGACCAATTCGAGACGCTCGCCCAGCAGGCGGGTGACCCGCTGGGAAGCCGGTATGGCCTCTATGGCAGTAGCGGGAGTGGGCATGGACTGCCGCATGGGAGCTGAATTGGCGGCGTACTGATTTTGATCATCCCAAAGGGCCAGGCACCCCGTCTGTGGCGATTGCCTCAAGTAGCTCCTCCTCCTGGCTTGCCATCGCCTCGATGGTCTGGTTGAGCAGGGTCGGGATCGACAGGCCAGCCTGGTGTCCAGCTAGCCAGCCCATGGCCTGGTTGCCGTGGTCAAGGACGCCCTGCAGGGGGGCCAGCACCCGGCTCAGCCCCAGCTCTTCGGCAAGTGGAGCCAGATCTGCCAGTTCCTGAGTCAGCCAGTCTCGGACCAGGATCGGGGCCCCATTGCGCCAGTGCATCACGGTGGCATCCAGGCTGGAGCAGGCTGCGGCCCGGTCGTTGGCATCGGCGAGGCTGGCTAGCTGGGATGGGCTCAGGCTGCTGGCGTGGAGGGGGTCGTAGCGCTCCGGTTCTCGCATCAACTGATGCAGGCGCAGTTCGGCGAAGGCCGTGATAGCCAAAAGCACGAGTGGATCGGTGACCAGATCGCAAATGCGAATCTCCAGGCGGTTGAGGTCGTGGGGCCGGTTGTCGCCATTGGGCCGTACCGATGTCCAGAGATGGCGCACGTTTTGCATGGTGCCCAAGGCCAGTTGCTCGCCCATCCAGCTGATGTAGTGCTGGTGATCCAGAAACAGGGGCACCTCCGCTGGCGTCAGGGGAAACTGCAGCCAGCGCTGGGAATGGGCAGCGGTTACCCGCCCGTCGAGAAAGGGCGAGCTGGCGCTGAGGGCCAGGAGCAGGGACGCTTCGCAGCGCATCAGGCGCAGGCCCGCAAACAGGCTGGTCATGGGCTCGAGGCCGTGGTCTGCGGTCAACCCCAGATTGATGTGCACACTGGCTGTAACCACCTTGGTGCCGTAGGTGGCCTCGATGTAGCCGTGATAGGGATTGGCCGGATCTGAGCGCTCAAAACGCTGGCTGTCCCCCAGGCTCAGGGTGCTGCCGGGCAGCAGGGTGAGATTGCGGCTAGCGAGCCAGCGGCGCAGCCGCTGGCGGGGCTCGAGCAGTAGTTGCAGTTGCCGGGCGTAGTCGGCATCCGGGGGGGTTATGTATTCGAGGTTGCGGCAATCGGGCTCGGTTACGAACCCCTCGAGGGCGGCCGCAGCTTCGGCGCTGCAGCCCACCACCGTGCCATCGGCACGGCCGGTGTAGAGCTCCACCTCAAAACCCTTAAGCAAAAGAGGGGCTCTCATGGCTGGGCCGGCAGCAGACAGGCCAGGGCTTTGAGCATGCCGCGGGCTTTATTCAAGGTTTCCTGGTATTCGAGCTCGGGCTTGGAGTCGGCTACTACTCCAGCGCCGGCTTGCACCTGCACGCGCCAGCCACCTTCGGGATGGGGCAGCACCACCATCGTGCGGATGGTAATAGCGGTGTTGAGTGCGCCAGCCAGATCGACCCCGCCGTACACCCCGGAGTATGGGCCTCGGGCGTCGGGCTCCAGGGCGTGGATCAGCTGCATAGCCCGAATCTTGGGAGCGCCACTGACCGTACCGGCGGGGAAGGAGGCCATCAGCAGGTCCCACACCGTTTGCCCCTCGGCCAGCAGGCCCTCCACCTGGCTCACGATGTGCATCACGTGGGAGTAGCGCTCAATCACCATCAATTCGCTGACCTTGACGGTGCCCGGCTGGCAGACGCGGCCCAGGTCGTTGCGGCCCAGATCCACCAGCATTACGTGCTCGGCCCGCTCCTTGGGATCAGCCAGCAGCTCCGCCTCTAGGGCCAGGTCTTCGGCCTCATCGGCGCCCCGGGGGCGCGTGCCTGCGATTGGCCGCAAGGAAGCCTTAATTCCCCCTGCGGCCGTTGGTTCTGCCTTCACCATCACCTCCGGACTGGAGCCGATCAGATACCAGCCGCCGAAGTTGAAAAACGCCATGTAGGGCGAAGGATTCACCATCCGCAGGCTGCGGTAAAGCTCGAAGGGATCGCGATCAATGCGGGTTTCCAGCCGCTGGCTGAGCACCAGCTGGAACACGTCGCCAGCTTCGATGTGACCTTCTCCGCGGCTCACGGCTGCCTCGAAAGCCTCCTGCCCGACGTTGCTGGTGGTCCGCAAATTGGCAGCGATGTCACCGGCAGTGGCGTCGTGCCAGCTCAGGGGGGTGCCGGCTCCTGGCAGGGGGCCGTGCATGCGCTCTTCCAGGCCGGAGATCCGGGCTGCGGCCGCGGCGTAGGCGGCCTCCGGATCCTGGCCGCCACTCAGATCGGCGTAGGCCACCGCGGTGATCTGGCGCTTTACCTGGTCGAACACCAGCAGGCTGTCGGTCAGCATCCAGCAGCCATCAGGCGGTGCACCCTCGGCGGCCGGATGCACCGGCACGCTGGGTTCGATCCAGCGGATCAGCTCGTAGCCCCAGAAGCCAAATAGCTGGCCCACCGGTGGCAGACCGGGAATCGGCGGGCTGGATAGGGGCTCTAGGCACTGGCGCAGCAGGTCGAAGGGGTTGCCCTGCAGCCGCTCCTCGGAGCCGGTGCGCCACTGGCGCACACTCTGGTCGCTCCGGCTGGTGAGGGTCCAGAGCGGGTCAGACACCACAAAGCTCCAGCGGCCGATGCGCTCACCACCCTCCACCGACTCCAGCAGCACACCATGACTGCTGGCCGCTCCGGCCTTCAGCCAGGCGGTGAGCGGGGTTTCTAGATCAGCAGGCCAGCGCTTCCAGAGGGGGATGAAGTTGTGGCCAGCCGCGACTGCCTCGAGAAAAGCCTCTTGGGCTAAGCCATCGCGATCTGGGCTGGGCATCGGACAAGCGGGCAGGCAAAAAAAACGGGGCGCCTGGCCCCGCCTTTATAGGGGTTGGTCAACGCTGCTCAAGCGTCGAAGGTGTTCTTGCCGGTGAACTTGAGATTGGCGGGGTTCTGGTTGGCGCCGATGCGGCGGGGGTTGTGACCAACCATGGTGCGACCCTCGTTGACCTTCTCGGGGAAAACGCCGTCCTTGGGGTGCAGGAATTCGGTGTCACCACCAGGAAAGATCCGATAGATCTTGTAGTCCTCGATCCGGGGCTTGAACTTGGTGCGCAGCTGGGTACCCAGGGCGAGGCACTGCTCCTTGCGGGCGAAGTACATCAGATTTTCGCCCTCATTCATGTGGGCCGCGCCACCGGTGGGCAGCTCGAAGACTTGCTCCTTCGGGCTGCTCCAGGTGATGGCGTATTTTTCCTCAGTTTCAGCAGAGTTCAGCAGGCCGCCGGTGCTGCCGATGTACTTCGGGAGTTGACCGCTGAGCACCGTCGCTGCCATGGCTTTGGAACGTTTCAGCCGGAAACTAGCACCGTGTTTTTGACCGGATCGGGGCTTCTGCCCCACTCTTCACACCCGTCAACAAACCGGCCCTTCAGCAGACCGGGAAAAACACGGTCAAGCCGCTGCCATTGCGCTCGGTGAGGCGACCGCCGAGGCGATGGAATAGCCGCTGGGTGGCTTGACGGCTCAACTGGAGGCTGCCGGTGGTGGGGTTCCAGCTCAGCACTGGCCCCACCAGCTCCCGCTGCTCGCCGTTCCCCATCCCGTCGTTCTCGCTGGGGTCGTGGCCCTCGCTGTTGAGCTGCAGCTTCAGCCTGCTGCCGGCCGGCAGCAGGCTTACGGTCACGCGGCTGCCGCTGGGCAGGCCGCGGCTGAAGCGGTCGATTAGTCCGCCAAGCATGGTTTCGAGCCGGGCCGGATCGCTCAGCACCGGCGACAAGCCAGCGGCTACGGCCAGCTCCAGTTCCAGGCCGCGGCGCGCCAGTTGCCGCTGCCACAGTTCTTGCTGCTGGTGCAGCACTGCGCTGAGGTCGGTGCGGGCCAGGTCGTGGCTTTCAAGGGGCTGTTCGCAACCTGGTTGGCGTTGCAGCTCGGCCGCCAGGAAGATCAGACCGAAACGATCGATTTGCTCACTGCATTCGCCGTCGATCTGCTCGAGGCGCTGGCGCACCACCGGCGGCAGGTCGCTGCGCCGCAGCAAGGAGCGGATCAGGGTGCGGATCGTGGCCAGCGGTGTGCGCACCTCGTGGGTGAGGGCCTCGAGCAGGGCGAGTTCGCTGCTCACCGCTCGGGGGGTGTCGCCGGCCTGGCGCTCCTGGGCCTGGGTTGGGCGATCGCTGCCGCCATGCACCAGGGGCTGCAGGGTGAGGCTGGGGGCCATGGCGGCCAGCCGTTCCCCCAGCCGCGGCCAGAAGCGCAGGCCCAGTTGGTCGTCGCTGCGCAGGGGCCCCAGTCGCTCTAGGGCGCTGCGCAGGTCTGCCGAGGCTGCCGGATCCTGGCTGAGTAGGCGCCCATGGATAAGGCCCAGGGCCTCGGACAGGGCCTCTGGGTCGAAGCGCACAATCAGGCGCCGGCCTTCAGCCGGGCCATCGAGGCAAAGGGCTACCTGTAGCTGGGGGGTTATCACCAGCAGGAGGGGGTCGGTGCCGTCCTCCTCCGCCAGGGCTAGGCGCTGAAAGCTGCCGCATGGAGCTGGGTTGCCGGCTCCTGGCAGCAGGGGAGCCGGGCTGGGCAGCAGGCCATCTAAGTCGCTTGGGGCCCACACCCAGCCCTGCAGCTGCTGCAGTAAGGCTGGTTCATAGAGGGCGGGCAGTGGCGCGGCCAGCCATAGCCCCTGGAGGGGTTGCTGGGGCAGAAGGAAATCCTCCTGCAGGGTGGCCAGGGCTGCCCACCACTGCCGCCGCGCGCAGTCCTCGTTGCCAACTCCGCTTGGCACCCCTTCAGCCAAACAACGTCGCAGGTCGGCCAGGCTCACCAGCGACCCTGGGCCGTGCGGCCCCGGCGGGCGGCCGAGGCGCACAGCCCAAGGGAGATGAAGTTCACCAACATGGCGGATCTTCCATAACTCAGCCAGGGCAAGGGGATGCCGGTGATTGGACCGAGTCCAATGGTCATGTTGATGTTCACCACCACCTGGAACATCAGCATCGCCCCAATTCCCACCACCACCAGGGCCTCGTAGTCGCTGCGGGCCCGTCCAGCGATCTGCAGCAGGCGCCCCATCAGCAGGGCGAAGCCGGCGACCACCAGCACCGAGCCGAGAAAACCGGTTTCCTCCCCAAGGGCGCTGAAGATGAAATCGGTGTGTTGCTCTGGGATAAACCGCAGCTTGGTGAGGGATCCTTGCATCAAGCCGGTGCCCCAGATCTGCCCCGAGCCGATGCCCACGGTGCTCTGCAGCAGGTGGTAGCCGCCGCCGAGGGGATCCTGGGCGGGATCAAGAAACAGGGTGAGCCTGGCTCGCTGGTGGGGGCGCAGGCCGTGCTCCCAGAGCCAGGGGGTGGCGATTGCGAAGATCCCCTGCACGGCGAGGCTGATCGCCAGGGCCACCCGCTTCCAGGGCAGGCTCTTCCAGGCCAGCCAGCCCATCAGGGGCACCCAGCCCAGCAGCAGCCAGGGCAGGGTGCCTGCCACGATCGCCGCCACAAGAGGGGAGAGCAGCAGCACCACCCAGGCCCCAGGCATCCCAGCCCAAAACAGCATCACCAGCAGTACGGCCCCAAACACAAGCGAGCTGCCTAGGTCGGGTTGCACAAAAACCAGTAGCCAGGGCAGGGCGATCAGGCCTACTGGACGGATCAGGTCAACAGGACGATCCACCGGGTGTCTGGCTAGTACCCCGGCGAGCAGCAAAATGGCGCCCACCTTGGCGAATTCCGAGGGCTGCACGTAAAAGCCGCCAATGTTGATCCAGCTCTGGGCCCCTAGGGCACTGGTGCCGACAACTCGTACTGCCACCAGGCTGGCGACCATGGCGATGTAAATCGGCCACTTAAATGGGATCAGCCGATCCAATGGCATTCGCGCCAGCAGTAGGGCTACCACCATGCCCACCGCCGCCGTTACCCAGTGCTGGTACCAGTCGGCGTAATTCGCCTGGCGCTGGGTGCTGGCAATCAGGATCCCGGCGATCGCCACCATTGCCAGCGGTACCCCCCAGAGGATCAGATCCACGTCGGCCAGAGGGTTGCGCCGGCTGGTGCGGCCACTAAAAAATCGCGGGTTTCGCCGCCCCAACTGGCTCAGCATGGCTTTCAGGCTGGCGCCAGATGGGCGGCGCTGAGCTGGCGGGCCAAAGCCAAAAAGCCCCGGGCGCTGATCGATTCGGGATGGCTGAGCACTACCGGCCGTCCGGCATCCCCCCCTTCCCGCACGGGCATCTCCAGAGGAAGTTCGGCCAGTAGGGGCACCCCGGCCTCTTCAGCCAGGCGGGCGCCGCCGCCGCTGCCGAATAGGGCATAACGCTTATCTGGAGCGTCAGGGGGGATGAAGACGCTCATGTTTTCCACCACACCCAGCACGTCCACCCCCATCTGCAGAAACATCGCCAGGCCCCGGCGGGCATCAGCTAGGGAAACCAGCTGGGGAGTGGTGACGATGATCGCCCCGGCCATCGGCACAGCCTGGGCGATGGTGAGCTGGGCATCACCGGTGCCAGGAGGCAGGTCGACGATCAGCACATCCCGTTCGCCCCAGTCGACTTGGTAGAGAAACTGGCGAATGATGCCGTTGAGCATCGGCCCCCGCCAGATCACGGGCTGGTTTTCCTGGATCAGCAGGCCCATCGACACCATGGCGATGCCACAGGTTTCGATCGGTTTCATCACTTGCTGGGCGCCTTCGCCGCTCACTTCAGGCGTGCGATCAGCCACTCCCAGCATGGTGGGGGCATTCGGCCCGTAGATGTCTGCATCGAGCAAGCCCACCTTCAGGCCTGAAGCCGCCAGGGCACAGGCCAGGTTCACGGCAACTGTGCTCTTGCCCACTCCGCCCTTGCCACTGCTGACGGCGATGACCTGGCGCACCCCAGGGATGGGCTGGCGCTCTGGCAGTTGACCGCGTTCTGGCCCTTGACCATGACCTGCGGCACCGATTGGAGCGCCGCCGCTGGGCTGGTCCAACTCAATTTGAACATCGTTGATGCCTTCAAGGGCGAGCAGGGCCGTCTTGGCCTCGGCGGCGATGCGATCCCGCTGGCTCTGGGCAAAGCCAGGTAGGGCAAGCCGAAATACGGCCCGATCATCCACCAGTCGCGTCTGCTGGATCCAGCCCAGCTCGATCAGGCTGCGCCCGCTGCCGGCATCCTGAACGGCGTTGAGGGCGGCCTGAGCCTGCTCCACAGATGCCATCGGAAATCCAATCAGAGACTGCGATCCTAGGGGCCTTGCCGCTGCCTTTGACCGTCAGCATGGCCGTGACAGACCCTCTCGATTACTTGTCTGGGGGGAGGCTGGGCTGAAATGGTTAGACCTTTCCAGCGTCCATGTGGCGCAGCGTCGATGCCTAAGGCCCTGCTGGAAGCTCCACCGGCCGACTCCCGCTCCAGGGCTAAGGCCCTGCTGATGGGCTTGCAGGACTCCATTTGCACTGGCCTAGAAGAATTTGATGCCGAAGGTTGCTTCGCCGAGGAGAGCTGGGAGCGTCCGGAGGGAGGCGGCGGTCGCTCCCGGGTGATGAAGGGCGGCCGCGTCTTCGAGCAGGGCGGCGTCAACTTCTCAGAGGTAGAGGGCTCCGAGCTGCCTCCCTCGATCCTCAGCCAGCGGCCGGAAGCCAAGGGTCACCGCTGGTTTGCCACAGGCACCTCGATGGTGCTGCACCCCCGCAACCCGTATATCCCCACCGTTCATCTCAATTACCGCTACTTCGAAGCGGGCCCGGTGTGGTGGTTTGGCGGCGGCGCCGATCTCACTCCCTATTACCCGTTCCTGCAAGACGCCCAGCATTTCCACCGCACGCTCAAAGGAGCCTGCGACAGCGTTAATCCCGCTTTTTATCAGGTGTTCAAGCCTTGGTGCGACGAGTACTTCTTCCTCAAGCATCGGGACGAGACCCGCGGTGTGGGCGGCATCTTTTACGACTACCAGGATCCCCGCGGGGTGCTTTACAAGGGCCAGGATCCCAATGGGCCTGCCGCGGCTGTGAGCGACCGTTTAGCCCCGGTGCCGCAGAGTTGGGAGCAGCTGTTTGCCCTGGCCAGTGCCTGCGGCAACGCCTTCCTGCCCAGCTACTTGCCGATCGCTGAGAAGCGACAGCACACCCCCTATGGCGAGCGGGAGCGCCAGTTTCAGCTCTACAGGCGGGGCCGCTATGTGGAGTTCAATTTGGTGTTTGACCGGGGCACGATTTTCGGCTTGCAGACCAACGGACGTACCGAGTCGATCCTGATGTCTCTGCCGCCCTTGGTGCGCTGGGAATACGGCTATCAGCCGGAGGCTGGCAGTCGCGAGGCCCTGCTCACAGACCTGTTCACTCGTCCCCAGGATTGGCTGGAGGACGGCTCGCTTGCGGACCGCTGCGCCCCCCATCAGGCGGTGAATTAGGTGCTGGGTTGATGGTCGCTGGTTTGGTGGCGGCCAGGCCAGGAATTGGTGGGGCTGGTTGCAAGCCCTGCTCCAGACCCCGTTGCAAAGCTGTAACCACCCGCTCAGCGATCGCTTGGATAGCGCCATTGCGGCTGCGGGGATCTCGCAGCGATGCTTCTAGCTGGCCCTCAAGTTTGCCGATCTCGAGAATGGCGATGCCCCGCCTGGGGGCGCCTAGGCCGTCGCGGAAGAGCAGGGGATAGGGGCCAAAGGCCAGCGCCAGGCTTTCGTCTAGGCGGGTTGGGGGGCGATGTAGGGGTGGAATCAGGCCCGAACCGACACCATCTGGACCGTAGGCGTCGTAGTGGATTTCCAGGGCATATCCACCGGCTTGGGCATGGGCTTTGCCCACGCTCCAGTTGGTGCGTGGATCGTCGCCATCAGCAATGCTGCGCAGCGGTGGGTCGTAGAAGCGGATGGCCAGACCCCGCTGCTGGCCAAGGGTCACCACCGCCTGGGCGGTGAGCAAGTTCCAATAGAGCTCGTCGCGCATGCCCGGCTGCATCGGCGCGGCTCCGCCGAGAGCGACGGCCTCTCCCCCCGTTCCGGCCCCGCCAATCCCCTGGGAATCGGCATGACCCGCTAGCACCAGGATTTCGGTGCTGCTGGGCAGCTCAGCCAGGCCTCGCCAGTTTCTGCTCAGACGGCTGCGCGGCCCTGTGAGCGGATCAAAGTTGGCCAGCGGCGGCGCTTGGGCTGCAGCGCCCCCAGCTATGGCAAGCACTCCGGTCAAGACGAAAGCCAGGGGACGGAATCGCTGCATTACTGGCAGGCAAGGGTCAGATGGGGGAGCTGAGCAGCTTGCCGTCGCTGAATAGGCCCAGCTTGGGACCCATCTCCAATTCGAGCGCAATTAGCTCATCGCGGTGGGCCCGCAGCCGCAAGGCGCTGCCCGTGGCACTGTCATGGCTGATCAGGCGCAGCTCCAGGGTTTCGGCCCGCATCGCCCGATTGCGATAAATCAGCCCAGCCGCCGGCCCCAGTAAGGCCAGCAGCAGGGGCCACCAGCCCAGCTGGGGCAGCAGCTGGCGCAGCACCAGCCCAAGGCAAGCGGCCCCCACCGCTCCCAGCACCGAGAGCAGCACCGCCAACCAGGGACTGGCCGCCACCTCGGCGCGGAAGCAGAGGTGGCGGCGCTCGGGGTCAGTGGATTCGGCGCGCCAACCGCGTTGCAGCAGCCATTCGCTCAGCTGGCTCAACACCTCCAGAGGCGGCCGCGACGAGCGCACCTCGACTGTGGTGGTGCGGTCTTTGCTGGCGGCGCGCAAGAAAAAAACCAGGCCTACGGCTAGTAGCAGGGTGAGCAGCAGGGTGGAGCTGAGGTTGGCCATCCATCCCATTGTGAAGCTGCCCCTTGGGGGCATGGCTTGTCAGCATGGCAAGGCATTCGCCCTTTCCGTGTGACCGCTTCGTCTGCCCCCAGCAACCTGCCGGCTCCCGCCCGCTTCGCCGTGTTTGACGGTGATCTTGATGCCGAGTGGGCGGCCCTCTACGCCGGGGCTAGGGCGCTGGCGGTGGACACCGAGGCGATGGGTCTGATTCATGGCCGCGACCGGCTCTGCCTGGTACAGATCTGCGACGACCACGACAACGTTTGCTGCATCCGCCTCCACCGCGGCCAGAGCTCGGCACCCCGGCTTCAGGTCTTGATGGAAAACCCGGCGATTGAAAAAGTTTTCCACTTCGCCCGCTTTGACGTGGCTGCCCTGGCTGAAAACTTGGCAATTGCCGTCGATCCGATCTTTTGCACCAAGGTGGCCAGCCGGCTGGGCCGCACCTACAGCCCCCGCCACGGCCTCAAGGAAGTGGTGCAGGAGCTCGTGGGCATTGAGCTCGACAAGCAGGCCCAGAGTTCCGATTGGGGCCGGGTGGAAGATCTCTCTGAGGTCCAGCTGGCCTACGCCGCCGGCGATGTGCGCTATCTGCTTCCCGCTCGCGATCGGTTGGAAACCATGCTGAAGCGGGAGGAGCGCTGGCAGCTGGCTGAGCGTTGCTTTGGCTGCATCCCGGTGCTGGCCGACCTGGATCGCCAGCGCTTTCACCTGCTCTTTGAGCACTCCACCGGCGGCAACCGCTGAAGGGCCCCGGCCAGCTCAGTCCTCCACCATGAAGTTCTCGTCGCTGCCGACGGCCTCCAGCTGGGAGCTGAGCAACTCATGGTGGTTTTCACTGCTGGCCTGGGCTTCAGCAAGCATCTGCTGGGCCAGGGCGAGCTTGGCTGCGGTTTCTTTCAGTCCCTCCTGGGAGCTGCGCACGTCGACCTTGCGCCGGGCGGCCGCCAGGCTGATGCTCAATTGGCTGGCCAACATGCCGCAGGCGGCGTTGTAGGCCCGATCGGGGATGCCGGCCATGGGCGACGTAGCTGCGGGGGTGGCCGCATCATCCCAGTAGCTGTTGCTCCACCAGCTCGGCTAGCTGGGCGCTGCCACCGGCGGGCCCCATCCGCCTCCGGCCCAGGGCGCCCCGCCGGGCGCATTCGCTGGGATCGGCGAGGAGTTGGTGCAGTTTCAGGGCTAGCTCTTGTTGGGAATGGCAGGGCACCACGGCTCCCCCCAGCAGGCGGCTCTGGCGGCGAGCAAAGCTTGGCTTGAACTGGGGCCCCGGGCCCGGCAGCGACAGGCAGGGCACCCCTAGCCCCGCTAGTTGCTCCGTGGCAGTGCCCGCAGTGGCCAGGCCCAGCTCGGCCCAGCTGGCCCAGCTGGCGAAGCGGTTTTGGCCAAGCAGCAGGGTCCAGCGACCCAGCTGCCAGCTGCTAAGTGCTCCGCTGGCGGCGCTAGCTGCCGCAGCCGCTAGGGGCGTAAAGCCCGCTTGCTCCAACAACTCGGCCCAGGCGGCGGCCGTAGGCGCCGATCCAGAGGCCACCAGCACGGTGGTTGGCTGCCGCGGCTGCTGCAGGCTGAGGCAGCCCAGCAGCCGGCGGGCATTGCCGAGGGCTTCGGGCAGGCGGCTGCCGGCCAGCAGGATTAGGCGCCGCTGGCTTGCCAGCCCGGCCGGCAGAGGGGTGTGGCGGAAGCCATCCATCATTGGGTTGCCAGGAGCCAGGGCTGCCACCTTGTGGCGCTGCAGCCCTTGGGCGGTGAGCTGGTCGCGCACGGCCACGAGCCGGCAGCGCCGGCTGCCCATCAACGCCCATTCCCACGGATCCCATTCGCTGCCCTTGCAGCGGTGGTAAGCATCAGCGAGCAGTGTCGCCGCCCAGCCCGCTGGGGCCGGAGTGGCCCAGGTGTGGTCGCTTTTGGGGGTGCCGATGAAGCCGAAGCTGCCGCCGCCGCTCCAGGCCAGCAGTAGGGGCAGCAGGTCGCCAATTGCGAGCACCGGGCTGCCTTGACGGGCCGAGTGGCGCACGAGTTGCAGTTGGCGCCAGCTCAGCAGGGGCAGGCCGGCCCCGAGGTCGCGGGCCAGGCCCCTCAAGCTCTGGTTGCTGAAGCCGCCACTAGGCAGCTGCAGCTGGGGGCCGATCCGCTGCAGGTGGCAGGCAGCTGCGTCGGCGCTGAACGCCTCGCCGAGCCCCACCAGGGGCAGTACCTGAATTTCCAGGTTGGGCTGCCGCGCCCGTAGGGCCTGCAGAACCCGTTGGGCGATCAGATCCTCTCCGTGGCCGTTGCTTAGAACCAGCAGACTGGAGGACATGCCGTGGCTGATACGATCCGCTGCAGGGAGTTTGCTCCCCGGACGGCGGCATGGCCAAGTGGTAAGGCAGAGGATTGCAAATCCTTTACCCCCAGTTCGAATCTGGGTGCCGCCTTTATTAATGGCTTCGGCTTAACGCTCCGCCTCATTTCAGAGGCGGGCCTGAGCCTCCCACATCTGTCCGCTGGAATCACTTGCCTCGCACCTCAGGCGATGGCGTTCCAGCAGGCATGTCCCTTTGGCTAGCAGGGCCCGGGGCAAGGTGGGCGCTTGAGATCCGTCTAATTCCACGTTGGTGGCCACGGAGGACACATCCAGTCGGATAGGCCATTGCGGTTTGCATTCGCCATCGGCGCCGCAGCGCATCGGCTTTTGCCCGGGGGCGAGCACACCGGCGAAGACCAGGCTTCTGCTGCCGAATAGTTGGTTGGCGGAGGGCGTGATCAGGCGCACACTCAGCAGCCCCTCCATGTTTTGTTCAAGCCGCAACCGGACGCAGTCCTGCTCATGTTCGCGCAGTAGCTGGGGTTGCCCCATCTGGCCCTGCCTCAGCGAGCAGCCCCTTAGCCCAATCTCCCAGCGCCCGAAACCCCCTGCTTGGGCGGCGCTGGCCCAGGCCAGCAGCATTAGCCCCAGGCTGAACATGCGCGCCATGGGAGTGCTCAGTAGCCCGAGTCGGCCACGCAGCTGCCCTGGCAGCTGATGCCATTGCTGGCGGTGCGTCCGCAGTGTTGGCAAAGAACCGGCTCGAGCGGGGGCTCCGGCTCGTTGGTGTTTTTAGTCAAGCTGGTGGCCCTGGGCAAGCTGGCGTAGCCGGGTGTGGAGGAATCGGGCATTTTGGGAGGCATCCGCTTTGGCACCTAACTCCACGATGGCGCATCCAGCGGGGCAGCCCGGCATCGGCGTTGGCACTTGGGCCTGGGGAAATCAATTTCTTTGGGGCTACGACCCGAGCCAGGATCCGGTGCTTGAAGCCACCTTCCAGCGGGCTGTGGCCTGCGGCCTGCACACCTTTGATACCGCGGACTCCTACGGCACTGGCAGGTTTAACGGCCGCAGTGAGGCCCTTTTGGGCCGCTTTGCGGCGGCCCTACCGGCGGCGCAGCGCGACCAGCTGCTGGTGGCTACCAAGCTTGCCCCCTTCCCATGGCGAATGGGGCGCCGCGGCTATGACCGGGCTTTTGCGGCTTCGAAACGGCGCCTGGCCGGTCGAATTGATTTGGTGCAGCTGCACTGGAGCACGGCTCGTTACGCCCCCCTGGCAGGAGGACCCCCTGCTTGAGGGTCTGGCTGATCTGGTGCAGCAGGGGGAGGTGTCGGCCCTTGGCGTTTCAAATATGGGACACCGTCGCCTGCGGGCGGTGCACCGGCGCTTGGCCGAGCGGGGAGTGCCGCTCAGTAGCCTCCAGGTGCAGCTATCGCTGCTGGCACCCAATCCGATCCAGCCGGGCGGCGTGGCGGAGGTCTGCCGTGAGCTGGGTATTCGTTTGATCGCCTACAGCCCCTTGGCCCTGGGGCTGCTGGCCAGATCAATAGCGGCTGGACCTCTGCCTAGGGGGCCAAGGGGAGCTTTGTTCAGCCGGCTAGCTCCCGCCTTGGTTGAGCTCCAGGCTGAGATGGCCCGAATCGCCGCCAATCGCGACGCCAGCCTGGCGGCGGTGGCCCTCAACTGGTGCCGGGCCCACGGCGCGTTGCCGATTCCCGGTCTGCGCCGGCCGGAGCAGGTGGAGCAGGCCGCGGCTGCCCTGGCCTGGAACCTGTCTGAGGAGGAGCGCCGTCGTTTAGATGATCTGGCGCTGGGGTTGGAGGTGGGCATGCCTGCCAATCCCTTCCAGAGCGACTAGCCGGCCTGGGGGGCTGGATCGAGGGTGAGCACCACCGGCATGGCCTGGGGGCGTACCAGGGGTACCACGGGGCTGGGACCGTGGTCGCCGTGGCTTTCAGCTTCGGCGGCCGCTTCGGGGCCGCAGGCTGCCAGGGCTTCCTGCAGCAGGGAATCGAAGGTGGCTCCAGGCAGCCGGTGGCGTGCCAGCTCCAGGAAGGCTCGAGCCAGCGACTCACCAGCTGCTGCCCTCAGGGCGGGGTTGTTGTGGCGAAGCTGCAGCTCGTCATCGATTGAGCGCAGGAAGCGCTCCGTGACATCCCGCTTGGTGGAAGCCCGGATCCGGGTGTCCTGTTCGGCCTGGGATAGGAAAGGCTGAGCCTCAAGCTCCTCAAGCCGGCGGCCCAGGCTTTCAAGCACCTCCCGCGCTTCTTTGGTCACGTGGGCTAGCTGGCCGTCTGAGAGTCGGGGCAGGTCGGCTACATAGACCTTGCCGTGATCTCGCAGGGTGAGAAAGGTGGGCCTCACCCCCCCCCGCTGGGGCGCTGCCTGAAGCTCTCTGGGGCGCTGCGGCCGGGTTGGGGCTACGGGGCCGGCCGAGCTGCGGCGGCGGGTGATGCGTTGACCGGTGCCAAGGGGAGGTGCAGCGGAGGAGCCCAAGGGGCTTGGGGCCGCTATTCGCTGTGGTGAACCTATTGATTGCGTCATGACGCCACTCCTAATACAACTACGTATGGCTCGAACATCGCCCTGGCTCAGGAACCGGGGCGATAGGTGTTGATCAACTTCGAGGTAAGCACCCTAGGCAGGAGAGCGGCTTCCGACCGGGCCAGCAGCCCACTCTGATGCAATTGGCCATTGGCAATCGGGCTGATCAAGTGCTGAAGGGAAGTCCTACCAGCGGTTGCTCACCAGCACTGCCGTTGGCCACCGCGCCCAGCTCCCAGGCCTCGTAGCCAGTGTCTTGGCAGATTGCGAGAGCTTGATCAGCTGCTGTTGCCGGCACCACCAGGCAGTAACCCACCCCCAAATTGAAGGTGTTCCAGAGATCGGCCTCCGGCACCTCGCCGGCTTGCTGCAGCCAGTGGAACAGAGCTGGACGCTGCCAGCTAGTTGGGTCGATCACGCCGTGCACTCCAGAGGGCAGGCAGCGGGGCAGGTTTTCAGGTAGGCCGCCGCCGGTGATGTGGGCCATGCCGTTTATGGGCACCTTGCTGGCAAGCAAGGCTTTAACCAAGGTTCCATACAGACGGGTGGGGGCGAGCAGGGCATCTATCAGGTTTTGGTTGCTGTTGGGCAGGGTCGTGAGTTCATCGACCGCCTGGCTCTCAAGAATGCGGCGGACCAGGCTGAAGCCATTGCTATGGACCCCACTGCTGGCCACCGCCAGGATGCGATCCCCGGCGCTAACGGCCCGTCCATCGATCAGGGCGCTTGCCTCGACCACGGCCACGCAGAAACCGGCCAGGTCGTAGCGGCCCGGGGCATAAAAGCCAGGCATTTCGGCCGTTTCGCCGCCAAGCAGGGCGCAGCCGCTTTGGCGGCAGCCGTCGGCGATGCCCTCCACCACCTCAGCCATGGCCTCCGGGCTGAGCTTGCCTGTGGCGATGTAATCAAGGAAGAAAAGCGGCTCGGCCCCGCTGGTGATTACGTCGTTGACGCACATCGCCACCAAGTCGATGCCCACATCGTGGTGGCGACCGTAGGCCTGAGCCAGCTCAAGCTTGGTGCCAACCCCGTCGGTGCCCGAGACCAGCAGGGGATCCCGCAGCCCGGCGGGCAATCGGCATAGCCCCCCGAAGCCTCCGAGCCCGCCCACAACCTCAGGGCGCCGGGTGGCTTCAACGCTGGAGCGGATCCGCTCCACAAACTCCCGGCCTGCGACCACATCCACCCCGGCTGTGCGGTAGTCCATCCCGTGCGAACCCATCTGCAGCTCCGATCCTCTGATGCCACCTGCCCAAATTCGGGGCCAATTGCCCGATTGGCACCTCAAGTGATTAGCTGCGCTGATGATTGTCATTCGGGTCGCTGATCCTTGCTGGCCTTGTCGACCCCCGCTCAGCCCTGTAAGCGCCTGCTCTGGCCGCTTGGATGACAATTGCTGATCAATCTTGTAGGTGTCGTTTTTGACCGAAACGGCCGGCTGAAGCAGTTAACTTTGCCCTGTCGTCAATTCCCGATAGGAACCCCGAACGCGAATTCGTATCTCAACTCCATTCAGTTTGAGACGGAATCCAACGCTGACGAATCACTAATTGCTTCTGGCTGGTGATTGCCGCAATAGCGGCGAGTTTCGTTTGTTATGCGCAGCACCTTCTCCCTTGGGGCCCTCGCCCTGCTTCTCTCCGGCAGTGCTTTGGTTCCCGCCATCGCCGAGTCCAGCCTCGCCGCCACTAGCAACGATGCTGTAGCGATGGCTGTTTCTAGCCCTGAGCCCCAAGGCCCTACGCCTGCAGTCGCCATCCGCGAGGTTGATGTGGAGCTGTCACCAAGTGACACCCAGATCAAGCAGGCACCTCCGACCCGTATCGCTCCTGCCCCCAAGCCAGCGCCCCGTGTGGTGCACAGCTCTAAGGGTGAGGCCAGTTGGTACGGCCCCGGCTTCTTTGGAAATCGCACGGCCAATGGCGAAGTCTTTCGTCCTGGCACCCTCACGGCGGCCCACCGCACCCTGCCTTTCGGCACCAAGGTGCGTGTGACCAACCTCTGGAATGGCCGCACCGCCGTGGTGCGCATCAACGACCGGGGCCCTTTCCACGGCAACCGCGTCATTGACATTGCCCATGGAGCTGCCCAATCCCTAGGCCTCACCGCCAGTGGCATTGCTCAAGTGCGTCTCGAAGTGCTCCAGTGAGCTGAGCCCTGCCGGCTCCCTTGATCAGCCCATCCGCCAATCTGGCGGGTGGGTTTTTTGTTGGCCGCCGCCGCTCTTTCCTTGGACCTGCTCGAAACTTGCCAAGACCTAGCCGCCTGGCGGCAGCAGCAGCAGGGCCCCCTGCATTTCGTGCCCACGATGGGGGCCCTGCACGAGGGTCATCAGCAGCTGATTCGCCGGGCAGCGGCACTGAGGCAAGGGTCAGGCCAGCCCCCATCCGTGTTGTTGAGTGTGTTTGTCAATCCCCTGCAGTTCGGCCCTGGGGAAGATCTCGAGTCCTATCCCCGGGACCTCCGCTCCGACATTGATCTAGCCGCCGCCGCCGGTGCCACGGCTCTGTTTGCTCCCAGCGTGGCGGAGATTTACCCCCGGGGCGAGGCCGGCTTGACCCGGGTGGCGCCGCCTTTGCTTTTGCGCCAGGGGCTCTGTGGCCGCAACCGGCCCCAACACTTTGAGGGGGTGGCCACCGTGGTGATTCGCTTGTTAACCCTGGTGCGCCCTCATCTCCTGCTGCTTGGCGAAAAGGATTGGCAGCAGCTGGTGATCCTGAGGCGGGTGGTGGCGGATCTGGGCTTGCCGCTGCGCATTCAGGGCTGTCCCACAGTGCGGGAGGCCGATGGGCTCGCTTGCAGCTCCCGCAACCGTCGCCTTTCCCCCTCCCAGCGCCAGCAGGCCGCGGCACTGCCCGCTGGTCTGGCGGCTGCGGCTGCCCAAGTGCGTGGCGGCCTCTCCCAGGCCACAGCGCTGACCTCCCAGCTGGCCCAGCAACTGGAAGCGGCGGGGCTGAAGGTGGATTATGTGGAGCTTGTGGCTCCCCATAGCCTGGAGCCATTGCAGCAAGTGCAAGGCCTGGCCCTGCTCGCCGCTGCGGTGCACTGCGGTTCAAGCCGCCTGATCGACCATTGTTTTCTGATGTCTCGTCTGCCGATCGTTGCCATTGATGGACCAGCGGGGGCGGGCAAGAGCACCGTCACCCGTGCCTTTGCCCGCCAGATGGGCCTGGTTTACCTAGACACCGGCGCCATGTACCGGGCCCTCACCTGGTGGGTGCTTCGCCAGGGGGCTGACCCTGCCGATGCGGCGACTGTGGAACCCCTTCTGCTGGGCCTGGATCTGCAGCTCAGTGCCGGCGGCGCCGGCGAGCAGTTGGTGAGCATCAATGGCTTCGACGTGACCGAGGCGATTCGCAGCCCGGAGGTAACGGCCCAGGTCTCCCTGGTGGCTGCCCACGGCTGTGTGCGCCAGGCCCTCACGGCCCAGCAGCAGGCCATGGGGCTCAAGGGGGGGCTGGTGGCCGAGGGCCGCGACATCGGCACCGCCGTTTTCCCAGACGCTGAGCTCAAGGTTTTTCTCACGGCCACTGCGGCGGAGCGGGCCCGCCGCCGCGCCCAAGACCTCGAGAGCCGGGGCTTTGCGGTGCCTCCGCTGGCTGAGCTGGAGGCCCAGATAACTGCCCGTGATCAGCAGGACTCCAGCCGGGAGGTGGCGCCGCTGTGCCAGGCAGAGGATGCGGTGGAGCTGGTTACGGACGGTATGGCCATTGAGGCTGTGATTCAGGCTCTGGTGGACCTGTTCCGCCAGAGGGTTCCGGAGGAGGCCTGGCCGGGCGCTGGTGAGAACTAATCGTCTAGGGCCTGCAGCAGGCCGCTGCAGGCGTCTTCCAGCAGGTCGAGCACGTGCTCAAACCCCTCGTCTCCCCCGTAATAGGGATCCGGCACTTCGCTGAGATCAAACCGGCTGCGATAGCTGAGCAGGGGCTCGATGCGGGCGACGCTGCTGCCGCCAGCCTCCTGGGCTAGGGCCTGCACCTGGCTCAGGTTGCTGGCGTCCATGGTGAGGATGTGGTCGAAGCGGTTGAGGTCGGCCAGCTCCAACTGGCGCGCCTTGCTCGCTAGATGGATGCCGCGGCGGCTGGCCGCTGCGCGCATGCGGGCATCGGCAGCCTTGCCCACATGCCAGCCCCCGGTGCCAGCCGAATCCACCACAAAGCGCTCACCAGCCTGAGATTGCTCCAGCAGGTGTAAAAACACCCCTTCAGCGGCTGGGGAGCGGCAGATGTTGCCCAGGCAGACAAACAGCACCCGTTTCTTCATTGCAGCCCCAGCCGTGAAAGGGCCAACTTGGCGCGCCTCTGCACCACCGGAGGACTGCCATCAGCCGCTTCCTGGAGTGTGAGCAGGCCCTGTTGGGCCAGCTGCCTCTCCGGTCCTGCCGCGGGCAGGCCAGCTGCCAGCAACTCCAGCCCCACTGCCACCGCGTAGCGCACCACCCACTCGCCGTCGCTGGTGGCGGCCAGCAGGGCTCCAAGGCACTGACGCCGCACAGCTTGCTGTTGGTCAGGGGGGAGCTCGTCCAGTTGCAGCTGGCCGAGCCCCTTGGCGGCAGCCCGGCGCACGCTGGCAGCTACGTCGCTGCCGAGGGCATCGAGCAGCAGCTCTAGCCCGCGCACATCGCCGATGCCGGCTAGGGCGCGCACGGCCCAGGCCCGGGCCCCGTAGTTTTCGGGGTCGAGCTGCAACAGGGCATCCACGGCCGCTGTGCCCAGGCTGATCAGCCCCTCCACGGCGGCTACCGCCGCACCGGGGTTGTTGAAGCCCAACACCTCCACCAGCACCGGAGCGGCGCTGGCATCGGCGCAGCTGGCCAGTTCCTGGGTGGCTTGCAATAGGGCCAGGGCACTACCGGCCTGTTGCAGGGCTGCGATCCGGGCTGTCAGCGGTGAATCCATGCTCATAGCAAGGCGTCCATGCAGGCCAGCAGGGCCTCGTCGCCGGGGTCGCCGCTGCCCTGTTCCACCAGCCCCCGCAGGGCCATCAATTTCAGACTGTTCTCGGCAAGGGTGGCGGCAATGGCTTTAAATCCGGGCCGCCAGCCGGCGGCACCTAGGTCCATCAGGGCTGCCCGACGCACCTGCAGCTGGGGATGGTCAAGTAGGTCCACAAGCAGTTCCCCCCAGCGCGCCTCACCGCTCAATTGCAGCAGGGTGCGCGCCGCAGCGCTGCGGATCAGGGGGCGCTCGTGGGCGAGGAAGGGTTTCACCACGGCCAGCACCCGCGGCTCGTTGACGCCGATGTCGCCTAGGGCTTCCAGCAGGGCTTCGCAGGGTTCCACCAGGCGGGGGCTGTTGGCCTGCTGGGCGCCGGCCACGGCGGGGCCGCTGGCTAGCCTCTCGCAGAGAGCCTCAATGGCTTCGCTGGCTGCGAGTTGGCCCAGGGCTCGAGCGGCCGCTTCCCGTAGTCCGTCGTCGGCATCCTGCAGGGTGTCGAGCAGGTCGGGGATGGCCGCTTGTGCTGCTGGAGCCAGTTTGCCGAGGGCGCGGGCGGCATTGCGGGCTACTGCGTTCTCCTCCACGCCGGCCCCGCTATCCCTGGGCCGGCGTTGCCGCAGGGCTTGTTGCAACAGGGGCACTGCCTCCGGGTGCTGGCTGCGCATCCGGCCCAGCCACCAAGCTCCGTAGTACTGCTGGGAGGAGTCTTCGCTCTGGCGGAGCCGGTGCAGGGCTTCCTGCTCACTGATGGGTTCGCCTGCCTGGGGGGGGCTGGCGTCGTCGTCGGCCATGGGTGCTGTCGCGAGACGCGGGCTCCAAGTGATGTTGCCAGTGCCCGGCTCCTAACTCAGTGAGAGCCAGCCGCAGTACTAACGCTCATTGCTGGCCCTTACCACTGACGTGAACTCTTCGCAAAGGGGCAAACCAATCCAGGGTGCCCCCCCTAAGTTGCTGCCGACATACATGTTCCTCAGACCGGCACCTATGGCTGTTGCGCTTGCTTCCCAACTGCGTGAAGGCACCAAAAAGGCCCACACGATGGCGGAGAACACCGGCTTCGTGAGCTGCTTTCTTAAGGGGGTGGTGGATAAGGCCAGCTACCGCACCCTGGTGGCCGATCTTTATTTCGTGTACTCCGCGATGGAGGAGGAGTTTGGCCGGCTTAGGGAGCATCCGGTGGTGGGCCCGGTGGCCTTTCCTGAGCTGAACCGGCGCGAAAGTCTCGAGCAGGACCTTGCCTTTTACTTCGGTGGCGACTGGCGCAATGCGGTCAAACCCACCCCTGGAGCCCAGCAATACGTAGAGCGGCTGCATCAGGTGGCGCTGGAGTGCCCGGAGCTGCTGGTGGGTCACCACTACACCCGCTACATCGGTGATCTTTCTGGAGGCCAGATCCTCAAGAACATCGCCCAGAAGGCGATGGGCCTGGGCGAGCACGATGGCCTGCGTTTCTACGAATTCGCTGCTATCCCCGATGAGAAGGCCTTCAAGGCCAACTACCGCACCACCCTCGACGCCCTGCCAATCGACCAGGCCATGGCCGATCGGATTGTGGAGGAGGCCAACCACGCCTTCCACCTGAACATGACCATGTTCCAGGAACTGGAAGGCAATCTGATCGCGGCCATTGGCAAGGTGCTGTTTGGCTTCCTTACCCGCCGTCAGCGCTCGGGCAGCACCGAAGTGGTGGCGGCCTGAGGCTTAGCGGCGCTTGGATCGGACCCATCAGTCCTCGATTAGATCAACGCTCACCAGCCGGGTGAGACCTCCAGTGGTGTCTGGGTCGATGGTGCCTGGCTTGAAGTTGGCCTGAAACCACCACTGGCGGCCATCCTTGCTGCGCCGCTCCACACGGAAGTTGTCCAGTCCCTGCTCCCTTAGTGCCAGTTGCAAAGCATCTCCGCTGCAGCCGGCGCAAGTGACGGCAAGTGGCGGTAGCCCAGGCACTTCGACGCAATAGACGGGCATGGGCTTGAGGCGATAGCTCAGGCTGCCACAAGAACGGAGTAGGGCTCAGGCTGCGTCATCCGTAGCGGTGACAACGCAACCCCACGTCCGACAGGCCTAGGGTTGCAAAACTTCATGATTGGGCTTTGCGGGATGACTTCTACCCCAGATCTGGCCTCCCTCTATCAGTTGCTGTCTCTCCAAGAGCGCCCGATCCTGCCCTCGGGTGAGCGTCGCGCAATCCTGGGTTGTGGCTACGTGGGCGAAGCGGTCGCCAAATCCTGGAAGCAGGAGGGGCACGCACTTTGGGGCACCACAACCCGGCGTGAACGCTTGCCAGAGCTGGCCGATCTAGTCGAGAATCCATTGGTTTTTGATTCGACGGATCCCTCCAGCAGCCTGGACTTCGCAACAGATGTCGACGGCATCTTGGTGTCCTTCGCTCCGTCGAAGAGTTCCAGTGTTGAGCTGAGCCAATACGAGCAGACCTTTCTTGGCGGCCTGCAGCGGCTGATCGAAACTCTTAGCCGTAGGCCTGTCAGCTCGCCACTGCAGCTTGTTCACCTCAGCAGCTGTGGCGTGTATGGCAACCGGCAGGGAGCGCTCACAAGTGAGAGCGATCCAACCGATTCAAATCATCCAGTGAATTCCGTGCTCGTGAGAGCAGAGCAGATGATCGCGTCGGTCCGCTCCGACTCGATCAAGGTCTGCGTGTTGCGCCTCGGTGGCATTTACGGGCCTGGACGCGATATTCCGGCCATGTTGCTGAGTGCAGCGGGCGGCTTAGTGCAGCGTAATGGCCTGAATGTGCCGTGCTGGATTCACCGCGACGACATTGTTCGCGGTATCAACTTTGCCTTTGATCAAGGCCTCAATGATACCTACAACCTGGTCAATGACACCCAGTACAACGGCCAGGAGCTCACAGATCGGCTGTGTGAGCGCGCTGGCCTGCCACTAGCTAAGTGGTTGACCAGAGACACCAGCGATCGAATACTTAATGCGCGGGTGAGTAATGAGAAGCTTAAGCAGCTTGGCTTCAGCCTCTCTCATCCATGCATGTTGGGCTGATATCGGCGCTCTATCCAGGCCAAGAGATTGTGATTGGCATCAAACTCCATTGTCAAATGCACAAAGCTTTGACGATCCAGTATGCAGCCAAAGTGGATGTTAAATGAATGCTTTGGCAAGCTCTCAGGCAGGCTGCAGATTAAATTATCGGTAAACAGCCCATTCACTTCATTCTTGATAAATAATTCGCTACAGAATGGTGCCAACCGCTGATCTGACGTTTCATTTACAGAATTGAATCCTGGTCTGATCACTGACTCCACTCCTTGCCAGCCAAAGACGGTATCGAATACCGCCTCCAGCGATTGGAACTGAACGCGTTCGGGGTCAGGACTGGTGCGTTGGCAACGGAAGGGTGTGGCGGCGATTGAGTCCAGCAGCATCTGACCATCAGGTTGTTGCTGGTAAAGCGCCACCAGCATCGAACGACTTCGACCGCTGAAGAAGTTCACTTCATGCCCAGCACGGGCGCTGCTGCCGGCCATTTCCAGGCTCGACTGGCCCGCCGTCTGCGGAAAATGCCAGCAGTTATGGCCGAGGTTGTAATTGTGCCGATATAGGGGGAAGCGGCGTTCTCCACCGGGCGCGAATCGCAGGCCGGTTCCATGCCATTCACCCGTGTGCGCATCCGAGAAGCGGATGGAGTAAAGCGAGGCCTCCGGGTTAGCGCTGCCCTGCTTCAGGTTCATGCCATGGCCGTTGCGGCCATACCAGGTGGTTATTCCCTTCCAGTCGCCATCAAAGCTGGCGCGCATGAGGTTCCATTGCCGATCAGCTGCTGCTTTGGCGTGATTGTCTGAACCTTCCATCGTCTTCAGTTCGGTAGTCGGGTTTTCCAGAATCGTCTAGCTGATGTGCGCCGGTCGAACGGCTTGGTTGTGAGGGCGTGTCCCTAAACGTTTCTTATTCAACCGAGCGAGTGCAGTTGCCAGCAGTTGTAGACGTAAGGTGATGTTTGGCCTCATGATCGCCAAGCCATGGCCAAGGTAGGTGTGCTCCTGCTGAACCTCGGGGGTCCGGAGCGCATCCAGGACGTCGGCCCTTTCCTCTACAACCTCTTCTCGGATCCGGAGATCATCCGGCTACCCATCCCGGCCCTTCAGAAACCACTGGCTTGGCTGATCAGCAGCCTGCGGGCGAGCAAGTCGCAGGAGGCTTATCGTTCAATCGGCGGGGGCTCACCACTGCGGCGAATCACCGAGCAGCAGGCTCGGGAGCTACAGAGTGCCCTGCGCCTGCTTGGGATCGAGGCCACCAGCTACGTGGCGATGCGCTACTGGCACCCCTTTACCGAATCGGCGGTGGCAGACATCAAAGCCGACGATGTGGACGAGGTGGTGGTGCTGCCTCTTTACCCTCACTTCTCGATTAGCACCAGCGGTTCCAGCTTTAGGGAGCTTCAGCGTCTTCGTCAGGCTGATCCTGTCTTTGCAGCTTTGCCGATTCGATGCATCCGCAGCTACCACGATGACCAGGGCTATATCGACGCCATGGCCGGGCTGATCGCCCGTGAGATCCAGGCCTGCCCGGACCCTGACAGCGCCCACGTGTTCTTCAGCGCCCACGGTGTTCCTAAGAGCTACGTGGAAGAAGCGGGCGATCCCTACCAAGGGGAGATCGAAACCTGCGCCCGGCTGATCATCGAGAAGTTGGAGGCCACATTGGGCCACAGCAACTCTTTCACCCTTGCTTATCAGAGCCGGGTGGGTCCTGTGGAGTGGCTCAAGCCCTACACCGACGAGGCATTGGCGGAGCTAGGGCGGCAGGGTGTGAAGGATCTGGTGGTTGTGCCGATCAGTTTTGTGAGCGAGCACATCGAGACCCTTGAAGAGATCGACATCGAGTACCGCAAGCTGGCTTTCGAGTCGGGCATCACAAATTTTCGGCGTGTGCCGGCGCTTGACACCAACCCTGCGTTCATCCAGGGGCTTGCGCGACTTGTCCAGCAGGCCCTGGATGGGCCCGAAGTGAATCTTGACCAGGCGGCGGCTTTGCCTAGCACTGTGAAGCTCTACCCCCAAGACAAGTGGGCTTGGGGCTGGAACAACAGCTCAGAAGTGTGGAATGGCCGCTTAGCTATGGTCGGATTCTCCGCTTTTCTAGTGGAGCTGATCAGTGGAAGTGGGCCTCTTCACGCCATAGGCCTGCTTTGATCTTCTTTTTACTCGGGATAGTGTCTGCCTAGATCGAACAACACCTCATGGATATATGTCTCGGTCCATTCCGCGCCGTGAAAGCGGCTGAGCATCCCTCTTGCCGGATCTTTCTCTGCCCGATAGCTGGTGTAGCGGCGTTGGCCCTCGAGCAATATTGCTGAGCGATCGTCTGCTACGGGGGGTGCTTCATCCACGAGCTGTAAATAAAGCTTTAAATACTCAGCAAAGGCTTGAAATATAACGGTGGCGATCAGCTCATCGGAGGCTGCACCCAGAGGTAGACGGGTCCAGAGAAATGCAGGCGAAAAGTAAGGTTCCGCCTCGGCAGGAATGGGCCCGCCATCGGGCAAGTGAGGCTTCCAGCTGTTAAAAATTGGGAGTAATCGATCCCAGACAGGTTGGGTATGGAGGGAATCGCTGCGGTCAACTGGCTGCAGGTCAAGGGCTAGCAGATGGCCTGAGGGCAGCGTGACCAAATCGGCTCCGAAGAAAGGCAGATCAAAACGGCAGTCGGGATTGATAACTAGGTTCAGCACGGACGCTGCTGGTCCCGCTTCCACACAGGCGGCCCTCACCTGGCGAAGCTTGCTGGTTCGACAGGCCCAGGTTGCAGTTTGCACAACTACCGGCTGTGCTTTCGAACCGGTGGATCCGGTTTTTTGCAGAAACTGCTCGGGCACGGGGTAGGCGGCTGGCTGCAACGCCTGAAGCATGTCGACCGCATGATCAAGAAAGGGCTGCCAACGCCAACCGGCGATTCTGACCTGATCAAGGCTGCAGCTTTGCGGTGCTGTCATTGCTGCGGGCTAGATGGGAAGAGGAACTCGTGCAGAAAACGATCCGACCAGGCCTTACCGAAGTGGCTGCTAAAAAGGCCATGAGCCGGATCTCTTTCGGCGCTGTAGACATCGTATGCCTCTTGCAGGGTTTTAACCCTTTCTGCTGTAACTATGGAAGTGCGTTGGCTGGCTTCGGCGCTGAGCTGCCAGTAGCAGTCGAGAAAGGCAGTGAAAGCCCTAGGCAACGATTCCTGCGCCTCCTCAGCACCTCCACGGCAGAACAGCAGCCAGGGCGAAAAATATTGGTTTGGATCAAATGAGCGCATGGCCTCAGCACCGTGAAGATCCGGGTGGCGAGAAATAAGTTCTTTTAGGCCTTGATAATAGGTATCAAGATAATTCTGATCTTGCAGTAGGGGCTGAAAATCAAGCACTGCGACCAGCTTGCCGCGGGTGCCGAACCAAAGAAGATCGATTCCCATCAGGGGCTGATCGTTGTTGTATTCGGGATAGGCCACCGAATTCAGCACTTGCAGGCTGTCCCCCGCGTCCATCCTGGTCACCCGCCAGCGCCGGAAACCCGGCACCTGCCAGAGCCAGCTTTGGATCACGCTCTGCCTCTTCAGGGAGCGACATTCAGCGAGCCCATCTGGTGGGGCAATGGGCTGCGCTCCAGACCGTTCCAGCCTACTATTGAGCTCTTGCAAAAAAGGGTCGAACATCTCGGAGCGCTCAGGAGCAGGGTGGGTTAACTGAAACCGGCGGCCAGGGAATCGGCGCTTTCCCGAAGCGACTGCAGAGTTGCGTCGGAGGGGCAACGAAGCTCCGTGCAGTAGGTGGTCATCGACACCCCATCGAGGCACTGCACCGAGCTCACCCTCATGCGCACCTGATCCGTGACGAACCAGCAGCGTTCCGTGCCGACATTGCTGTCGTAGCGCGTGGTAACGGTCATGACGCCATCGCTGGAAAAGGTGTATTGACTGAGGACGGGCTGCTTCTCCACGTAGCCCTTGTCACGGACCAGGAAACCCTGAGAGGGATCTCCTGCCAGAGGGATATCTATTAATACAGCCGCTTGATCTTCTGTTCTGGCTAGGGGTTTTAGATTGCTCTCCCACCAGAAACGGGCCCCTCCTGCTGCTAGATGAGGGTTGATATTGAGAGCTAGGCATATCTGTTCGACGGCTGGATCCTCAGCGGAGAAGGGCTCGATCACAAGATTGGAATCGCCGAATTCATCATCTTGGTGGTCGAGGTGGTGCACAGCCCGTCGCGTTAGCCAGGCCCCTCGACTGGCCGCCAAGAACTGATCCATCGTTCGGGCTGGGTCCACGGGTGCCACGGGCGGGTGAGGGGGATGGGAGTTAGTCCTGTTCGGACTTCTGGGCTTCAAGCTGAGCCAGAATTGCTTCTAGCTTCTGCAGCTCGGGATGCTGAGCCAGGGTGAATTCCACTTGCTTCTGAGGAAGCTTCAGTCTCTGACCCATTCCGATCACATCTTTGATGAGTCGATCGCGGTAGGCCGCTAGCTGATCAATCGACTCCTCCAACTCCTGCCGGCTGGGATCGGATGCGTTGATTGCAGACGTGTCGGCGCGAGCGGTGGTGCCGTCGGTCATGGGTTGAATTGGGCGAATGTCAGCATACGGAGTCGACCGCTGCGATCCACTAGAGCAGCTTCAAATGGACCGCATCCATGGTGAATATGGAAGAAAAGATAAATCTCCTGGTGCTTTGTTCCGCGATTGGGCGGGAGTGCGTGCCCTCCCCTTGCCAAAACCCTTTGCCAGCGCTGCCTTTTTAAGTCCGACCGCGATGGATGACGAAAGTTTGCATGATTGCTTTGATCGGGGTCCTGAGGAGGGAGATGACCGTAGTTTCCCCTTACGCCTTCCCCGAGAGGCAGCTAAGCCATGCAGACCTAAACAGATCTAACGATCTTCACTGGCTGTCAACTGGCTGAGCACAAGCACCCCTGGTCCCTTTCCCATGCTCGACGCCTTTTCACGCGCTGTCGTCAGCGCAGATTCGAAGACTGCCCCAATTGGAGGCGGTGAGCTCGCTGCTCTCCGTAACTATGTTGCTGAGGGAAATAAGCGTCTAGACGCTGTTAACGCCATCACCAGCAATGCCTCCTGCATCGTTTCAGATGCAGTCACCGGCATGATCTGCGAAAACACTGGCCTGATCCAGGCTGGTGGCAACTGCTACCCCAACCGCCGCATGGCCGCCTGCCTGCGCGACGGCGAAATTGTGCTTCGCTACATCAGCTACGCGCTGCTGGCTGGCGATGCCTCGGTTTTGGACGACCGCTGCCTGAACGGCCTCAAGGAGACCTACATCGCTCTGGGCGTTCCCCTTCAGTCTGCCGCCCGCGCTGTGGCCATCATGAAGGCTTCTTCCACGGCTCACATTAACGAGACAAACACCAGCGGTACCAACCCTGTGGAAACCCGTTTCCGCAAGATGGAAACCGTTCAGGGCGACTGCTCCGCTCTAGTGGCTGAAGCTGCTACCTACTTTGACCGTGTGATCAGCGGCCTCAGCTGATTCATCCGAAGAGATTGCTTTTTTTAAACCACTACAACTCAATTAAACGAGGATCTTCACGATGAAGTCTGTTGTGACCACTGTTGTGACCGCCGCTGATGCCGCTGGTCGCTTCCCCTCCCAGAACGACCTAGAAGCTGTTCAGGGCAACATTCAGCGAGCTACTGCTCGTCTTGAAGCTGCTGAAAAGCTGGCTGCCGGCCTGGACAAAGTGACGAAGGAAGCTGGTGACGCCTGCTTCAGCAAGTATCCCTACCTCAAGCAAGCCGGCGAAGCTGGTGAGAATCAGGTCAAGGTGGACAAGTGCTACCGCGACATCGCTCACTATCTGCGTCTGATCAACTACTGCCTGGTTGTGGGCGGCACCGGCCCTCTCGATGAGTGGGGCATTGCCGGAGCCCGTGAGGTGTACCGCACCCTGCGTCTGCCTACCGCTGCTTACGTGGAAGCTCTCACCTTCACCCGCGATCGGGCTTGCTCCCCTCGTGACATGAGCCCCCAGGCTCTCAATGAGTTGAAGTCGTACCTTGATTACGCAATCAACGCCCTCTCCTGATCAGTTTCTGATTAATTGTTGAGGACAAACCACGGAGGCCTTCGGGCCTCCTTTTTTGTGAGAAAATGAGCCCTCTCCCACCCCCTCTCTTGGATGGAAATGGAAGCATTGGATATCTTGTTTGATGACCTTGCTCACCCCAATCCTTATATTCAAAGCCAGGCTTTTATAGCTATGGTCAGGGATTGGCCTCAGCAAGCTCTGCCTCGACTGCTTGGTTTATTGGCCCAATCGGATATAGCTTTACGCAGGGCTTCTGTACGTGGTATTGGCGCCTTTGGCGCAGCAGCCCTGCTGCCATTAGCGGATCTTCTTAAGGCCAGCACGGACAGCACTATCCGCGCTAGCTGCGTCAAGGCCTATGCCCAGGTGGCTTCAAACCAGCCTGGGATACATTTCCCTGATCCTGCTATGCAGGCCCTCGAGGAGGCGCTTGGCGACGACTCACCGGTTGTGGCTGTAGCTACGGTGATGGCCCTTGGGCAGGTGGGTGGGCAGGCGGTGCCGCTGTTGCTGAGAGTGGTGGGTGGAGATAATCCAGCCCAGGCGGTAGCAGCTGTCAATGCGCTCGCCCAGATTGATGATCCTGCAATCGAACGGACTCTTAGAGATCTGCAGAACCAACCACAGCTAGACAGTTATGTGCGCGAGACGCTTGAATCAGCCCTCGCTCGAATTAGGGACCTGCATGCCCGTCAACCTCAGCCGGGCTGACGCGAGACGATTGCCATCCTCACTTGCTCAGCTGACTGATTGCTAGATCCAGCACTAATCTGACACCAGGTTGTTCTTCCTGCTCCACACTTGCTTTTAAGGCAGGCAATGCATCCTTGGCCCCTAGCTTCATCAGCGATAGAGCAGCGTTTTTGCGGACCTGTTCTTCCGAGTCGGTGAGCAGCGGGAGCAGGCGCGGGCAGGCCCATTCTGGCTCCTGCAACTTCCCCATCAGCGTTGCAGCTTCTGCCCGCACCTCGGAGTCCAGGTCATCCAGCGCGGTTAGGAGCAGCTGTCTCGCCTGGTCATCCCCCAACGCCTGGATCTGTTCGCCGAGAGCTGCTATCGCTGCCGCTCTTACCCTGGCATCCGGCGAGCTGGCTGCTTGGCGCAGTGCTTCGGGCGCCTTGGCGCCGATAAAAGCGATCCCCCAGCTGGCCAGCCCCTGCTGCATGGCCGAAGCTTTTGGATGAACGAGCACTGAGAAGAGTGGATCGAGAGCCTGGTCGCCGACTGCAGCCATCGCTCCTACAGCTGATCCCTGCACGACGGGATCCGAATCTGAGAGCAGGGTTTCCAGTAAAACGGGCAAGGCAGCTGGATCTGCAATCAGGGTCAGAGTTTTCGCTGCAGCGCGGCGAACGGTGACATTTTCGTGAGTCCGCAACGCACGGCAGAGTGTTGGCACCGCCGCAGCACCTACTGCTCCAAGGCTTTCGGCAAAGGTGAGCCGCATCAAGCCCCTGGTATCGCCGAGACCGGCCACCATGCGCTCAATCGCGGGGCTGTCGGATGAAGGAACTAGCCCCTGACGAAGTTGGGAACGAAGCTCTGCAGCCAGAATGTTGGCTTCCTCAACGCTCAGTTGCTGGATGCCAGATGCGGGGGTAGCGGACAGCTCGGTAGACAAGGGTCGCTCCTATCGAACAAAATTATCAGGGATAGCCGCGGCGTTCCTATGGTGGGCTTAACAAGATCAGGACATGACACGCTTTTTGCTCTCCCACAACCTTCAGGTGGTTTCCGACAACCTGAAGGGCCTGAATTCGGCCGATCTGGCGGCTGGCCTCGTTGCACACCTGTCCACCGATGTCCAGGTTCAGGCAGTCAGCCACCCTCACTGGTTGGTTCAGGTGGAAGCCGATCTGCTGCCCATCGATTTGGCCAATGCCGTACTCCTGGCCTGGCGACAGCTTCGCTGCTCTGCAGGGGCCACTGATCATGATTGCCAGCTGTTGGCCTTGGGTGGGCGCAAGGACGGCCAGGGCGCCCCTGGAGCGTTGCTGCAGCAGAGTGACTGGGGGGTCGATGTGGTGGAGACTCTGAACAGCGCAGCTTTCCTTCAGTCGATCAACTGGGAACTGCTTAAGCAGGGGCGTGCTCCTGATGGTGTGTTCGAGGTTCAAGGCTGAGCTGGGCTATTTGCGGCGGCGGCGAGGTGATTGCTGTCCAGGCTTGGGTGATTCGCCTGGCTCCATGGCAGCTTTGGTTGCCACTCTGGAAAACGAGTTGGCCGCCTCCATCAGGCCCACCGACGAAACTGGGATTCCGTTCTGGTGTAGTTGCTGCATAGTCTGGCTAAGCATATGGAGCGGAACTCGCAGCTTCTGAGCAACCCTCTGGGGAGTTTCAGATTTGATGCTTGTAACAAGAAGAAGTGCACCACATTGATGGGGTCCCATTGTGCATCTAATTTAGATGGGCTCATATTGAACGCTTCCTGGCTGGGTTGCATCAAGACACATAACTCTTAAACTTTCAGCGCTCTCGCCCTGCCGGCTATCAGAGTTGGAAGCAG
Organism: Cyanobium sp. Tous-M-B4; assembly: GCF_024345395.1. NCBI lineage: Bacteria > Bacillati > Cyanobacteriota > Cyanophyceae > Synechococcales > Prochlorococcaceae > Cyanobium > Cyanobium sp. Tous-M-B4. The sequence continues at coordinate 37,468 of NZ_JAGQBA010000007.1, read as the reverse complement.
CTCTCCTTTGAGCTCCACAGCCGCGTCCACTTTGACTTCTGAGGACAGTATTTTGTCAAGCTCCAGCAACAGTTACGACAATATCCATCCCGGGCTCAGCCACCATGATGCGCTAGCGATTCTTGAGCAATCTCTTGACTCGCTTGATTCTGCCAGCGACTACTACATGGCGGCCGCCCATCTCGTTAACTTCCCCGGCGATAAAACGGAGCAAGCTTTATTGCGGCTTATTGATAATTCTTCTGGCGAACAGGCGGTTAACCTTGCGCGCCGCAAAGCGGTCGAAGTTTTGGGCCGGCTTGGGGTTCAACGGGCCATCCCCAGCATTGGGCGTTGCCTTAGGAGCAACGATCACTACCTCGTTGAAAATGCCGCCTGGGCCCTTCTTCAGCTCAATTGCCAGGATGTTGAATTCCATGAGGCGATGTGCCTGCTACTCAATGATCCAAGCCAGAGCCGCAGGGTTCTCATCCAGGCTCTTGCCGGGTTAGAGGTGCATGCTGCCTTACCCGTACTTCAATCGCTGCAAGATGAAGCGAATCCAGGGGTTCGCGGTGCTGCCTTAGCCGGGGTTGCACAGCTTAGTGGCGATAGTAGTCGCCTTAAAGAGTTGGAAGACCACCTGACCCTGCCGAACCAAATGGACCGGCAGTCGGCGATTCAGGATTTAATTGACTGTCGGGCTTCATATCTATTGCCCTCGATCCTCAAGGCGCCCGTGTCCCCTGTGTTCAGGATGCGAGCTCTGCGCACACTCTGGCCTGGCCAAGATAAATCACACGCAGGACTTGACCTGCTTACTTGTTTAGATTCGCTGATGTGGGATCAGCCAGAAGATTTGCTCTTGGCGCACTGCTACGACACTGAACCTAGCATATTATTTTTATTTGATGAGTTTTTTGGCACTGACTTTAGCCGTTGCTACTTAGCACTTTCCACATTGAAACATAGGCCAGCAGAGGAGCTCTGGCCTGTTTTCTGGAAGCGATGGCAGGAGGATGCTTATAATGATTATGGTGCTCACTATTTCTTCATTCAGCTTTTTGGCAGTGTGGACTTCTGGCCTGGCGCTGCCATACCTGTCATTAAGGCATTGCTGCTGGAAGCGATGAACAGCAAGCGCCCGCAATTTGGTAAGTCAAGAGCGGCTGCTTGCTTAGCTTTGAATAAACATTTTCCTGATATATGGTGCAAAAGTGTGCCGCAGCTTTTGGCCTCCGATTTCACACCAAGCTGGGAGTTACGTTATGCTACATTAATTGGGCTTGATTCAATTGATGATGGGAATAACCATGAAATATTTCAGCTCTTGCAGAATGCTTTGGCCGTGCAGGATCCCGATATTTTTGTGGATTGCAGGCGTCAATTGCTTATCTCCGAAAACCGGGTTTGAAAGGACCCACGCTCTGCCCAGTAGCGTTGAATTTCCAGGCCTTTGGGCCTCGGCACAGCTGCTTCAGCTCTCAGAATCTTGAATGTTCGACGGGGCCCCATGGGCCAGTTTCCAATTGCTCGTACAGACCGCACGTGCCCATCAAGCATATTTAGGCAGTCTTCAAAACGCTCAAGCTGACTATGGTCAATTGTTTCAAAAATAAAGTCTTGGCCTTTGCAAATTAGGTGCTGCGAGCGAATCCAGCTACGGAACTGCTGGATAGTTGGTTCATCAGCTTGCATGGCTTCTATTCTATCCAATTTGTTCAGGTTCATCTCCTTTATAATTATTTAGACTCGCCCACTCAGCTGTGACTTCATTCTCAAAGCTAGCCACGCGTTCAAAACGTAGTGGCCCATGTTCGGAGCCCCATTGCAAGGTATTGGTAGCTGGATCAAAACCCTGATCTCTACTAATCCAGTTTTCGTGATCAACCAACACCTCACTCACTAGATAGGTAGGCCGCCCATCACGTGGCACTAGGCAGTTATTACCAGGTTCTACCTTTCCGCTGAAGCAACCCGGCGCCGTCTCTTGGAAATGCATCGCACAACCGCAGCGTTGTTTAAGGCGATTAATATGAATAAGCTTGAGCAGTTTAGGAGTGAAGCCTGCTCCAGCTAAGCGAATAGGTTGGTCGAATCCAAAATTCTCAACAATCTGTACCTTCTCGGTCGATATCAGTCGATGTACGCCTTGCCTATAAGGTCGCCAAGGATCGTGCCCATAGCTCTGCTCGGAGTAAAAACCAGGGCCCTGAAATATTTCCCAAGGCAGAGGGCGAAAATAGATATTGATATGGGCAAAATTTACTGGATCGCGTTGTGATTGGGCAAAATTACTGAAGTGTCCAGCAAGTAATTTTGCGAATCTAAGGGCAATGGTTGGCACGGCGAATACTGTTAGCTGAAGGAATCTAATCGTCGGATTTCAGATGCGAAGGAGGTTTGCAGTATTCCTGAGCCGGCTGAAGTTCGCAGCACTGATGAGCGGCAGCGAACATTCTCAGATACGAACCAGATCCTTTCTTCTGCAATTGATTGACCATATTGGGTAGTGAGTATAAAAGTATTATCTTCTAGAAAAGCATAGTTTGATACTGCTTGCTCGGCCTCTGCGTATCCAGCGCTTCGCAGTAAGATTCCATTTTGATTATCAGTTGGGATTGGAACGAGAATGCATGATCCTGCCGATACTTCGCTGGGGCCATCTGGCTCCCAGTCACTTTCTGCACTCCATTCCATTCGGAATGGCAGCAGTGGCTTGGCATCGTGTATCTTGCAGTCTTTAATTAACTTAAGTACCAATGGATCTTGGGGCCCAATTGGTTCAATCAATACTGAACTGCGAACATCCTCAAATTGCTGAAACGCAAGAGAATGTCCACTTCTCATGGATCGCCACCGGCCTAGGCTCCGAGCAACAAAAGATTCCAGCTGCATCTACGCTGCTCAGGCCATGGTTCTGTGAGTGGTCTTGGTAATTGGCAGACGACCTGCCTGAACCATGTGTACCCATGTATCGATCATCATGTTGATCGCAGGCTGTGCTTCTTCACTACTCTGATTAATTTGAGTGCACTCTACTTTGAGATAGTCTTTGTCCTGTAAATCCATGGATTGCAGCCAAGGTGCTTGCTGTTGATGCTTTTGGGAGGTGGCTCAAGAGTTGCCTTAATATACTATTAAAGACCTTGAACCGCCTCCAGTTTCGTTTGATTTAGGATTCTTTTACTGATGCGATGCGGCCTCCGCGTCGATGAATTGATTGGATGGCTGATGATAGCGAGCTGAAGGGAACGGTTGTCGTTTGCGTTACCCGTCGATTTAGGCCAACAGGATTAGCGCTTGTCCAGCGAATAGCGTAGCGCTGGTTGTTGCGATCGCCTGGCCCGGGTGTTTTTTGACTACGCCCAGGGGGTGAACTGGTCGCTAGGCTGACTAATAATTGTGATTGCTCGTCACCATCAAAACTTGCAAAGCCCGATGTCAATGCACGTGTTCTGTTATATGTAAGATTGGATTCACCTTGCTGGCTGGTCGCTCCTCTATCGAAAGGCACTGTATCAAAGCCAAAGACCTCTAGATACTCGGCTCCGTATATATAGCTGTTGATTTCTGCTTCGTATCCTTCTGTGGCCAGGAGCTGAACATGCTTGCTTAGTTCAGCCTGATTTCTTGGGGCGCGGCCTAGGAGATGTTTGAAGTTGAGTTCAACAAATCGATAGGGCCCGTTTGCGTCAAAAAAGAGACGCCGATAGCTGTCCGACAGGGCTAGGGCATTGACTAGCCCCTGCACTGTGAGGTCGCCGTTGATGAATAGACTCTCTGCAGAGACTGAGAGCTCTTCGTCAAAGAGGTGTGCATTGCCAAATACCTGGCGGTAGGCGGCTTTCAGCTGTGCCTGGGCTTCTGATTGGCGTAAATCCGAATCAGGCCGGTCAAGAGTTTTGATTTCCATGGTTTATTAAGTTGGCAGGGGAGAGGGAGTGAAGAAGTTAGCTATTGTTCCGAAAATGGAGCCAGAGTCTTCTAGGTGATTTCGGTCACAGAAATGATCCGACCACCGCGTCTATGGATGTATCCCAGTTGGCTGGTAATGTCATTGCCGCTTACTACGTAGCTTGCGTTCGGGTTGCGTTGGCGGCCGCCTGCAGGCTGGGCATTGACGACAATACGGAACTGCTTGGATGTGGGATCAGCTGATCCAGAGGATGCACCAAGCCTGTTAATCCTTACCGTTGTATTTGTCCAGTTTGCAGGTGCAGATCTTGTAGCCACTGAATTCAGCAGGCTTGAAGCGCATTGAATGGTGTCACTAGCTGCATAGCCTTGAACTAGCGCTATGTGGCGATTAAAGGAAACCTGTTCGCGACCATTTTCTGTCGCCACACGTAGATAGGGAACAGTATTCTCACCGAAGGTATTCTGATACTCTTCGCTATCAACGTAGCTGTTGATTTCCGCCTCATAGCCATGAATGGCTAGCCTTTGGAGATGCTCACTCATCTCAGCTTGAGATGCGGGTGCACGGCCTAGAATATGCTTGAAATTTAGCTCCACAAAACGGTAGGGAGCATTTGTTTCGAAGAAGCGCCGGCGATAGTCGGCCGAGAGTCCAACCGCTCTTATAAATTCGCGGGTGCTAAGTCTTCCCTCAGCAAATTGGCTCTCTGCGGTTAAGTTGCGCTCGCTGTCCATCACATGGGGATTGCCCAGCACTTGGCGGTATACCGAGCGGATCAGCGCAGTAATCTGATCAGCTGAATCGCCGCTGCAGCGCTCGAACACTTCCTGCTGGCGCTGACCAAGTCCAAAGCCAACGTACAGATCACCACGCATTGGTGTTGAGTCGCCTCCGTCTGCATTGTTCCGCTTGACAGGCTCTAGCATGCTGGCCGAACCAGACGCAGTTCTGCCCATCTGTCCAAGGGAACTGGATCGGTACACCTGTGCAGGCACCTTTATCGAGAGCCTGTAGCCGCTAACTAGATTTCCTAACAGCTGACTTTTGGTCCCTACTGCTGTGTCGCTGCCAGCAAAATTCTGCTCAAGTGCTGCGATCCTGTTGAATGCTGCTTGAGGCTGGCCCACTGGAGAGTTCCAGCTTGTTGGGTACGGAACTGTTTCCTCGCCGAAGGACTTTAGATACTCATCGGAATCAAGATAGCTATTGATCTCGCCTGTGAAGCCCCTTGTGGCAATTAATGCCACATGGCTAGCAACCTCTGCTTGATTCTGGGGGGGGCGGCCCAGCAAATGCTTGAAGTTAAGCTCAACTGCTCGATGCGGAGATACGGCATCAAAGAAGCGTGAGCGATAAAAACTGGATTGGGCCAATCTCCGTACGAATTCTCGTACGTTTATGTCCCCATTGCGTAGTCTTGATTCGGCACTCAGCAGGCGCTCGCTTTCCATCGGCTGAACATTGCCGAATACCTGCCGGTATGCAGCTCTTACTGCGATGTGAAAAGCAGCATTGTCGTTTGCGGTGAATGCTGAAGGTGTATTCAGTAGCTGCTGGTTGCGAAATTGATCTTCGCTTGTTGCAGTTTCTACGTCATCTGTTCTTTTGCGAGAAAAACTCGCTGGGGCTTCAAGAAGCTGAGTGGCTCCGAAGTCAAGTGAATTGCTTTGATTTGCTGTCATGGGAAGATGGAGTTGATGGACTTGCTTTGTTGTGGGGATTATACGGTGCTAGACGTTTTAGAGGCATCTAATTTGTCTTATCCTCGCAGACTTGGCAGCTTACTGGTTAAGTAGGGCTGGTGGGAGTAATGGGTCAACTCAGTGGTGTGATGCTTGCGATCTTGCCTCCCTCGCGGTGAATAAGTTGATACTGCTCAGATAGCTTGTTGAAAGGGACGAATAATACCCTGTTTGCCTTCCTGTAGCGTGATGTGGGCCGCACGTTATTGGCCCTATAGGCTGTTACTTCAACTCGATAGACTTTGCCTGCTTCACCTGCAAGTACACCTATCCGTGTAACAGGATCTGTCAGGTTGGCAGCTGGGCGGAAGCTCCAGCCTTGGGTATCTTGTGATGAGGGAGCTACCACAGGGAGGGGTCGGTTCTGATAAGCAGCACCGCCAAGGCGGCTCCTGATTCCAGCCAAGTTGCCTTTAAGGCTGCTGCTGCTGTTTCCACGCAGCAACTGGAATGACCAGGTGAATTCTTGAAGCGTTGCACAGGATTCTGTTTTCCAACCACGTTGATATGGGACTGTCCACTCACCAAAGGTGTTCTGATACTCGTCAGAATCTAAGAAGCTGTCGATGTCTGCTTCATACCCACTTGTATCTAGTCTTTCGGCATGACCTCGCATTTCCTCAAAATCTGCTGGAGCACGTCCGAGTAGGTGGCGAAATGCTAGTTCGATATAGCGGTAGCGCGCGCATGAGTCAAAGAAGCGGGTGCTATACAAATCGCTTTTGGCGATACGTCGTACCAGTTCTCTAACGCTGATCTCGCCTAGCTTGAACTGCGATTCTGCAACAACTTGTCGTTCGCTCTCCATGACGTAGGCATTCCCAAGCACCTGTCTGTAGACAGCCCGGATTACTGACTCCTTCGCTTGGTCGTCGTCTCCTGGCACTAGCTCACGTGGTGCTTCGCACTCTTGGGAGAAGCTCTCCACACCCAGGATGGATGCTGGACCAAACGGCATGACTTTCTTGGCGATACCTTGCAATTATCCCTGGCATCCCATAACCTTCGACCTTAGCTTTATAAACCTCAATCTTTTGTTTCAATCGCTTCGCTTTGTCTGGCAGTGCCAGCGCGCTATGCCGTTCTTGTTGCCGATTCAAGCAACGATTCAAGGGTTTCCCTGGTGGCTTGCCGGGTGAGTGGATTCCAACAATCCAGTTCGATGTGAGAGCGAGTTAGGAGGTTTGCGAGCTGTATCTTGTCCATGCCTGTTACCTGACTGAAGTCAGCGCCTTGAATACTTTCAGCCCCATCCAGGAGTGCCTCTGCTAAATCAGCAGCCCTAAAGTCTGCCTGCTGCAACTGACTGCCGGTAAAGCGTGTTGCGATGCAGCGACAGCCTTGCAATTTCGCAAACCTTAGGTCTGCTCCGACAAAACGTGTTCCGTCTAATACTGAACCACTTAAGTCACATCCGCTTAGGTAGGCACCCATGAAGTTGGTGTTCCGAAGATCCATACCCCTGAGATCTGTACCATTTAGAAAAGCCCCATTAAGTGCTGCACCAGGGCCTACTGCTCCTGATTTTTCAAGATCAAAACCAGCGGGTACACGAGTCTTTTTGTCATAACGAGCAAGTGTTAGATTGCATCCTTCTAGTAGACAGTTGCTTAGGTCTGTTCCCCTTATATCCATGCGACAAAGGTTTGCCTGGCGCAGGTCCAGTGGTTGTAGAACACGGTTGTTCCAGCTTGCACCGCGCGCGTCTACGGGTTGATGCTGCGCCGCAGTAGGTTCGCACTTTTCAGGAGCACTCCATTGGCTTGGATCTTCCGGCAACAAAGATGCGTGATGCTTTTGATTCATGTTTAGACGGGATTCACTTCGCTAGTAATCAGATGGGTTAGTGTTCTGTGGTTTCGCTTGCAATGGTAATTGGTTGCCGGGTTTATTTGGCTTCCTGTTCTCCGGGCTAGGTTGGTTGCAAGGCCTTGATCAGATTATCAAAAGCCTTGTCGAGGCAGGTTGCCTCGCGAAGATGGCCAGAAGTTTTTAGGACTTGTGTGGTTAGTGTTCGCATCTGGGCTAGGACATACATCATCGCAGGGATAGGTACTTCCATCTCCTTGTATAACTGACGCAATGCTGTCATGCCTGTCGCATCTGTTACTTCTGTGCAATCGCACGCGACCCCGTAAATGATCACCCGTAGAAACTGTTGGCAATCTCGCCAGCAGGCTTCTGCCCTTGGTTCTGGGTGTAATTTCCCGCCAGGCAGGATGAGCTGTGGTTGTTGGGCTAGTAGTTGTTGTCTTGCTTTATCAACCACCTGGTTTGACTCAGCTATCAGTAGCTCAACGGCATGTTCTGAGGTTTTGCAATATTTGCAAATCTCTCCTAGTTCTTCTGTGTTTAGGAACCGTTTTGAAGTATCGGCTTTAGCTACCACCGCTCTTACTGCATCGGGGAGACTCTCTCGACTGCTTATGCCGCATACTTTTGTAGCCTTGGCCAGTTGGCTGATCTCCATCTTTTGATCTGCTTCTCTAGTTAGGTTCACGATTCCACAGGAGTTGCGGTAAGCCAGCCATGTCGCTCCAAATGGAAAGCCCATATTGCGTTCCCGCCTAGACCTGGACAGTGTTCAGATGCCAGATCCACCAGTTCTTCTGACACTCCGAGCTCTTTGAGCAGATCCTTTGCTTGGGCCGTTCCTTCTACCAATGCAGAACGTATTGCTGCTCCGACTACCCAGGTCAGAGTGGTTTCTGATAGTTCGCCGCTATTGCTCTCGCAGGCAAGCAGAATATTGTTGTTGTCAGGATTTTTGTTGTGATGGGATTTCCAAAGCCCAATGTCTTCAATTCTGAGGTCTATGCGCAAGCGTGCCTCGTTTGTTCCGTACTGAATCTCCTGTTCCTCTCCGGCTTGTTTTATTAAGTCTTTTATGCTTAAAACTTCTTTGGGCGGCATGACGGTTTTCTTTAGGCAAGAGGACGGTTTCCCCGGCTGAATGACTTTTGCCGAATTGCTGTGGGCGACTAATTCTTCACGACTGCTGTCTTTATGCTTAGCTTCGCCCATCCCTTTATCTTTTGTTCAATAAAAATAGCCTCCCTTCGACGGGGAGGCTATTGATTACGTTCTAAAAGGCGGCTTGATCAAACAAGTGCGTTGATTGCGTAATCGAGGTAATTGTTTGCCTCTGTTGCTGCTTCGCCGGCAAGGCCATGGTTGGCTTTGATATAGTTAAGAGCTTCCACATACCAAGAGGGGGAGAGCTCAAAAGCGCGATTGATTTCATCAATCCCGGCAATCAGGTACTCATCCATGGGGCCGGTGCCACCAGCCACGAGGCAGTAGGTGACCATGCGGAGGTAGTAACCGATGTCACGGGAGCACTTCGCCTTGCCACGGGCATCAGCGGCATAGTTCGCACCCTGCATCTGGGTGGTGTAGGGGAACTTGTTGTAAACGGCCTGGGCAGCGCCGTTCACCAAGTTGTCTGCGTTGGCTGTTAGTCCCTTAGCAGCTGCAAGAGCATTTTTGGCGCGGTCAAAGCGACCAAAAGCTGAGTTGAGCTCAGTGTTTGAGAGGAACCGTCCCTGGGAATCAGCTGCTGCGACGGCTTCGGTAAGGGGAGTCTTCATGGGAAGGAGGAAATAAGTTGGTTTGAATTTTTAGTGAGCTGATCAGCCGACGGCTGCTGCAGCGCGGTCGAAGTAGGTGCCGATTTCGCTGATCAAAGCTGAGCAGTCTCCCTGGGTGATGCCGTTGCGGTCGTTGGCAATTGCAATGGCTGCGTCCTTCATCTTGCGAACGCCTTCAGAAACCGAAGCGCCAGGAACGCCGAGCGCCAGGTAGGTCTCCCGCAAGCCGTTGAGGCAGCGGTCTTCCAGCACGGATGCATCGCCGTTGAAAATCGCGTAGGTGATGTAACGGAGGATGATGTCCATGTCGCGTAGGCACGCAGCCATGCGGCGGCTCGTGTAGGCGTTCCCACCAGGAGCTGTCAGCGCCGGCTGAGCTTCAAAAAGATCGCGGGCCGCATTGGTGACGATCTTGGATGCGTTGGAGGTGATGCGGTTCACAGCATCCATACGCTTGTTGCTCTCGGAAACCATCGCCGCAAGCGCGTCGATTTGACCGGCGTTGATGAATTCGCCACGGGCATCAGCCTGGGCTACAACCTTGGTGAAGGCGTCGAACATTGGGAGGCTCCTAGTCGCGACGAAGAGTCGGAAGGGTGGATAGGGGTTCCAGGCTGGTCAGGGCCCAGGGCTGCGCAGTGCCCCTTGTGGGCAGGGTGCAGCAACCTGGCTGTTGTCAACTTGGTTCGCCCATTCTCTTCAAGATGCCTGCCTGCCTACTGCTCCCTTAACAAACGGTCACTGCCCTAGGGACTGGTGAGCTTGCTCGGTGCAGGTGACCACAGCAGTTACCTCATTTTTAGCTCAACAAAGCGTTGGGTGTGGTGGTTTTCAAAAAACTTGGCCGCGGTATCCACATGGGCCTGTTTCGATCGGATTACAAGGCTTTTGCAATCGTTACAAACGCTGTGCTGCAGGCCCTGGGGCGCCAACCCCTGGCGCTTACGGGCTGCGCCGATACCATCCGCCCATTCCATGGGCAATGGTTATGGCTGTTGAGCTAAAGGTTGCAGACTGCACCCAGCGGCTGGCTGACCAGCTGCAGACCCTCTCGGAAGTGGCTGAAGCGATCACCTTCCGGCTGCTTGAACTGGAGGAGCGGCTTGCCGCCCAGGAGTTGAGGCTCGAGCCTCTGCTTGAGGGCCATGCCGATAGCCAGGGCTTGCTCGCTGACGAGACGGAGCTACTACTTGATGACACCGAAGACCGGTTGGCGCGCCTTGAGGGCCTGCTTAAAGGTATCGAGAATCAAGGGGTAGGCCGTCACCTGCGTCCAGTTGTTGCCTCCCAGCTGGCCCATGCCCAGGAGGCTCAGCAGGAGAGCTTTCTGGATGACAGCTTGGTCGAGCAGCCCTTCCTTGATGAAGAGGAGCAACCCTTCCTCGATGAGCTCAGCGCCTGAGACTCAATCCCGGCACTCAATCACGCCACTGCTCAAACCAATGGGCTGGTATTTCGTCGCTGTAGTCGTCGGTGCGGGCAAATTCAAAGGGACCCGCCAGTGATCCCCAAAGATGTTCGTGGGTGATCGGATCGTGGCCCCTATCGATCGTGCGCATGCCAGCTGGGTCTAGTTCCAACCGGCTCACTAGGTAGGAGGTGCTTCCCTTGCGCTCCACCAGACAGCGACATCCAGGCTCCACTTCCCCCACGAATCCTTCGCTCTCTTCGCGTACCACGTAGGCACAGCCATCGAGGGGCATTAGGTCACTGGTTTGAATGCGGCCACGGAGTTCGCTGTCCTCTACCGCTCCCCAGAAGCGTTGATCTTCTGCCAGCGCCTGGTTGACGATCGTCAGCTGGCCGTTCAGCGCTTCCGCCCTCAATACCCGAATTCGGTAAGGAGCTGCTGGGTTGATTGCGTAGCTCTGCTCCAGCAGTAGGGAGCCCGGTGCCAGCTGGGGGAGGGGGCGGAATTTGACCAGGATGTGGGCGTAGAGGGGCGGATTCTCAAAAGCCTGCTCCTGGTTGCTGAAGCCACCGCTCAACATCCGCACCAATCGCTCCAAGGAGCTCGCCATCACGCCAGTTCACGGCTGTGAGAATGACGCTACTGGCTGGGCCCGGCCAACCCCAAGAGGCGGAGGCGAAAAGCGGCTACTTGCTGAGCCAGCTCTGGTTGGTTTTGCAGAAAGGGATGGTCGCCAAGCCCCTCGAGCATCAGCTCGACCTTGGCTGCTGGATCGAGGCCGTGGTGGGGGTCGCGCTGCTCATGTTTTTGCCAGGCTTCATCGAAAGCCTGAGCAAAGCTGTCGGCGTTATTGAACACCCGGTTGGAGTTCAGTGGATGTTCACGCATGGCGTTGGCTAGGGCTCTGGGGGCCTGGAGTTGGCTGGGCTGGACCAAGCAGCATCTCAAGTAGAGAATTGATTGCCATGTCGCATTTTTCAAGTTCGATTGGGGTGCTGCTTTCGCGCCAGAGGATCTGGCAGTAGTGGCGAAGGAACGACCGCCAGGCATCAATAGTGGATTCTTCGTCCCAGGGGGCTAGCTGGTCCACCTTGGCAAGCACTCGGGTGATTGTTTGGGCTACTGCCATGCCGCCGCGGCTGCCCAGTAGCCGCTTCAGGGCCAAGGAGCGCCCCTCCGGCTCCTTGGGGTCGTGGTCACAGATCAGTTCGGTGATTGTGCTAGCGGCCCCATAAAGGCCCTTGTTGGAGGTGCCTGGATCGGCAAGCTCGCCAAAACAGAGGGCGATTTCAAGCAGGGCCCGTCCCATGGTGGCGCTCACCAGCTTGGGATCACGGCTGGGATCAGCTTTGTAGTTGAGGCGCTCGCAATGCTCGATAAAGGCTGCATCGCAGTGCAGGAGTTGGCGAATTTTCTCGCCGACGAAAAAGCCTTGAAGCTGGCTCTGCATGGTGCCGCAATATTCAGCCGTTTCTAATTGAGCCATTCCAAACCCAGGCAGGATTTTCGCGGAAGGAAAGTAGTGGGATGAGAATGCCAGGACCCAGATTTGAACTGGGGACACGGCGATTTTCAATCGCCTGCTCTACCAACTGAGCTATCCCGGCCCGTCGCCTAAGCGACGAATCGATCTTAGATCACGGCCCTGCCACGGGGTTCGTGCCAGGCAGGCCATGCCAGCCACCTGCCAGCCCTGGTCGCGCAGGGTGGCAGCGGCGGCGCAGGCCGTAGCACCCGTCGTGAGGATGTCGTCCAACAGCACCACCGCTGGTTTCTCCCAGGGGTGGTGCTGTTGCTGCGCAGACGCGGAGCAGCGAAAGGCCCCAGCCTGGTTAGCCCAGCGCAGTTCGCGGCCTAGATGGTGCTGGCCCAGCACTGCCCGACTGCGTTGCAGGAGGGGTACTTGGCGCCAGCCCATTTGCCAGCTAAGGGCTCTGCCCAGCAGGCCGGGCAGAGGGTTGGCTCGCCGCTTCCAGCTGGGGATCGCAACCAACAGGGGTGGTCTGGCCCAAGTTTCGGCGCCCAGTACTGCGGCTAGTTGCTGTACCAGAACTGCCACCATTGCTGGATTCGGATGGGTGCGCAGATACAGAAGCTGCCGGCGCAGCCGCCCCGAGTACATGCCAGCGGCCCACCAATTGATGGGATCACTGCCCTGGCGTCCGCCCTCGGGTAATTCCGCCGCCAGATCGGCGTGCAGGCTTGGTGGTTTGGCGATCCATTCCAGGGGCAGCAGCTTGAACAGCCCTGCCGTTGGGGGAGTTGGGCTAGGGGGCCAGGAGGCCATGGATGGGTCTGCAGGTTTCCCGCAGGATTCCCACGCCGCCGGCTTCAGCGGGGCAGGGCCCGCAGCATCGCCACCAGGGTGCGATGGGCATCCTCACTGTCACTAAGGCAGTGGTCGAAGGGCACTGTGACCTTGGCGCCATCCACCTCAAGCTCCATGGCTTCGGCTCGGACTGCTATCAGGCTTGCCTCCTCGGCTGCGCCTAGGCCGCCGTAGTGACGGGCATAGGCCAGCACCGCCTCGGCATGGTCGTCATTCATGTGTCGGCAAATCCGATCGCTCACGGCGGGGGTGAGGGGGTCGGCGGCCATGGTGATGCGCGGCGGTGGGGGTGGGAGTGATTCTGGCTCGGACGAAGCTGCTAAGGGAGTTAGGCGGCGCCGAAGCGCTGCCACAACAACAGGCCAAAACGCAGGGCACTGAAGCCCACATAGCCAGCCAGCACCACAAACACCGCCATGGAGATCACAGAGCGCAGGCGGTCGTTCATGGTTTTTGCAGGGCTGTTGCGGCCAGTCTGGCCATGCCAAGGGCAGCTGTGCACCCCGGTCGATTCAGCACCGGTATGCCGAGGCTCTGCTGGCGCAGCCGCCGCCATTGGGGGTTGCGGGCCCCGCCCCCCAGGGTGATCACCCGCTCCAGGGCGGGGGCGCCGGCCGCTTGCAACCGCTGCCAGCCCTGTTTTTCGAGGGCTGTGAGGCCCTCTAGCAGGGCCTGGAGGTAGCGGACGTCGCTGATCGGGCGCGGTCCCAGTAGCGGCTCGAGCTCAGGATCGTCCACAGGAAAGCGCTCCCCACGGGCTGGCAGCGGCCGCAGCTGCAGGCCCGTGGGTTGGCGAGGATCGATCTGGCGGCTTAACTCTTCGATCTGGCCGTCACTGAAGAAGCGCCTCAGGATGCCGGCTCCGGCATTGGAGGCGCCACCTACCAGCCAGCTTCCTGCCACTCGGTGACAGCTGATGCCTGGCCCTTCGATCGGTCTGGGGCTGAACTGTTTGAGCACCAGGGTGGTGCCCAGCACGGTGACGCCATCACCCCTGCCTGGCTGGGCGGCTAGCACCCCGGCGTTGGCGTCGGTGCTGCCTGCAACCACCAGGCAGCCATGCGCCAGTCCCAGCTTTTGGGCCGTCGTAGCAGCGATTCGCCCCAGTACCGCGCCGCTGGGGCGAATCGCTGGCAAGGCTGTGGCCCACGGCTGGCACGCGATCGAGCCACTCCAGCCCTGCCTTTGCAGGTCCCAGCCGAGGCGCAGGTTGTTGCCCTCTTCTCCCCAGCTCCAGTCACCAAGCAACCAGCCGGTTAGCCAGTCGGCCTGGTGACGCAGCAGCCAGGGGCCGCCCGCTCCAATTGCTTGGGCCTTAGCCAGCAGGTGCAGGGCCCGGGCCAGGCTGCCATTGGCACTGGCGGCTGGGCCTGAACCGGCAAGGGCTGCAGCAATAGGGGCCTGCTCACGGCAGATGAAGTGATACGCCAAGGCTTTACCTAGGCAGCCAGGGCCGGGCTGGCCATCGGGATGGCACAGCAGCAGGGTGCCGGAGGTGCCATCCACCGCCAGCGCCCCAACTTGCTTTCGGGCAGCGGCTGGCAGCAGCCCGCAGAGGCTTATTAGGCCCTCCACCCAGCCCAAAGGCTCCTCCAGGCTGGATGGATAGGGGCTGGACTCTGCGATCAGCTGCTCGCCGTCTGGCCCTATCAGGGCAATCCGCAGGCCGCTACTGCCCAGATCCACTCCAAGGGCATGTGTCGTGTTCACCCGCAGGGGTGGCAGCTCAGGCGTCGACCTGCGCTGCGGTGACCTGCTTGAGCGTGGCAGCGATGGCGTCCACGTTTTCCCAGGGAAGATCCAGGTCGGTGCGGCCGAAATGGCCGTAAGCAGCCACATCTTGATAGAAGCGGCCGCCGCGTTGCTGGGGCAGCTCCCGTAAGCCGAAGGTTGCGATGATGGCCCCGGGGCGTAGGTCGAACTGCTCCTGCACCAGGGTGGTGAGGTCGTCATTGCTGATGGCGCCCGTGCCGAAGCTTTCCACCAGAATGCTTACCGGTTTGGCTACGCCGATGGCGTAGCTGAGCTGCACTTCGCACTTGCGAGCCAGGCCTGCGGCCACCAGGGCTTTAGCCACGTAGCGGGCGGCGTAGGCGGCGGAGCGATCCACCTTGGTGGGATCCTTGCCCGAGAAGGCGCCACCGCCATGGCGGGCATAGCCGCCGTAGGTATCAACGATGATTTTGCGGCCCGTCAGACCGGCGTCACCCTGGGGGCCGCCCACCACAAATTTGCCGGTGGGGTTCACCAGGAAGCGAGTGTCTGCCTGGGAGGGCTTGAGGGCCAGATCGGCGGTGGCGGGCTCCACCACGTGGCTCCAGAGGTCGGCGGCAATGCGCTCCCGAATCGCTTTTTCGTCCGAGATGCCATCGATCTCAGCTGTGTGCTGGGTGGAGATCAAGATCGTGTCGATCGACACGGGCACCTCGTTTTCGTAGACGACGCTCACCTGGGTTTTGCCGTCGGGCAGCAAGTAGCCGAGGCTGCCGTTGTGACGCACCTCCGCCAGCCGCCGCGCCAGGCGGTGGGCCAGGCTGATCGGCAGAGGCATTAGCTCTGGCGTCTCGTTGCAGGCGTAGCCAAACATGATCCCCTGGTCGCCTGCTCCAACCAGATCGAGGGGGTCGCCGTCGTGGTCGTCGGCCTCATTCACCCCCTGGGCAATATCGGGGGACTGCTGGTCTAGGGCCACCAGCACAGCGCAGCTGTGAGCATCGAAGCCGCCGGCGCGGGCACCGGCGTAACCGATCTGGTTGATCACGCCCCGCACCAGGGTGTTGAAGTCAACCCGGGCGCTTGTTGTTACTTCACCAGTGATCAGGCAAAGGCCAGTGTTGACCACGGTCTCGCAGGCAACTCGAGAAGCAGGGTCCTGGGCCAGCAGGGCATCGAGCACCGCATCGCTCACCTGATCACAGATCTTGTCGGGATGCCCTTCTGTTACCGACTCAGAGGTGAAGACGTAGCGGCTCATGCAGCCTTAATTCAACTGAACTCAGCCTATGTGCTGGCCTGCGTTTACCTGGAGCTCACGCCAATGTTGCAGGCAGGGGAAGCGCGGATCTAGCGGCGGGGCGATGCTCCAGCCCGCCCCATAGCCGAGCACCACGGACACCCCCGCCTGCTGGGCCATGCGCAGGTCGCTATTGGCATCTCCGATCAGGGCGCAACGGTTGGGCTGTATTCCGAGTTGGGCGCAGAGTGCGAGCACAGCCGCCGGGTCTGGCTTGCGCGGGTTGTGGTCGGCACTCCACAGGGCTTGAAACCTGGACCTGAGGTTTTGGCTGGCCAGAAAAGCTTCGATGCCAGCCTCGTCATCGTTGCTGATCACGGCGCACACCACTCCTGCTTCCTGCAGTGCTTGCATCAGGTCGTGGAGTCCGGCGGTGGCGATGGGCCGGTGCTCACTTCCCTGGCCATGCAGGCCATCGGTGGCCGCAAAGACGCTTTCGCTGAGTTCTAGGGCTTCCGGCCAACCAAGGCCAACCTGGGCCAACGCTGTGGCGGTGGAGATCAGGTTGTGGCTGCGGGAGCCGACGGCCGTTGCGCCGGCCGGATGGATGGCGCTACTGCGGAGCCCGTAGGCCCGCTGCAGTAGCTGAGCTAGTTCTTCGGCTCGGCTGGTGGGTAGCTCCGGGTGGCGTTTCCCCAATAGCTCGCAGGCATGAAAAACCCTGGCCTCGGCCAGGGTGTGGAGCATGGGTTCGCTGATGCAAAGGGTGCCGTCCTTGTCGAACAACACCGCTTCGATTGGGAATGATGTTCCCGTCGCATCAGCCAGGGGTTGCCCCCGCAGAAACAGCTCGGCCATGGAGGGCTCGTAGTTGGACCTGGCTCAGTCGAGGGTGACGCCCATTGGTTCGTTGTCTTCGGCCTGCTCAAGCAGCATCTGCTTGTAGCGGGCGGCCATTTCCTCGGCTTTCTCGAACACTTTCTGGGGATCGGTGAGCATGTCTCCGGGCTCGGGCTCGAGGGCCTTGGTCGAGAGGGAGATGCGGCCCCGCTCGGCGTCGAGGTCGATGATCATCACCTTCATCTGGTCGTTGACATTGAGCACCGTGTGCGGTGTCTCGATGTGCTCGTGGCTGATCTCGGAAATGTGCAGCAGGCCGCTGACACCGCCGATGTCGATGAAGGCGCCGTAGGGCTTGATGCCACGCACGGTGCCGAGCACCACTTCGCCCACTTCGAGGCGATTCATCTTGCGCTCCACCAGGGCGCGGCGATGGCTGAGCACCAGGCGGTTGCGCTCTTCGTCCACCTCAAGGAACTTGAGGGGCAGGAAGTCGGCCACCAGCTCTTCTTTGGCCTTGCGGGTGCTGATGTGACTGCCGGGAATGAACCCGCGCAAGCCTTCCACCCGCACGAGGGCGCCACCACGGTTGGTGGCAAATACTTCGCTGTAAATGGTCGCGTCTTCTTTTTGCAGCTGGCGCACCCGTTCCCAGGCACGCTGATATTCGATGCGGCGTATGGAGAGCGAGAGCTGGCCGTCTTCGTTCTCCTCACTCATGATGAAGAACTCGCGCACCTCGCCTGGCACGAGAACGTCGCTGAGGCCTTCAACCCGGTTGATTGACACCTCCTGAACGGGCATAAATGCCGCTGTTTTGGCGCCGATGTCGATCATGGCGCCCTTCGATTCCAGGGCAAACACGGTGCCGTTGACAACGTCACCCGGCTTGAAGTTGTAGTCGTACTTGCTCAGTAGCGACGCAAACTCATCCAGGGTGAAACCCACGCCATCAGCATCGTTGCGGGATGCAGCGCGACTGCTGGGGTCATCGGCGGTGGGAACCTCTTCCGGAATGGCTAGATCGAGGTCATCGCCCATGGCGGCGGCGAAATCGAGCTCGGCCTCGGCACTGGTCGCGTCTTGGTTGAGCGCTTCAGTGCTGGTATCGGAAGGGGTCACGGTCATGGATAGGTGGCGGTCTGCCTGAAGCAGTAGGAAAGGAGTGGGTGATCTGCCCGCCAGCAGAGCAAACCCGATTTATTACTGTACCAATCAGGCCTCACACCAATGGAGCCGCCCACCAGTGAGGCTCCTCTGGGAGGTTTGCTTTGCTCTGCCCCGGCTCAGCTGATCTGATTCAGAAGATCTGGCTCAGCTGACCGTGGCCAAGCTGGCTTTGCGCAAGCGGCCACCACTGCGCTTGTGCAGACCTTCCAAGGTGGCCACAAAATCGCTTACGCCCTGGAACTGGCGATAGACAGAGGCAAAGCGGACATAGGCAACCTCACTCATTTCACTGAGCTGCTGAAGCACAAGTTCACCAATTTCGGCACTGCTCACCTCCCTTCCGCTGCGTTGCTGCAGCTGGAGTTCGATTTCATCCACCACTCCTTCGAGCCTTGCCGGCTCTAGACCTGTTTTTTCGCAGGCGCGCAGTAGCCCGTGCAGCAGCTTGACGCGGTTGAAGGTTTCCCGCGAGGAGTTGCGCTTCACCACAGTGATGGGCACGGTCTCTACCCGCTCATAGGTAGTGAAGCGGAATTCGCAGTTGAGACATTCACGCCGCCGCCTGACGCTGCGACCACTGTCGGCCGCTCGAGATTCGAGCACCCGGCTGTCGGTGTGTTGGCATGAGGGACATTGCATCCCTGGCATCCGGGCGTGTCTTTCAAGTGTAAGCAGCACTTTTTCATTTGGAAAGGCCTGCATTCGCCTATTGCACAACAAAAAAGCCCCTGCCGAAGCAGGGGCTTTAAAGGGCTCTGGCTGATTATTTGCCGATCTTGGGGGGATCGCGGAAGGCGATTGCAAAGAAGAGCGTGGAGATGGCCAGGGCCAGGATCAGGATGTAAGCGAAGCTTTCCATGGATGTCCTCGGGGGTGCTGGCGTTCAGCTGAGGGGACTGCCTGCCGGGGGCACGTAGCCCTCGGGCAGACGACGGGTCGAGCGGTCTCCCAATTTCTGGAAGAGACCGAATTCCACTTGTTCGCCAAGGTCAGGATCAATACCGGCAAACACATCGCGATACAGGGTGCGAGCACCGTGCCAGATGTGGCCGAAGAAGAAGAGAAGGGCGAAGGTGGCGTGGCCAAAGGTGAACCAGCCCCGGGGCGAGCTACGGAATACACCGTCGGAGTGATAAGTCTCCCGGTCAAATTCGAAGGCTTCCCCGAGCTGGGCCTTGCGGGCCAGGCGCTTCACATCGGCAGGATCAGTGAAGACCTGGCCGTTGAGGGCGCCTCCGTAAACGGTTGCGGTTACGCCGGTCTGCTCGAAGGAGTACTTCGCTTCAGCACGGCGGAAGGGAATGTCAGCTCGCACGATGCCCTCTTGGTCTAGGAGAATCACAGGGAAGTTCTCGAAGAAGTTGGGCAGGCGGCGCACTTCCAGATCCCGGCCATCTTTGTCGGTGAAGGAGATGTGGCCAATCCAGCCGGTGGGCAAGCCGTCGCCATTCACCATCGGGCCTACCCGGAACAGGCCTCCTTTGGCAGGACTGTTGCCGACGTAGTCATAGAAGGCCAGCTTCTCAGGAATCGAGGCATAGGCCTGTTCCTTGGTGGCTCCGTTGTCGAGAGCTGTTTGGACTCGACGATTGATTTCCGTCTTGAAGTAGCTCTGGTCCCACTGATAGCGGGTGGGGCCAAACAGCTCTACAGGGGTTGCAGCAGCGCCGTACCACATCGTGCCGGCAACAATGAAGGCTGCAAAGAACACGGCCGCGATGGCCGAGGCCAGCACCGTTTCGATGTTGCCCATGCGGAGGGCCTTGTATAGGCGCTCCGGCGGTCGAGTGGTGATGTGGAAAATGCCAGCAATAATTCCAACGATGCCAGCGGCAATGTGGTGGGCCACGATGCCGCCAGGGTTGAAGGGATTGAATCCTTCTGGTCCCCAAGATGGTTGGACTGCCTCCAAGTGACCCGTGACTCCGTAGGGATCACTGACCCACATGCCAGGCCCGAAGACCCCGGTGAGGTGAAAGGCCCCGAATCCGAAGCAACCAAGGCCGGCTAGTAGCAGGTGGATGCCAAAAATTTTGGGCAGATCGAGGGCTGGTTCGCCGGTGCGTGGGTCCTGCCAGATCTCTAGATCCCAGTAGGTCCAGTGCCAGATGGCGGCCAAGAAGAGCAGGCCGCTAAAGACGATGTGGGCTGCAGCCACACCTTCAAAGCTCCAGAAGCCTGGGTCAACACCGGTCTCGCCGGTGATGCTCCAGCCGCCCCAGCTGCCGGTAACGCCGAGTCGGGCCATGAAGGGCATGACGAACATGCCCTGGCGCCACATCGGGTTGAGTACCGCGTCGGACGGATCAAAAATTGCGAGCTCATAGAGCGCCATGGAGCCGGCCCAGCCGGCAACCAGGGCGGTGTGCATGAGGTGCACGGCGAGCAGACGGCCCGGGTCGTTGATCACGACCGTGTGCACCCGATACCAGGGCAATCCCATGGGGGTAGTTCTGGGTGGGTTGGGCGATCGTAAGGGGCGCTCCGGCCGCCGTGCGCTCCAGGTAACGGACCGCAACGGCTTGGCCCAGAATGAAGACCTCGACGAAAAGGTTTCATGCCCGTGATCCGATTTGTTCGCGAGGGCCGCGACATTGAGTGCTACCCCGGCGAAAACCTGCGAGAAGTGGCTTTGCGGGAGGGCATTCAGCTCTACGGCCTCAAGGGTGCCCTAGGCAATTGCGGTGGCTGCGGCCAGTGCATCACATGTTTTGTGGCAATTCCGGAGGGCACCGCTGCCCAGGTGCTGAGCGGCCGCACCGCCGTGGAAGACCAAAAACTGCGCCGGCGCCCCCAAACCTGGAGGCTTGCCTGTCAAGCCATGGTCCAGGAGTCTGTTTTGGTTTTGACTCGGCCCCAGGTGGGCATGGCCGACCAGGAAAATTTGGTGGCGGAGGCCCAGGCCAAGCCCCTGCCCAGTGGCCCCACAGCCTGGCCTGCCCCTCCGGCGCAGGAAGGCGATGAGGATTTAGAGGATGGGGGTGAAGGCCCCGGCGAGGGCGAAGAACAGGGGCCAACCGCAACGAGCGGTGAAGCCTCCTGAAAAGCGCCCATTTGGCGGTGATACCCTCCCCTCACTTCCCCTTCAGCCATGGAAACCAACGATCTCGGCTTTGTTGCCAGCCTTTTGTTCGTATTGGTTCCCGCAGTCTTTTTGATCATTCTTTACATTCAAACCAACAGCCGCCAGGGGAGCTAGTTCCTCGCTTCAGGCTCCCGCACAAGCAACACAGGGGCTGGGGCATGAACGCGGATGTAGTCGCTGACCGAGCTGCCCAGTAGCCGGTCGATGTCGACGAGGCCGCGAGCAACCACCGGGCGCCGATCCTGGGAGGCGATCACCAGCAGGTCGGCTTTGAGATCCTCAGCGGCGGCGCACACGCTGCGGCCGACATCGCCGCTGCGATGGACTGCCTTGAGCTCCACTCCGTAGCCTCGGGCTCGCTGGCTGGCTTTCTCGAGTACTTCATCGGCTGGGGATTTGCCGCCCCGAGAAGGGGTGATGTCCTGGCGGGCGACATGGACGCCGGTGAGGCTGCCGCCAGGAATCTCCCGCACAAGCTCGCAGGCCAGTTTCAGGGCGTCGTCTCCGACCCCGGTGCCATCGATGGTCACCATCACCCGGTTGATGTGGCGGATGTAAAGGTCGTCGCGCACCAGCAGCATCGGCCTGGTCGATAGCTGGAATACGTATTGGCTGGCGCTGTTGCTGAGGATCGACTGAAGGCGGCCCATGCCTCTGGAGCCCATCACGATCAGGTCGCTGTTGAGTTCGTCGGCCACCTTCAGCACCGTTTGCTTGGTGTCTCCCTGGCGAATGATCGTGTTCACCTCGCTGGGGTTGAGCCCGAGCCGCTGCACCGCTTCGGCGGCGATAGTCGCCGCTTTTTGGGAATGCTCCGCGAATCTCTCACCAGCCTGCTCAGGCACCACGTGCAGCAGGTTGATGCGGGCTGCACGCACCGCCGGGATGTCGCGCAGCATGCGCACCATTTCTTCCACGTGGCCTTTGCCGGAATCGGCGATTAGAACGTTGCGAAACACTGAGACGACTCGAAGTTGCAGGCTGCCTGTCAGCCTATGGCCGATCTGCAAGCGCAAACCATCTGCCCGCTACACCGCAACCATCCCGCTTCGGCCAAGCTGGCCCAGCTTTGGTGAAAAGAGTGTCTGAAGGCTGGTTGTTGGAGCGCCGTGTGCTGCCCCAGCACACGGATCACGCCGGCGTGATGTGGCATGGCGCTTACTTGGCTTGGCTTGAGGAGGCGCGGGTGGAGGCCCTGGCTGCAGCTGGTATCGCCTACAGCGATCTTTCCGCTCGGGGCTTGGAGCTGCCGGTGGTGAGTTTGACCATTGAATACAAGCAGCCCCTGTTTCACGGCGATGCTGTGCAGCTGTGGAGCGAGGTGCTGCCGCGCTGTGGTCTGAAATTGCCTTGGCGAAGCCGTTTTTTTGCTGCAAGCGGAAAGCTGGCGGCTGAGGCAAGGGTTGAGCTTGTGCTGGTGGAGAGCGCCCCTGGACTTGATCAGCGCCGGCTGGTGCGCCGCTTGCCCGCGGATCTGGCGGCCGCGGTGGCGGCCCTGGCGCGGGGACCACATTAGGATCAGTACATCTGTACTGAAGGTGGTATGGCGATTCAGGGGCTGCTGCGGAGCGCCGATGGCGCCGGTTGGAGTCAGGAGCAGCGGCTTTGGTGGCTGCTGTGGTCGGGTTGTCCGGGAATTGGCGCCCAGCGGCTGGTTGCCATTCGGGACAACTTTTGTGGCTGGGCGGCAGCCTGGGGCGCACCGCTCGAGGCCTTTGCTGCCCTTGCCGGTTTTGGTGCGGTGGGCTGCGGCCAGCTGCAGCGTTATCGCGATCGCTGGGGTCCCGATCCCTTGCCCCGTCTCTGCCAAGAGCTGCGCGGCGGCAAGGGGGTGTTGGTGCCGGCTGATCCGGCCTTCCCGCCCGAGTTGCTCGCCTTGGCGCGGCCGCCTCTGCGCTTGTATTGGAGGGGTAAGGGCGGGTTGTGGCCCTTGCTTCGGCGCCGCCAGGCCATTGCGGTCGTGGGCACGCGCCGGCCCTCCCTGCATGGGTTGGCTATGGCTGAGGCCATCGGTGCGGCCCTTGCCCAGGCGGGTTGGCCGGTGGTGAGTGGCCTCGCAGAAGGTATCGACGGAGCCGCACACCGGGGCTGCTTGTCCAAGGGCGGCCGGCCTGTGGGGGTGTTGGGCACTCCCCTTGAGCGGGTTTATCCCAGGCACCATCAGCAGCTACAGGCTGAGGTAGGTGCCGCGGGGTTGCTTGTGAGCGAGTTGCCGGCGGGCACTGCGGTGCAGGCAGGTCATTTTGCGGCTCGCAACCGGCTGCAGGTCGGCCTGGCTCGGGCGGTGGTGGTGGTCGAGTGCCCTATGCGCAGTGGGGCTCTCCAGTCGGCCACCCTCGCCATGCAGCAGGAGTTGCCGGTCTGGGCCGTGCCGGCTGATGCTGGCAAGGCATCGGCTGCCGGTAGCAATCGTCTGCTCGCCCAAGACGCCACGGTGCTGCTTGAGCCCGCAGATTTAATTCGCCAGCTAGGGCCTGGCCCCCTGGCGTCGCCAGATCCCGCTGCTCCTGCGGCCGCCCACGGGCTACTGCGATCAGCCGATCCCGCGCTGATAACAGCCTTGGGGCACGGAGCTTCGCTTGAGCAGCTCTGCCTGATGCTGGAGGAGCCTGCGGCCTCCCTTGCCTCCCGTTTGCTGGCCTTAGAGCTTCAGGGGCTGGTGCGGGCTGAGCCTGGGCTTTGCTGGCGTCCGGCCTAGCCTGAAGCCATGGTGAATGGGCAGCTCGATGGGGAGCAGTTGTTGGCCTGGCGGCGACAGCAACTAGCCTTGGGCGGCAGCCCTGGTGATCTCGACTGGCTGCTGGATCTGGCGGGAGGCCTGCCCTGGCGGGTTCAACAGCAGCTGCGGCTTCAGCCTCAGTTGCCGGTTCAACTTGCCTGTGATCTCATCCAATTGGAGGCGATGTGGAGCTGCCATCTCGATACAGCCGAGCCGCTTCAATATCTTGTGGGGCGCTGCCCCTGGCGTGACCTGGAAATCAGCGTGGCCCCAGGAGTGCTTATCCCTAGGCAGGAAACGGAATTACTGGTGGAGCTGGCCCTGGAGCTGGCCCCTTCCGCCCCTGGCTGTTGGGCCGATCTCGGCACCGGCTCTGGCTGTATGGCCCTGGCCTTGGCCCTGGCCTGGCCATCCAGTCGCGGCTGGGCCGTCGACTGCAGCCCAGGGGCTCTTCGCCAGGCAGTCCTTAATCTGGCGGCAGGTGGCGTTGCCAATCGGGTGCAATTGCTGGAGGGCAATTGGTGGCAGCCGTTGAGCCCTTGGTGGGGACAGTTTGAGCTGGTGGTGAGCAATCCCCCCTACATACCGACAGCGGTTTGGGCTGATTTGGAGCCCGGGGTGAGAGAGCATGAGCCGGTAATTGCCCTCGATGGCGGAGTCGATGGACTTCACGCTCTGCGCCTAATAGTGGCGGGTGGGGCGGCGGCCCTTGCGCCTGGTGGTCTGCTGCTGATGGAGCATCACTTCGATCAGAGCCATGCGGTGATCGATCTACTCAATGCTGCCGGATATGCAGAGGTGCGCTCCCATGGGGATCTCGAGGGGGTAGAGCGCTTTGCGTCGGCTCGCTGGCCAGGATCGGGTAGGGATTGCCATGACCATTAAGCCTGGATTGTTGCCGGTTCCATCTCCAGCTTTGGAGCCACCAGATCTGGCGGCATTGCTCCTTGAGGGTTCAGCTGCCCTGTTCCCCACAGATACCTTGCCAGCCCTGGCGGCTTCTCCTGGCCAGGCCAACCAGCTTTGGCGCCTGAAACAACGCCCGGCAGACAAGCCTTTGATTTTGATGGCGGCCAGCTCCGAAGCTCTGTTTGCTTGCCTGGGCATAGCGCCGCGCTCTGAGTGGTTGGAGATGGCTGCCTGGGCCTGGCCTGGGGCGGTCACTTTGGTGCTACCTGCCGTTGGAGTGGTGGCAGAGGCCCTCAATCCCGGTGGGTCGAGCCTGGGCCTGCGGCTGCCGGCCAGTGCGGAAGCCCAGGCCTTGCTGCAGCTAAGTGGCCCCTTGGCTACAACCAGCGCCAACATTTCAGGCTGTCCGGCCGCATGCACAGCTCAGGAGGCTGCCCAGCAATTTCCAGGGGTGCCGCTTCTGGCACCGATCCCCTGGCCCCTCGGCGCAGGTCAGGCCAGCACGGTTGTTGCTTGGCGCGCCCAGGGAGGCTGGCGGGTATTGCGAGCCGGTGCTCTACTGCCCCCAGGCATTTAGGAGCGTGTAGGCATGGGGGCTCTGATTGTTGTGGTGGCGGTCTCGGTAGCAGTGTTTTATTGGGCTATGGAGCCCTTGCTGCAGGTGTTGTCCGACTTGATGGAGCTCAGCTTTTTGCCCTGGGTACTGCTGGCCCTTGGTATCTGGCTTCTAGCTGGGCGAGCCCAGGGGGAAACCTAGGGGGCCTGGGTTTGGACTACTAACGGTTTGGCGGTGGCGTACAGATTGGCCAGCATCAAGTTTTCGCCACTTTGGTTTTTATTTCCGCTGCGATAGAGGTAGGCGCCAAGCACCCCAGTCGTAGCGACAGCTGCCGAAGTTTTTCCAGCGGGGAGCTTTGAGTTGCCGGATCTTGTCCAAGATGGCTTGCTCTTTGGTGCTGGCCTCGGTTGCTATTTGGGCCTGGGCGGTTCCGGGGCTCACCATGGGGGAGCCCAATGCTACGAGAGCCAGGATATGGCCATTGGGAGCTGCCGCTGCAGGTGGTGATGCGTTGCTTTTAAGGGCATAAACGGGAAATCGGAGAACAAGCTTGAATGTCCTAAGGCGTCGGTTAGGGGCGAGATAGTCGACCTAACATATTTTTATCACCTGCTGGCTGTCTTAGTCGATTGATTTGAATTCAACGCCATAGCGATAGCTGTAGCCATAGCCGTCAACCAGGTGCCTGGCACTGGTGAACTTGGCTCTGTGTATTTCAGGTGGCACCTGTTTCTGCTGCATAATTAGGCAGGCAAGATCTGCGGAGAGCCCATGACAGTCCTTGTTGCTCTAGTTGCTTCCTTGGCCGTGGCATGGATGGTTGGAAAACTCAGTGCAGGCAAGCCTAGGGCTCAAAGAGAAGGCCTAAAGACTATTAACTTCGAACCGGAACGGCCAAGGGCTCTTTCCTACACAGAGATGATGAACTCTGGTCGGCAACGGATGGTTGAACCACTGCGAGGTGATGATTGAGATCTCTCCTGAGCTGCTTGACAAAGAAGAATGATCAGTGTTGGATCCTTCCGCATCTTGACATCGAATCAAGTCCCGTCCGAGGGATATAACTGGCTAGCTATGTCCTGGATCGTCTCGGCAGCGAGTAGGCAAATCCCCTGCCGTTGCAACTGGCGCGGATCTCGCCGTCGTTATCTTCGAGCAATTGCCTTTAATGCCGACCCGAACAATGGATTGGAAGGGTTAGATGCTGTTGTAGGGAGTTTGACAAGACAAGCTGGTCTCAGGTTCTCGTAGTCGATCTTTACTCCTCAACGCGTGCACTTTGTGCCCCTGCAAATTTGATCGACTTGTCTCGATCATTTACGGTCAGGGATGCCACGCGACGCTTCTTGTCGAGCATTTAAGTGTGCATCCCATCTGGCAACAGGCCTGAGCTGGCAGACTTCGTGCTTCGAATGAAAAAATCAAGTCCTGCCTATTCCACCGGGCATGACCCTTGTGCATGGCCTACGCCGCGACTTTTCCTCGGTGCCCGTCAAGGCCAAGGATTTAAAACCGCTGAGCTTGGGGATGCTGATGGCCATGGGTAGTCACTGGGGCTAACGGCCACGGCCTTCCCGATTCTGTTGGGCGATTGCTTCGGTGCCATTTCGCCTGGCAGGAATCCCAGAACACAAGCCGGCCAGTGAAGTCCAGCCCATACTCAAGGCTTACGTTCTGAGTCCGTGGACCAGCAAACCGTCCAGGCTTACATCGAGGAGGTGCCTCGCTGGCAAGACGGTGCTGAGTTGCCCGGCCCGCCCCTCTCCAGCATGCAGTGGCTGGTGTGGTCGCTGGCGACGGCGGGAAAATTTTTTGAGGGGCTCATCGTCTTCATGGGTGGTATCGCCCTGCCCCTGGTGAGCGAACAGTTCGCCATGAGCGCCACCGATCGCGGCTTTGTGACCGCCGCCACCCTGTTCGGGATCATGATTGGCGCCCTCGCCTTGGGCGGCCTGGCCGATCGCTTCGGCCGCAAGCCGGTCTTCATCGCTGAAATGGTGTTGCTGCTGATTGGTTTGGTGGCAGCAGCCTTTAGCCCCAATACCACTTGGCTGGTGGGCTGCCTGTTTGTGATCGGTCTGGCCCTGGGCGCTGACTATCCCACGGCTCATCTGGTGATTTCCGAGAGCATTCCGGCAAGCATCCGGGGCCGCCTGGTGCTCGGAGCATTCAGCTTCCAGGCCGTTGGAGCCGTTGTGGGAACAGCCTTGGCGGCGGTGCTGCTGGCGAGCCGCCCCGACCTCGAAACCTGGCGGATCTTCTATTTGATGCCGGTGTTGCCCGTGGCTTTGGTGGTGTGGGGCCGCCTGTTTCTGCCCGAAAGCAGCCACTGGTTGATCAGCCGCGGCGAGGTGGAAGAAGCACAGACCCACCTGGAGCGTTTGCTCAATCGCCAAGACGTTGCCCTTGCCATTGCGTCCGCTTCTGATGGTTCAATCCGAGACCATTCCAAGCCCGCCGACTGGCGAGAACTGTTTCAGGGCCGGCTGCTGAAGGCCACCACCCTGGCATCCGTGCCGTGGTTCCTCCAAGACCTCTCCACCTACGGCATCGGTATCTTCACCCCGGTGATCATCGCCGCCGCCTTTGGCATGCAGTCGGGCGACCACAACGTAGTAAGCGTAATCCGTGACGATCTGCTCGCTGCCCGGGGCACGGCCTTGATCGATGTGGCCTTCCTGGTTGGGATCAGTGTGGCGATCGTTTTGGCGGATCGCTGGGGGCGGATCCCCTTGCAGATCCTTGGCTTTATCGGCTGTGCCCTAGGCCTGGTTCTGGCCGCCGCCGGAGCCGGCTCCGCTGAGAGCGCCAACAACCTGCCCTTGATTGTGGCGGGCTTTGTGCTGTTCCAATTCATGACCAACCTGGGCCCCAATTCCCAGACGTACCTGCTTGCTGGGGAGGTGTTCCCCACCCGGCTGCGGGGCCTGGGCGCCGGAGTCGCCGCCGCCGCCGGCAAGGTGGGCGCCGTCATCACAGCCTTTCTCTTCCCGGTCTTACTCACCCATTGGGGCACTCAGAGGCTGCTGCCCTTGCTGGCGATTACCTCCCTGGTGGGGGCCGCCATCACCTGGTTTTACCGAATCGAAACCAAGGGCCTCGATCTCGAAAGGTTGCATTGATCGCGCTGGCCGGTGGTGATCGCCCGCAGGGCCATGTCGGGATGGGTTGTGCTGCCCTGGCGCAGGTTCACCTAGATGACCTGCACATTCCAGACCCCGTTGATGCGCCATCAGGTGGGCGTCAGCACTTAATCGATCAAGGGCCGTGAAGAAAGACAAGGGGGGAGTCAGTCGGGTTCTGGGCTTGGTTCAAGGCCCTGGCTGGCTACTTGGCTGGCCCGATTGTCGCGGGGTGCTTACGCCTTGTCTTTTGTCCGACTAGCTATGCAAGTTGAGTTCCCAGGGACGGGCTTCGCTTAGTACCCCCGGGCCCCATGTCTTGACAACCATTCATTAGTCAACCTACGGGGCTCCAGGCGCTGTTCCTTACTGCCGCAACCGATCTGAACCTAAAAGCCGGCTAACGGATTTGAACCGATGGCCTTCGCTTTACAAAAGCGCTGCTCTACCACTGAGCTAAGCCGGCAATGGAAGTCGCTATGCGGCAACCATGTATTGAGCTTATCGCTCACCCAGCGCCCAGAGCAGCAGCTGGGTGCGGCTTTGACAGCCGGTTTTGGCCAGTAGGCTCGACATATGGCTTTCGACCGTGCGCCTGCTAAGAATTAAGGCTGCGGCAATTGCTTTGTTGCTGTAGCCCAGTTCCAATTGCTGGAGCACACGCCGCTCAGCGGCGGAGAGTTCTGGATGCTCGAAGGCGGTTGAACAGGGCATGGCATTGGTGCGGCTGCCCCTCAGCGTTCCCACACTGTCTCAGGAATTGAGCTCGCTCTCCAGGGTTGGCTCAGAGATAGGGGCGGGAGCCGGCAGCTTGGCTCGCCGAATCGGCAGGTTGGCTACTAGGGCCGTTACTCGGTCCTCCGTTTCCAGGGTCACATCCCCTTCCTCAAAGTCGATTTCCACATAACGACTCACAACCTCAAGGATTTCCCGGCGCATTTGTTGCAGCAGCTCGGGATTGAGGTCGCTGCGGTCGTGGGCTAGCACCAACTGCAGTCGTTGCTTAGCCGTGTTGGCACTGGCGGGCTGCCGCCCCAACAGTTTGTTGATCACATCAAGCAAGGTCATCGGCTTCAGAAGATCTTGGTTTGCATCAGTCGCCCAATCGTGGCCCGCAGCCCTTGGCGCTCTTTGCTCGGATCGATCAGTGGCACCTCTTCACCCTGCAGGCGGCGAGCCACATTCGTGTAAGCGCGGCCAGCCGGTGAACTATTGCCGGTGAGCGTGAGGGGCTCACCTCGATTGGTGCTCACAATCACCTGTTCGTCTTCCAGCACTAGGCCAAGTAAGGGCAGGGCCAGGATGTCGGTGACATCGCTTACTCCCAGCATCTCCTGATTTGCCATCATTTTTGGCCGCACCCGGTTCAGCACAAGCTGGATCGGCTTAACGCCTTCACTGTTGAGCAGGCCAATCACCCGGTCGGCATCTCGCACGGCCGAAACCTCCGGGGTTGTGACCACGATTGCTTCGCCTGCGGCCGCCATGGCGTTCTTGAAGCCGCCCTCAATGCCCGCCGGTGCATCGATTAATACGTAATCGAAATGCTCGCCAAGCATGGCAGCGATCTTGCGCATGTCGTCGGGCTGGAGCCACTCGAGCATCCGTGGATTTCCAGCGGGAAGCAAGGCCAGATTTGGCTCCTGCTTGTGCTTTACCAATGCTTGCTCGAGGCGACAGGTTTCTGCCAGCACCTCCTGGGCTGTGTAAACGATCCGGTTTTCCAAGCCGAGCAACAAGTCGAGGTTGCGTAGGCCGAAGTCGGCATCGAGCACGGCGGTGCGGGCACCTTGCTTGGCAAGGGCAATGCCGAGGTTGGCGGTGAGGGTGGTTTTGCCCACGCCTCCTTTGCCGGAGCAGATCAGGATGTAGCGGGTAGACGTGGCGGCCACGGCACAGGCTGGATTGAGGGCAGGTTAAGGCCAAAGCCTTGAGTTGCAGGTATCGGGGCTGGCATTGCTACTGGCGGCAGCTGCTCTAAAAGGGGTGATCAGGCTCCGAGAAGGGATGACTCAAACCCCAGGCGGGCTTAACCATCTGCACCATCACCAGCAGCTGCTGGTGATGCCCGATGACGGCCCAGTGGCTGTGGTGGCCTTGATTGATGCTGCCCAGGAGAGACTTCGGCTCAAGCAGTTCAAGTTGCAGTCGGAGACCATCGAGCAGGCCTTGATCCGGGCGCAGCAGCGTGGCGTGCAGGTGCGGGTGATGCTCAATCCACACACTTCCGGCGGCGACCGTTGGAATGATGAGGCCTATGCGCGCCTCGGCGCCTGCGGCATTGAGGTGGCCTGGACCAGCGAAGCCTTTCCAGTGACCCACGAGAAATCGCTGGTAGTGGATTCCACCTGCGTGCTGGTTGCCACCTTCAACCTCAGCGACAAATACTTCACTGAGACCCGTGACTACGGGGTCGTCAGCTACGCGGTGCCTGTTGTAGAGCAGGTGATCGCTGGCTTTGAGGCCGACTGGAACCGCAGCTTTTTCCATCCCGATCTCACTGTGGGCCTGGTGTGGAGCAGCGTTCACAGTCGCGGCCAAATGGCCAGGATCATCGATATGGCGCTTGAGAGCCTTTGGATTCAGCACCCAAAATTTGTGGATGCGGTGATTTTGGAGAGAATAATTTCTGCCCGGGAGCGCGGCGTGAAGGTGCGCTTCCTCTGTGGTGGCAAGCACGGCATTTCCGACTGGGACATCTACGACACTTTCTCTTCACTGCGTGTGATGGAGCGCTTTGGCGTGAAGGTGCGCCGGCAGAAGCACCTAAAACTGCACGCCAAGTTACTTTTGGTTGACGGTGCCTACGCCCAGACCGGTTCGATGAACATCGATCGCAGCGCATTTGATCTGCGTCGCGAACTCGGCATCGAATCCGATGCCCCCGAGGTGGTGGCGAGGCTGCGCAGCACGTTCCAGGCCGACTGGGATGCGGCAAAGAAATATCACGCTCCAGATCCACTTGATCCCAGCCAACACGAGGACGGTGAATTGCCACCGGATCCCCACTTCGTCCATGACTGAGCCGCGCCCCAGCCTTTCTGAGTTGTTCTGGGGGATGCTTCAGGTGGCGCTCTCGGCCTTTGGTGGTGGCCTGTCGGCCTGGAGCCAGCGGATTGTGGTCGAGCAGCGCCGTTGGATGTCCAACGAGCAATTCCTCACTGGACTCACGGTTGCCCGCCTTTTCCCGGGGCCAAACCAGATCAACATGGCCGTGTACATCGGCGCCGAGTTCCACGGTTTACCAGGCGCTTTGGTAGCCCTTGCCGGCATGCTCCTGCTCCCCTTCAGCCTGTTGATGGGGCTGGGTTTGGCCTACTTCCATTTCCACACCATCCCCTCGGTAGATCGGGTGCTGGCCGGGGTGGTGGCTGCGGCAGCAGGGATGGCCCTTTCCATGGGATTCAAGATTCTTGATCAATATTGGAATGATCGGGTTGCTTTGTTGCTTGCTGCGGTGGTCTTTTTGGCACTCAGCTTGTTTGACCAGCGCTTGATTCCAGTGGTGTTGATCGCCGGGCCTTTGGCCATGGCTTGGTATTGGCCCCGCCGGCAGAGCAATCCATGAGTGGGCTGCTGGCCGTGGCGGTGGCGTGTGAGCCAGCGCGCCTCTCTGATTTGGGCACCTTGGTGCAGGTGCTGTGGCAGTTTTTATCGCTGTCGCTGTTTTCACTCGGCGGTGGCAACACCCTGCTGGCGGAATATCACCATTTGGCGGTGGCCCAGTTTTGCTGGCTCACTAATACCCAATTTGCCGATCTTTATGCCCTGGCGGAGGCGGCGCCTGGCCCCAGCTCAATGTTGGTGGGCTTGCTTGGGCTCGGGGCCGGCTGGCGGGAGGGGCCTCTCTGGGCCCTGCTCTCCGCCTACGGCGCCGAAGCAGCGATCCTTTTGCCCTCTACCTTGCTGATGGTCATCGCCTGCCTTAGTTGGAAGCGCCTCGAACACTCTCCATGGCGGGTGGCCTTTGAGCGAGGCCTCGGGCCAATCACCTTAGGAATTTTGTTTGCCGTGGGGCTCAAGATTATGCGCACGGCTGACACCAATTGGGCTGGGGTGGTGGTGTCGGTGCTGGTTTGCGTGCTGATGTTGCGCACCCGCATTTCGCCGCTCTGGTTTATGGCGGTGGCCGGTGTGCTGGGCGGTCTGGGTGTAATCAACCGCTAAGGGGCCAGATTGGTTGGGCCGGGTCTATTTGGATGGCGCCCGCCACTATTCGAGCTTCTTCGGCAAACCCGGCGGGGGGGGCGCCCTCGGGGCCCCGGGCAACCGCTTCGGCAATGCGCAGCTGCAGCGGCCGTAGCTGCAGGGCCACGATGCGGGCGGTGTTGTCGCCCTGGCAGCCGGCGTGGGCCATACCCCTCAATCGCCCCCACACCAGCACGTGGCCTGCGGCTGAAATCCGCGCGCCTGGGTTTACATCCCCAAGCAGCAGCACGCTGCCCGATGTCTCCAGATGGTCGCCGGAGCGCAGGGTGCCCTGATGCACTTGCAGGTCGGATTCTGGTTTGGCGGGGCTCGTAGGAGCAGCCGAATTAGGCCACTGGCTCAAGATCCCCAGCCCCGCAGCTGCTACGTGGGTGTGGGGCTGACTGCTGCAGATCGTTACCAGCTCAAGCCCCCGGCCCCCCAGGGTGCGCTGCAGCTCGCCAAGTTGGCTTAGGCCGATACGCCAGGCCCCGGCCTCGAGCAGCACCTGGCCCTCGATTGGCCCCTTACCCAGCAGGTCGCCACTATCGATTGCTTGTTGCACCAGAGCGGGTAATGGGGTTTGGCAGGAGGCGGGCAGTACAAGCCGGTGGCTGCCTCGCCCAGATTCGTCTGCAACCAACAAGGCTCCCCGAGCAGGCTCAAACTCCATTCCCGGCCCTATCCCTATCCCCATGCCCGCTCAGCGACCCAGCAATTGGCGCAACTTAGGTGCCACCTCACCGGGATGGATCAGCCAGGCCAGCTCGACTGCAACGGTGAGGCTTTGCACCAGGCTTGAGCGCTGCTCTAGGGCCTGTAGGTGCTCGCCATCCCAAAGGCGCAGGCCGCCTTTATAGGGGTGATAACCGCGGCTCTGCCGCTGCTGCAGGCCGCAGCTGGTTTCCGCGCTTAGGCCTTCCGCTTCGCTTAACTGCCTCGCTGCAGCCAGGAGCTCCAGTCGCTGGGCGGGGCTGCAATGACTCACATCGGTGGCCTTGAGCAGCCGCCGCTCCAGCAGTCGACCGCAAGGATCCCGCAGTTCGGCCGGGCCCTCTTCCATCCAGCGCATCAGGTGGTAGCCGGTGCGGATGTCGTCGTTGGCAAGAAATGACTCCAGATCGAGAGCGTCGCAGTGCCACAGCCAGCGGCCCATCACCTGGTCAGCCCACACTCGCTTTGGTCCCAGGCGTCGGGCGGTGGCGATGGCCTGGTTGAGCAGCCAGTTGCACACCACGTTGAGCCGGTGGTTGTAGACGCTGCGATACATCAGGTTGCGCACCACCAGGTAGTGCTCCACGGCCATCAGGCCCTTCGGGGTGATCGCCAGCTGGCCATCGGGAGCCAAGGTGAAGGCGGCCAGGATCCGCTCGAGATCCAGCCGGCCGTAGGTAGTGCCAGTGCTGTAGCTATCGCGGACTAGGTAATCGAGCCGGTCGCAGTCCAGTTGGCTGCTCACAAGGGCCTTGATTGCCGGGCATGGGTGGCGGCCGTGCTCCAGCAGGTCGGCCACGACGCTGGCCGTGCCGGGGGCGTGGGCTTCGAGGCGGTCGCGCAAGGCCGGATGCTCCCGGATTAGCCGTCCCGACCAGGTCTCGTGGTGCAGCCCATACATCTCCTCGCCGGAGTGGCTCAGGGGTGCGTGGCCCACATCGTGCAGCAGGGCCGCGGCGTAGAGCACGGCTCGATGTTCCGCCAGTTCAAGGTGGCGGCGCTCCAGCTGTTGCAGGGCTAGTCGGGCTAGGTGCAGCACCCCGAGGGAATGGGTGAAGCGGCTTGACTCGGCTCCATGGAAGGTCAGAAAGGCTGGCCCCAATTGACGCACTCGGCGCAAGCGCTGGAAGGGGGCGGAATCGATCAGGTCGATGGCCAGGGCTTCGGCCGGATCGCTGCGATCGAGTCGAATCGCCCCGTGCAGTGGATCGTGATATGTGCGCTCTCCCATATTCAGAGGGTCGCTTCAAGCCTGCTGGCCAGCAAGCGGCCCGCGGCATCCAGCCAGCTGTCACCTTCACCGCCGGGATCTAGGGGTTCGGGTTCGGGCAGCACTAGATCCGGCGCGATTCCCTGGTGCTGAATGTCGCGGCCGCTGGGGGTGAGGTAGCGGGCCACGGTTACGGCAAGGCCGCTGGTGTCGCCCAGGGGTATCAGGGTCTGAATCAGCCCTTTGCCGAATGTTTGAGCTCCCACCAGCTCACTGCGGCCATTGTCTTGAAGTGCTCCCGCCAGGATTTCGCTGGCACTAGCTGTGCCGCCGTTCACCAGGGTGAGCATCGGCCCATCGAAGAGCATGCCGGGGTTGGCCTGTTGGGGCGAGCTGAGTCCATCACGGTCCTGGGTTTCCACGATGGGCTCGCCATTGAGTAGGTCGTTGGCCACGGCTAAGCCGGCGCTCACCAGCCCGCCGGAGTTGTTGCGCAGATCAAGAATCAGCCCCTCGATCGCCTTGCTGTTGAGATCGGCGAGGGCTTCCTGCACGTCCTGGGGCACCGGTTCAGAAAATTGGGTGATACGCAGGTAGCCGAGGGTGTGATCTCCCACCCGCAGCCGCTTGCTGCGTACCGGACGCAGCTCCACCTCTCGCCGTTCGAGCTCCACTTCCCGGGACTGCCCTTGCATGTTGAGTTGCAACAGCACCCGGCTCCCGGCGGGGCCGCGCAGGGCGGCAGCGGTGCGTTCCAGCCCCAGAACCTCAGTGGCCTGGCCATCTACCCGCAGCACCTCGGCGCCACTAGGGATCAGAGCTTCAGCGGCGGGGGAGCCGTCCAGGGGGGCGATCACAACGATTGCTTGGTCGTCGCTGCGCAAGCCCAGCTGCAGTCCCACTCCGGTCACGGTGCCCTGAGTGTTAGAGCGCAGGGTGGCGTAGTCGGCAGGCCGCAAAAGGCGGGTATAGGGATCCCCAAGGGGGGTGAGCATTGATTCGATGGCGTCGTAGGCATCGCCTGAGCTGTTGATTGGTTGCTCGAGCGCTTTTTGGCGCAGCCGCTTCCAATGCACCGTTTCAAAGCGTCCGGGATCCACGTAGCTCTGGTTCACTAGGCGCCACGCCTCAACCACCAGCTGCTGGGTATCGCTGAGGGCCAAGGCCGTCGCGCAGTTGGCTGCCAGCAGGGCTAGGGCCAGCACGGTGCCAAGCAAATGCTGCAGCAGTGTTGCCAAGCGGTTTTTCACGGCTGTTGCAAACGGTTGAGAAGGCTCTGGCCTAAGGGGCGGGGCACTCACAAGCGGCTCGAGGTCATCGGTAGACTCTCGCAACCAAACCTCCCAGCTGCATGGCGAACACTCCTGCTGGAAACTCCGGACAGGCTTCGAACCCGGTTTACAACTGGTTCGACGAGCGCCTTGAGATCCAGTCGATTGCCGACGACATCTCGTCGAAATACGTCCCTCCCCACGTCAACATTTTTTACTGCCTGGGCGGCATCACCCTGGTGTGCTTCCTGATCCAGTTCGCCACTGGGTTTGCGATGACCTTCTATTACAAGCCAACGGTGACTGAGGCCTATGCCTCTGTTCAGTACCTCATGACCGATGTCAGCTTTGGCTGGTTGATCAGGTCTGTGCACCGCTGGAGCGCCTCGATGATGGTGCTGATGCTGATCCTGCACGTCTTCCGCGTTTACCTCACCGGTGGTTTCAAGCGCCCAAGGGAGCTCACTTGGGTTACTGGCGTCACCATGGCAGTGATCACGGTTTCCTTCGGCGTTACCGGCTACTCCTTGCCTTGGGATCAGCTCGGTTACTGGGCCGTCAAAATTGTTTCCGGAGTCCCCGCGGCTGTTCCGGTCATTGGTGATTTCATGGTTGAGCTCCTCCGTGGTGGAGAGAGTGTTGGCCAGTCAACCCTGACCCGCTTTTACAGCCTGCACACCTTCGTGATGCCTTGGCTGCTTGCCGTTTTCATGCTGATGCACTTCCTGATGATCCGGAAGCAGGGCATCTCTGGTCCCTTGTGACCTATTGATTCGAGGCCTCTCGCTTCCCGAATCTTCCCCCTTAAGCTCCACTCCAACACCTCAAAAGATCCCTGCTGCCGGCAGCTGCCATGCACATCCTCAAGAAGCCCGATCTCACCGATCCCAAGCTCCGCGCCAAGTTGGCGAAGGGTATGGGTCACAACTACTACGGTGAGCCAGCCTGGCCCAACGACCTCCTCTACATGTTCCCCGTGGTGATCCTCGGGACCATTGGTTGCATGGTTGGTTTGGCAGTCATGGATCCGGCCATGTTGGGTGACAAGGCCGATCCGTTTGCAACTCCGCTCGAGATCCTCCCTGAGTGGTATCTGTATCCCGTTTTCCAGATCCTCAGGGTCGTTCCTAACAAGCTTTTGGGCATTGCCCTGCAGACGATGATCCCCCTAGGTCTGATGCTGGTGCCCTTCATTGAGAGTTTCAACAAGTTTCAGAATCCTTTCCGCAGGCCCGTGGCCATGGCCACCTTCTTGTTCGGCACGGTGTTTGCGATTTATCTCGGCATTGGCGCAGCTATGCCGATCGACAAGTCACTCACCCTTGGTCTGTTCTGAAATTTAAGAGCAATTCATCCTGGGCTCCCTGCTTAGGCGCCCTCGTCAAGCCGCGACTTCGGTCGCGGCTTTTTTATGGCATGAAAGTGAGGCTCTTTCAGCTGCTTTTGCCCTTCCCCAGCAGAGCTCTGTGAGCCTCCCTGCCCCAGTGGCGTCCCCCACTTAGCCACCTTGTTGCGCATATGGCGCTGAAGGGCCTGCAGCGGCCCCAGAGGGGAGGCGGCAAATGCAATGCGCCTAAATGCCTGGCCGCAATGGTTTTGGCTTGGTGCGCTGTCGCGCTCGATACGGGTCCTTGCCAACCGGGCAACAGAGGTGATATGTTTTTGGACTGCGCGCAAGGGGGGAAGCCCCGGAAGCGAGCAGGCTTACGACGAAGAAGGCGAGAGCCGACGGTGTTGTAAGTTTTCTGAGTCGCT